>CAMDHY010000064.1 GCA_945898215.1 Pseudoxanthobacter soli DSM 19599 | reverse complement strand
TTGCCCTGCGCCGTCAGGACCTCAACCTGCCGAAGCTTCGTGACTATCTCCTCGGGCCTATGCCGCTTCCTCGCCATCTGTCCGTCCTCCAATAGGGCTCAAAACCCATACCTCAGGGAGGACCACTTCAAGGGGGGCAGGCCACTGGTCGAGATCAACAAGACCCGCTCGGTGGTGGTGGTCGAGCACGACATGACCTTCGTGCGCGACCTCGGCGTCAAGGTGACGGTGCTGCACGAGGGCTCGGTGCTGGCCGAGGGCTCGCTCGACCACGTCTCGAACGACCAGCGCGTCATCGAAGTCTATCTGGGGAGGTGAGGGCGTGCTTCAGGTCCAGTCCGTCAACCTCCACAGCGGCGCCGCCCAGGCGCTGAAGTCGGTGTCGCTGAAGGCCGAAGTCGGCAAGGTCACCTGCATCCTCGGCCGCAACGGCGTCGGCAAGACCTCGCTGCTCCGGGCGATCGCCGGCGTGCAGCCGATCTCCGCCGGTACGATCGACTGGGAGGGGGCGCCGCTCGGCCGCACCCCGCCCTACGACCGGGCACGCCGCGGCATCGCGATGGTGCCGCAGGGGCGCGAGATCTTCCCGCTGCTCTCGGTGAAGGAGAACCTCGAGACCGGCTACGCGCCGCTCGCCCGTCGCGACCGCACCGTGCCGGACACGATCTTCGAGCTCTTCCCGGTGCTGAAGTCGATGCTCGGCCGGCGCGGTGGCGACCTCTCCGGCGGCCAGCAGCAGCAGCTCGCCATCGGGCGGGCGCTCGTCACGCGCCCGCGGCTCCTGCTGCTCGACGAGCCGACCGAGGGCATCCAGCCCTCGATCATCAAGGACATCGGCCGTGCCATCGAGTGGCTGCGCGACCAGGGCACGATGGCGATCGTGCTGGTCGAGCAGTATTTCGACTTCGCCCGCGACCTCGCCGACGATTTCGTCGTGCTCGACCGCGGCGAGGTGGTGGTGGCCGGCGACCGCGCCGTCATGGCGCGGGACGAAGACGAGGTGCGGCGGCACCTGACGGTGTAAGCGAAGCGTTGCGCGGCCCTCGCGCGAAGGCGGGCCGTTCTCACGGCGGGTTCTGCAGCACTGGGATGACGACGAGGCTCACCTGGTGCTGAGGCTTCCAGCGGTTGGCGTTCACCACCATCAGCTCGTACTGCGCCATGAACTTCACCGGCAGCTTGCCGAGATAGGTCGTCTTGCCGACGTTTAGACCGACGGGGACGTTCCAGGCGCCGCCGCTGCCTCGCTGCCACGTGTATTCGATCGTCGAGTTGCGTCCGAGGCCGACCTGCCAGCCGTCCTTCAGGAAACGCTGGAAGTTGTACTCGATCTGCAAGGCGCCGGCCTGCTGGCGCTGCCGTGCCGTCGCCCAGCCGGCCTTCACCGTCACCGATGCGACGTGGTCCTTCGTCTTGATCCGTGCCATGCCGCCGCCGCCGAACTGCCACTGGTTCACGCCGAGATCCCGGTCGGTGGTGACCGGGAAGGAGACGTAGGGGCCGAGCCCCCAGGCGAATGCCCCACCGGTCGACTTCGGGCTGAAGGCGGCGAGATAGCTCATGCTCTCCACGCCCGTCGCCTGCCCGTTGGTCGGCGTTCCCTGGCTCGTCAGGGTGAGGCTCGGGAAATTGAGCAGCCGCCAGCGGTCGTCGAAGCTGACCGGCATCGAGGGCTGGATCTCGATCGAGAACTGGTTCGACCGGCGATAGGGCATCGACGGCGTATCGGTGAAGCCGAGTATCGTCGGCACCATCCAGATGTTGGAGGTCGGGTCGCTCGTCTCGCGCGCGATGGTGTCGACGGAGGCGGGTTGCGGGGACTGCGAGGACTCCGCCGTCGCACCGGGTACGGCGAGGGTGGCGCCAAACAGGAGCGCTGAAGCGATGCGGGTCGCGCAATGGCGCGTTGCCCCTCCCGCTGGCGAGGGGAGGGGCCTCCGAGTGCGCCGACCCGGCGCTGCGTACTCAGCATTTCGACTGCGCGGTGCCCCCATACCGTCGTCCCCCGCCTTTTCGTGAGCCTATGTCAGGCCCGGGCAAGCAACAACGGTCCGCTGTTGCCCGCCTTGACGCTCCAATTGGGGCGTGCGCCAATCCTCGAGCTCTCTGGGGGACAACCGCCATGCCGACACCGCGCCTGCCCGTCATCATCGCCGGTGCCGGCCCGACGGGGCTGACGCTGGCGCTTTCGCTCGCCCGCCACGGCATCGCATGCCGCGTCGTCGACAAGAACCCCCATCCGACGGAAGTGTCGAAGGCGCTCGCCGTGTGGAGCGGCACGCTGGAGGCGTTCGCGGCGCTCGGCGTCATCCACTCCTTCCTCGATGCCGGGCTGCATCTGACTGAGGTCAAGGTCAGCGACGGCGGACGGCAGATTGCGGCGCTGAAGGTGGCCGAGGGTGTCGACAGCGCCTACCCGTTCACCATCATCGTGCCGCAGTCGAAGACCGAGGCGATCCTCGCACAGCACCTCGCCGCCGCCGGCGTCCACCTCGAGCGCCCGGTCGAGCTCGTCGCGGTCGAGCCCGCCGACGAGACCGTGCGGGCGGTGCTAAAGCACGCCGACGGCACCGAAGAGACGGTGGAGGCGGACTTCGTCGTCGGGTGCGACGGCGCCCGCAGCACCGTGCGCCAGGTGCTCGGCGTCGAGTTCGACGGCATCACCGAGCCGCAGACCTTCATCCTGTCGGACACCCGCATGGCCGGTGACCTCGACCCCACGTCCATTCACATCGGATGGGGACCCACTGGCAGCGTCGCGCTGTTCCCGATCGGCGGCGACGTCTGGCGCACCTTCGCCATGCGCGGCGAGCCCGCGGGCGACGCCCCGCCGACGCTCGAGGAGATCCAGGCGCACCTGACGGCGGACGGACCGCCGGGGATCGTCGCCAGCGACCCGACCTGGCTGTCGACTTTCCACGTCAACGAGCGGCTCGCCTCCGGCTACCGCAAGGGGCGGGTGCTGATCGCCGGCGACGCCGCCCACATCCACAGTCCAGCCGGCGGGCAGGGGATGAACACCGGCATCCAGGACGCCTTCAATCTCGGCTGGAAGCTCGCCCTGATCATCCGTGGGCACGGCGAGGCGGCGGCGCTGCTCGATTCCTACGAGGCCGAGCGGCGGCCGGTGGCCTACGGCGTGGTGACGCGCGCCACGCAGCTCTTGCGGGTCGGCATGGTCGCCCACGGCGCCGCCGTCCGGCTGGCGCGGGAGGCGATGGTGACCATCATCTCGCACATCCCGGCGGCGCGCCGGAAGCTGCAGGCGCAGATGTCGGAGACGGAGATCGTCTATACGGGGGGCCCGCTCGTCGAAATCGGCATGAGCACCAGCGACCACGGCGAGCCTGCCGTCGGCGCGCGGGCGCTCGATGCCGAGATCGTGGACACGGCCACCGGGGCCCGCGTCGCGCTGTGGTCGCGCCTGTCCGCGGTGCGCCACACGCTGCTCTTCTTCGGCGACCCCGGCCTGCAGTCGGCGTTGATGGCCGAGGCGGTGTCGCACGTCGACACGGTGGAGATCGTCGTGCTCGACGGCACCTCGGACCCCGATGGCGTCGCGGCGGAGCGCTACGGCATCAGCGTCGCCGGCTGGGTGCTGGTGCGGCCGGACCAGTTCGTCGCCGCCCGCGGCGCCGCCGGCGAGACGCGCGCCTTCAGCGCCTATGCCGGCCGCGTCCTGGAGCGGCGGGCGGCCTGAGGCCGCGCGGTCCACGCTTGCGGGCGTTACGGACAGACGCGTGATCCGTGGCGGTCACGGCGCGGCGTTGCCGATCTTCGCCTTCAGTTCCTCCAGCCCCTCGGGCGTCCAGCCAGGTGCGTCGGTGAGCGAAGCCCACGCGTCGACATAGTGAGCGAACGCGTAGACGTGGCCGAAGCCTTTCGGCGGAACCACCGCCATCATCATGTCGGCCAGGAGCTGCAGGAACGTCACGCCGGGGATCCAGACGAAATCCGGCGAGACGTCGGGACCGATCGGCGAGGTCATCCAGTCCGGTTGGCGCCAGAACGAATGCGGGTCGAAGAAGGTCACCGCGTCGCTCGCATACTGCAGGTAGATCACTCGGTAGGGCCCCCACGGCGCCGTCGCTTCGCCAAGATGGTCCTTCTGGGCGGTGAAGCGGATCACCGAGCCGTCGCGGAACGTCGGCAGCCACTCCGGCGTGCCGGCGTTGCGCCCGGCCGTTACCGCCGTCCAGGTGCGGCTGTTGAACGGCGGGCCCGACCACAGCGCCCCGTCGTAGGGGTCGCCGATCACCTGGTGGAGGTCGTGGCTGAGGTCGGAATTGTAGGAGCCGAGGCTGAGGCCGTGCAGATAGAGCCGCGGGCGGGCGTCCTCCGGCAGGGCCCGCCAGTGGTCGTAGACGGCGGCGAAGACGGCGCGCGCGGTGTCGACGCCGTAGTCGGGATAGGCGAGCAGGGAGAGCCAACTCGCCACGTAGGAATACTGCACCGAGACGCTGGCGACGTCGCCGCGCAGCACGTACTCGAGCGCCGCCTGGCTCTCCGGGTCGACCCAGCCGGTGCCGGTCGGCGTGACGATGACGAGGTTTTCGCGCTCGAACGCGCCGATGCGGACGAGCTCGGCGAGCGCGAGCGCGGCGCGCGCCTCCGGCGTTTCCGCCGAGCCGAGGCCCACATAGACGCGCAACGGCTCGAGCGCCGGCGTGCCCACCGCCGCCTCGATCGCCGCGCGGTCCGGGCCCGCGGAGACGACCTGCCGGCCGGCCCGGCCGAGGCTCTGCCAGCCGACCAGCGAGCCGGGTGCGCCGGATTTCAGAGGACTCGTCGGCTGCGGGCTGCCCTCGTCGATGCGCTGGTCGAGCTCGGCATAGATGCCGTCAAGCATGCGCATGGCCCCGTTGACGAGAATGCCGTCGCCGATCGACCAGAACAGCAAGGCGGTGGCAGCAAGCGCCAGCACGATCGCCTGCGGCCGCGGGATCCAGCGCGACAGGCCGCCGGACAGGCGGATCGCGATGACGGCGAACAGGCGCCCGACGACGAGCAGCACGACGAACACCGCGAGCGCCGTGCCGGCGATCGTCCACGGGCCGGCGCTGTCGATCGGCGGTAGCTCCATCAGCGCGCGCAGGCGGTTCTGCCAGCCGGCCGCCCACCATAGACAGAGGCCCGCAGCGACCACGCAGCCGGCAAGGGCAAGCACCAGCACGGCGCGACGGGCGGCGCCGGACAGCACCGGCAGCTGCAGCGACGCCCACGCCGCATGCAGGGCCACGCCGAAGACGTAACCGACGGCGAAGCTGAGGCCGCCGAGCGCCCCCTGGATGAGCGGCGGCCGGGGGACGAGGCTCGGGGTCAGAGAGGCGGCGAAGCACAGTGTGCCGAGCAGCACGCCGAGGATCGACAGCGGGCGAAACAGCACGGGGCGGGTACTGACTGACATCTGTTGTCCGTTTCCGAAGTCCGGTCGTGTGCAACAGGGTGACTGTTGCGCCGCGACCATCGGCGGAGTGCCGCCGCCCGGTGTGCGCGGCGCGCAAAGGCGGGTCCGGCCGCGACCGGCGATCGGGCCACGGCGGTCACCGGTAGGTGTATTCCTTGAGGTAGAGCTGGTCGACGAACTCGCCGGTGCCGTCGCGCAGGAGGAGGTGTTCCGGGATGCCGTCGGGCCGCTTGCGGTCCGGCGGGATCGGCGAGACGTAGGGGCGGCCGGCGCGGCGGCGGTCGAAGTCCGCCCGCGCGGCGGCGCGCAGGGCCGCGTCCGTCATCAGGTCGTAGCCGACACCGGCCATGACGCGGGCGGTGTCGAGCGAGGCCTTGTCGCCGATCGACATGCCGCCGCAGGCCGTCACCGGCCAGGTGTGCAGGCCGACGCCGAGCGGCATCGTCGTCCAGCCGAACAGGCCCGTCGGCGTGTTGTAGGAGACGTCGCCGACGTCGGTGCCGCCACCGGTGGTGATCTCCGGCAGCATCGGCAGGATGTCGGTGGCGAGGCCCTTCTCGGGCAGTCCCGAGGCCGCCTGGCAGGCACGGGCGAAGGCCTGCTCGTCCTCGCTCCAGTCGAGGCCGACGGCGAGGAGGTGGCGATTGATCTGCGCCGCCAGCGTCTCATTCGGCAGCAGGTCGTGCAGCCCGAAGAAGTGGTCGACCTCGGCGCGCGTCTGCGTCGCCAGCGCCGCCGCCTCGGCGATCTGGCGCACCCACGCGGTCATTGCGACCACGCGCTCGCGATCGGCGTCGCGGATCATGATCAGGGCCTGGGCGCGGTCGGGGACGACGTTCGCCGCCTCACCCATCCGCGGATAGACATAGTGAAGCCGTGACGTCGGCTCGATGTGCTCGCGCATGAAATTGACGCCGATGCCGAACATCTCTGCCGCCTTCTGGGCGCTGCGGCCCTCCCACGGGGCGACGCCGGCATGCGCCGTGCGCCCGAAGAAGTCGACGCGGACGATGTCGGCGGCGGCGGTGCGCAGGAGCCCGGTGGCGGTGATCGGCGCCGGGTGCCAGGCGAGGCAGGCGTCCATGTCGTTGAACAGGCCGTCGCGGGCCATGTAGACCTTGACGCCCTGGTTCTCCTCGGCCGCGCAGCCATAGACGCGGATGGTGCCGGGCGTGCCGCTGTCCATCATCATCTTCTTCAGGGCGAAGGCCGCCCCGGTGCAGCCGGCGCCGAGCAGGTTGTGGCCGCAGCCGTGGCCGACCGCGACGCCGGTCGGACCGGGCGTTTCGCGCGGCTCGGCGGCGTTGCCGAGGCCCGGCAGGGCGTCGTACTCGGGCAGGAAGCCGACCTTCGGGCCGCCCGTGCCTTGCGTCCATTCGGCAACGAAGGCGGTCGGCGTGCCGGAGGTGCCGGTGCTGGCGATGGTGAAGCCCGCCGCGCGCAGCTCGCGCAGGTGGATCTCCGCCGACTTCTCCTCTTCCAGGGAGAGCTCCGGCGTCGCCCAGACCTGGCGGGAGAGGCGCAGGATGGCGTCGCCGACCGCATCGACGGCGGCCGAAGCGGCGGCGGCCGAGGCGGGCGGAGACGTCCCGGCGGCGGCCGCCGCCGCATCCGTGCCGGCGGCGGTGGCGATGCCGGTCGCTGCAGCGACCACCGTCGGCGCGCCCGCCACCGCGAGCGAGGCCTTCAGGAACTCTCGACGGCCGAAGCCGATGCCCACTCGATTGCCCATGAACGATCACCCGACCGCGCACGCCCCGGCGTGCCGTGCGTGAGCCTAGCCGATCCGCACGGACGCGGCGACGGGGGCGGGCATCCCGCGTCGGACCCCGCCTGCCGGACGCGGGCTCCTCCGTGTGCGCCGGATCAGGCGGCCGTGACGGCCGCCGACGCTGCCGCCGGTGCGGGGGAGTGCGTGTGTGCGGCGGTGTGCGCGTGGGCGTGGGCCGGTGCCGGAGCCGTGCCCGGCAGCGCCGTCGGCGCCGTCCAGGCGCCGCTCTCGACGGCCTCGATCTTCTCGCCGATGGCGCTCACGACGTGGCGCGAGAACGGGCCGAGATGGGCATACAGGGCCGACATCTGCAGCACCGCCTTCAGCGCCAGCGGATTGCGCAGCGCCGTCATCACGACCGTCTTCCAGAACTCGCCGCGGAACTGCGGCTTGCGCAGCGTGATCGCCGTCATCAGGCGCACCACCTGGACGATGTCCTTCCAGGCGGCACCGGGATTGATGTCGCCCGCCGACATCTTGATCTTCAGCGCCCGGCCGACGCGGCGCACGCGGCCGAAGTAGTTCTCGGGCGCGTAGACCGCGTCGACGACGGCGCGGTAGTCGGCGAGGATCTCGGCCCGGGGCCGCAGGGTGTCGAAGTTGAGCCCCGACAGGCACTGGTCTGCCGAGCCGTCGTCCATGTCGACGCCGTGGTCGGGATGCAGCCGCCCCTCCTTGGCGAGGCGGCGGGTCAGCTGGGTGTTCGGCAGCGCGTAGAGCATGCCGACCATCGCGACCGGGATCGCCGCGTCCTCGATCAGGTGGGTGATGGGCGCGGACACCCGGCCCTTCTCGCTGTCGAAGCCGACGATGAAGCCGGCGAGCACGAACATGCCGGAGCCGTAGATCTTGTGGACGCTCTCGGAGATGTCGCCGCGGGTGTTCTGCTTCTTGCTGGTGGCGGCCAGCACCTCTGGATCCGGGCTCTCGATGCCGACGAACACCGAGAAGAAGCCGGCACCCCGCATCAGCTCCATCAGCTCGCGGTCTTCGGCGAGGTTGAGGGAGGCCTCTGTGGAAAGCTCGAAGGGGTGACGGTTGCGCTTCTGCCAGTCGGCGAGGTGGGGCAGGAAGGCCTTCACGGCCTTCTTGTTGCCGATCAGGTTGTCGTCGACGAAATCGACGTGGCCGCGGTAGCCGAGCGCATAGAGGGCGTCGAGCTCGGCCAGCATCTGCCCCGTGTTCTTCATGCGCGGGCGACGGCCGTAGAGTTCGATGATGTCGCAGAACTCGCAGGTGAACGGGCAGCCGCGCGAGAACTGCACGCCGACGTGGAGGTAGCGGTCGAGCTTCAGCAGGTCGAAGCGCGGCACCGGGCTCGCGGTGACGTCGGCCTGGAACTTCGGCGCCACGAAGTCGCCGCGGCGCGTGCCGACGGCCCAGGCGGCGAGGAACTCCTCGATGACGCTTTCCGCCTCGCCGAGCACGCGGATGTCGGCGACGGCATAGATCTCGGGGCTCGAGGTGACGTCCGGCCCGCCGACGACGACGGCCTTGCCGCGGGCCTGCGCCCGCTCGATCAGCATCAGACAGTCGCGCTGCTGCGGCAGCATCCCGCCGGTCATCACCATGTCGGCCCAGTCGAGATCGGCGTCCGTCAGGTCCTCGACGTTGCGGTCGACGAGGCGGACGTTCCACGACTTCGGCAGCATCGCGGCCACGGTGATGAGGCCGAGCGGCGAGGCGGGGTATTTCGCCCCGACCATCTCGCACGTCTCGCCGTAGTTCCAGAACGAGGCGGCGTTGAACTTCGGATAGACGAGGAGGGCGTTCTGGACGTCGGCCGGCAAGAGGCGGTCTCCTCGTGTCGCTGCGCTTCGGTGAAGCCTAGCACGGGAATCTTACGCTATTGCGAGAAGCCGCGCCAATGCGGCCGAAGCGCGGCGGTGGGCCACATCGCCGGGACGTGAGGAGGCTGCGGCCGCGTCGCCCGCTATGATGGCGAACGCGCCTGCGCCACGCCGACAAAAGGCCGGTGCCGCGCCGGGGGACTGTCCGATGACGCCGTGTCGCGCTCTTGCTCTTGCTCTTGCTTTCGCCGTGGTCGTCGCCAGCCCGCTCGCGGAGGCGACCGTGCCCACACGACCCGCCGGCGGGCTGCAGGAGACGATCGGCACGGCGGCCGCCGGCGGCGCCAGGCGCTACACCGCCGCTGCCGCCGTCAGCTGCGTCGTCGGCACCTGCGTCGCCGATTTCGGCCGGAAGAAGGGCAAGGTCCGGACGATCCAGACGCTCTCCTGCGTCCTGATCACCGACGAGAGCGGCCTCTACGCGGCTGTGACGCTCTCGGAGGCCAAGGACGTCGTCGACTTCTACATTCCGCCCGCCGCGAACACGTGGACAGAGGCCGGCACCTATACCGTGTTCGAACGCACCACCCCCTTCGTCGTGCCGAGCGACGTGCCGTTTTCGGTGGAGCTGTGGACGAGTGGTGATCAGGCGTCCGCCGTCTGCTCAGCAACCGGAACGATCGAGTAGGGGCTCGATCTCACGCGGCGTCGTGGAAGATGATGCCGAGGGTGTGGCGGCGGCCGCTGCGGATGCGGCTGACACCGTGGCGCAGCGTCACCCGATGATCGCCGCGGGCACCGGTGGCCGGCCGGTGCGACACCGCGAAGACGACGCCCTCGCCGTGGCCGAGCGGCACCACCTCGGCGCGGGACTGCTGTCGCGGCCGCTGTTCGGTCAACACGAACTCGCCGCCGGTGAAGTCGCGCCCCGGCTCCGACAGCAGGAACGCCACCTGCAGCGGAAAGACATGCTCGCCATAGAGGTCCTGGTGCAGGCAGTTGAAGTCGCCGGCGCCGTAGCGCAGCAGTAGCGGCGTCGGGCGGGTCTGGCCGGCGTCGTGGCAGCGCGCGAGGAAGGCGGCATGGTCGTCGGGATAGCGGACTAGACCGCCGAGGCGCTCGTTCCAACCGTTCGCGATCGGCACGAGGCGGGCGTAGAGACGCTCCCTGAGGGTCGCGACCGCCGCCGGCAACGGATCGGCGAAGTACTGGTACTCGCCGCTGCCAGAACCGTGGCGGGCCATGACGACCTTGCTGCGGAAGCGGCTCTCGTCGTCGTAGAGGGCGGACAGCGCCGCGCATTCGTCCGGCTTCAGCAGCGGGCCAGTGGTGGCGGCGCCGTGGGCGTCGAGGCCGGCGGCGATCGCCGCCCAGTCGAGGCCGTCGCTGCGGTCGGCGAGGGCAGGGCGCACCGCCGGCTGATGGGCGGTGAGCAGCGTCATCGGGCCCCCTCGCGCTCGAGCAGGGCGCGCTTTCGCTCGATGCCCCAGCGATAGCCGCTGAGGCTGCCGTCGGTGCGCACGACGCGGTGGCAGGGGATGGCGACCGCCGCCGGGTTCGCTGCGCAGGCCTGCGCGACGGCGCGCACCGCCTTCGGCATCCCGATCGTCGCGGCGACGTCGGTGTAGGTGGCGGTCGTGCCGGCGGGAATGGCGCGCAGCGCCCGCCAGACGCGCTCCTGGAAGGCGGTGCCGCGCACGTCGAGCGGCAGGTCAAGGCCGCTCGTTGGCGCCTCGACGAAGCCGACGACCCGCGCCACCAGTTCCTCGAAGTCCGCGTCGCCGCCGATCAGCGTCGCCTTCGGGAAGCGGTCCTGCAGGCCTTCGACGAGGTGCTGCGGGTCGTCGCCGAGCTCGATCGCCGCGATGCCGCGCTCGCTCGCCGCCACGATGACGGCGCCGAGGGAGCAGCGCCCGACGGCGAAGCGCAGGACGACGTCGCGCCCGCCGTCGCGGAACGCGGCCGGCGTCATGCCGAGGCGCTCGCCGGCGTGCTCGTAGAAGCGGCTGCTCGAGCCGTAGCCGGCGTCGAAGATCGCATCGGTGACGCGCTCGCCCCCTTCGAGGCCGGCGCGCAGGCGGGCGGCGCGGCGGGCGCTCGCATAGGCCTTCGGCGTCACGCCGGTGGCGGCCTTGAAGACGCGGTGGAAGTGGTAGGGCGACATCCCCACCATCTTCGCGAGGGCGGCGAGGGACGGCGCCTCCTCGCCCTCGTCCAGCGCCCGGCAGGCGACCGCGACCGCCGCGGCATGGCGCGCTGCGAGCGGCGGCTCGTCCGGACGGCAACGTCTGCAGGGCCGGAACCCCGCGTCGCGCGCCGCCGCGCCGTCGGCGTGGAAGGCGATGTTCTCGCGGCGCGCCGGCCGGGCGGCGCACGACGGACGGCAATAGGCGCCCGTGGTTGCTACGGAATAGACGAACCGCCCGTCGGCCGAAGCGTCGCGGCCGCGTACCGCCACGAGCCGCGCCTCGTCGGAGGCATAGGACTGCGCGGACGGCGCCGCCGCGGGCGGGGGCGCGGCGGCGGCCGTCGCGAACGAGGAAGAGGGGGAGGGCGGCACGGAGCGTCTCCTGGCAGCGGCGGCGCAGGCGCGCCGGATACCGTCACCATGCCTCGTCCGACGCCGCGCCGCACTCCGCGCCTTGCTCTCGAATTCGCGCAAGCCGCAACCACGGACGAGCGGCGCGGGCCGGGCGCGCCTCAGCGGTCCTCGCTCGGAACGATGTCGAGGCCGGAGATCGCGGCCGAGATGCCACGATCCGCGGTCCGGTGCTTCACCTCGTCGGCGTCGCGGCCGCCGTCGGCCTGCTTCGTCTCGTCCTCGGCGTGTGCATCGTCGCTGCGGTGGCGGTGGCTCGGCGGCACGTCGGCGAGGAGGGCGCTGTCGCGACCGTCGCCCTCGGCGGCAGCGGAGCCGCCTCGCGGGGTCGGCCGCTGCGGCGTGCCGGCATCGCCGGGCTGGGGCCGATCGTCGGCCGGATCGGGTCGCGGCGGGGTGTTGGTCGATGTCATCGGGGCTCTCCCATGCGGCCGCTCGGTGCCGGTCGGCCCGCTGTCGCGCCGCGTCCCAGTCAACGCCACGGCACGGCCAGCGTTCCGCCCCGAGTCGCGGCCGGCCGTCCGGCGCGATGCCCGCGCAAAAAAAATCACTCCGAATTGACGATCAAAATGGTTGTGATCGGCAAATTCTATGGTTTGATGGGAATCGGCTATCGACGCCCCTCCCAAGGCGTCTCCGGCCCGGCCTGGCGCGGCGCAAGCCTGCAGCCGGCCGCACCCTTCCGATCGGGGGCGGCGTGGGCACGGCCTACCCGCCCCCGCTCGTCATTGCCGACGGGGGATGTCCGGATCGAGGGGGGGACGTCTGCCGGCCGAATCAGCCTGAGGTGAGGCGACGGTGGTTGGCCTTCACCGCGCGCCGGTAGGGACGGAAGGCTGCGACCGCCACCGCCCCGCTGTCGCGCCCGCTGGCGATGGCGAGACCGGCGGCGAGCTGCGAGCGCCAGACCGCCTCGGCCTTCTCGGCGATCATGCGCTGGGTCTCCACCGCCGCATCGCTGCCGCCAGCCGAGATTCGCAGGAGCCGCAGCGCCATCACCGACTGCACCTGGAAGGCGAACTCGAAAGCCTCGAGCATCGCGGTGGTGGGGTGGGTGGACGGTCGGCGCATGGCGAACTCCTGGCCGCACCCCGGTTCAGCCGGCGTTTGCCGGCCCGGATGTGGGGTCTCTTGAAAGGGGAAAGATGCGCGCTGGCGGCTCTCGAGGCGGGTCGCCGACGGTGAGGTGGTCCGGTCCGCCGCGGCCATCGTCGATGATGCGGGATCATCAGTCCGAAAGAGGCGCCGCGCAAGCCGGCTTGGTCGCCGGCGAGAAAACGCGCGAGCCCGCCACAAGCTCCCTGCACTGGCCGCGGCGATTTCGCACGGCGGGTCGTCGCGAGGAGCGGAACGGACTGCGGGGAGGCGGAGCGTTTGGAGGCGACGGCCGGAATCGAACCGGCATACACGGATTTGCAGTCCGCTGCGTAACCATTCCGCCACGTCGCCAACCGGGCGGATGATTAAGGCAGGCCACGGGTACAGACAAGGGGGCATCGCACCAGGCCGCTCTCCGGCGGGCTTTCGCAGCCTGGAGAGCCGACCAGAAGGCCAGAACATCGCCGTTGTCCTCGGTCTGCCGCGCAGTTTCCGTTGCTGTGGTGCTCGTCCTCGGCGGGCCTGACGGACAAATGCCTGGCCTGCAGCCAGCAGTAGTATTATTGTTTTCGACAGCATCTGCTGGCAGGGCCGCTCTTCGCGCCATGGATGACCTAGATCCTGCGGCTGCGAGGCTTGAGCCGACGATGCGCGGTCACGTGTTGATCGTCACAGCCGACGCGGAGATGTCCAGGTCTCTTTTCGCCCTGCTGACGAACCCCAGGCCCGATCCATTCTCGATCGTTTCGGTCGGCTGCCTGTCTGATGCGATCGACAGCCTGCGCGCCGCCATTCCGGACATCGTCGTGGCGGACCTGCACCTGCCGGATAGCGATGGCATGGCGACGTTTGATCGTCTGTTCGCCGCTGCTCCCCGCATCCCCATCGTCGTTGTCTGCGGCGAGGGGGAAGAGGATCTGGCCGATCGTGCCGTACAGAACGGCGCACAGGGCTTCTTTTCCAGGCGCGACTTCGAGAGCCTGGTGACGGTGCAGATGTTGCGCAACGTCATCAAGCGAAAGGCCGTCGAAGCCGCGATGTTCGTCGAGAAAGCACGCGCCGAGATCATGCTCAACTCGATCAGCGACGCTGTCATCGGCACCGATCTGGCGGCGAACGTCGAGTACATGAATGCCGCGGCGGAGAGCATCACGGGCTGGCTGCGAGAGGAGGCTCAGGGACATCCGATCGACGAGGTGATGCGAATTCTCGACGGCGGAACGAGGGGTTCGGTCCGCAATCCGGTCGATCTCGTCCTCCAGGACGACAAGCCGATGGGACTGGTGGCGGGCACGATCCTCGTGCGGCGCGATGGCCTGGAGGTGACCATCGAGGACTCGGCTTCTCCGATACACGGCCACAACGACGAGCTCTGCGGAGCCGTTCTGGTCTTTCACGACGTGACGGTCGCGCGGGCGATGTCGATGAAAATGGCGCATCTGGCGCAGCACGACTATCTGACCGACCTGCCCAATCGATCGCTCCTGAACGACCGGCTCCTGCAGGCGATCGAGTCGGCAAAACGTCACGCCGGTGAGGTGGCGGTCTTCTTCCTGGACCTCGACCGGTTCAAGGAGGTGAACGATTCGATCGGGCATGCGGGCGGTGACCTGGTCCTGCAACTCGTCGCGAAGCGGCTCCAAGGGTGTGTCGGCCGAACGGACACGGTGAGCCGCCACGGCGGCGACGAGTTCGTCGTTCTGCTTTCGGAGATCGAGGGGCCGGCGGAAGCCGGCATCCTGGCAGAGCGGATGCTTCAGGAACTCAGGCGACCCCTTGTCGTCAAGGATCGCACGTTTCAAATCACCGCAAGCATCGGTATCAGCGTCTATCCGGATGATGGGGAAAAGCCGGACGTGCTATTGCACTGTGCCGACGCAGCGATGTACCAGGCCAAGGTCAATCACAGGAACACGTATCGGTTTTACAGCCGGGAGATCATGGCAAGGGATATCGAGCGCAAGCGCATCAGCGATGCGCTCGAGCTGGCGTTGGATCGGGACGAGTTCCTGGTTCTCTATCAGCCGAAGGTGAACCTGTTCGACTGTACGATGGTCGGGGTGGAGGCGCTGCTGCGCTGGAACAGGCCGGGCCTGGGAATGCAGCTTCCGGGATTGTTCATTCCCGTCGCCGAGGAAACCGGGCTGATCTTGCCGATCGGCCACTGGGTTCTCCGCGAGGCCTGCGCGCAAGGCAAGCGGTGGGCTGTGGAGGGGCTGAAGGTCGCGACGGTCGCCGTGAACATCTCGGCGCTCGAATTCCGGCAGAAGAATTTTGTTGCTGACATCCGTACCGCGCTGGAAGAGAGCGCGTTCGATCCTGAGGCGCTTCAACTCGAAATCACCGAGAGCATCCTCATGAACGACGTGGAGGAAAGTTCCAGGATCCTCTACGAGATCAAGGAAATGGGAATCCGTGTCGCCGTCGACGACTTCGGCATCGGATATTCGAGCCTGAGTTATCTCAACAAATTTCCAATCGACATCATCAAGATCGATCAGTCGTTCGTGCGCTGCCTGACGCCGAGCAGTGGCGATGGCATCATCGTCACCGCCATCATCGCCATGGCGAACAGCCTGAAGATCGCCGTCATCGCCGAGGGGATCGAGACGAAGTTCCAGCTCGATTTCCTCCGTCGGCGCGGCTGCCTGGAAGGGCAGGGCTTCCTCTTAAGCGTGCCCCTGCTGCCGGAGCACATCTCGAAGCTGGTCGTCAGCGGTTTCGCTCAACCGCACTCTTGAGAGCCTGCGCGGCCGGTCGGCCCTGTGAGCGAGCCGCGGCGTCGGCGGCGCGTCGTCGCACGGGCCGCCCGCGTCCCGCCGATGGCGGCAGCGATAGTGCGAGACGGCGGGCGACCCTGTAGCAAGGGGGACGGATTCCGCTGGGAGGACAGCCGAGATGAGCAAGGCCGGCGACGACGCGACGGGTTCTGCACGAGGCTTGCCGGCGGGAGGTGGGTCAGCGACGTCGACAGGTGCGACCACCGACAATCTCGCTTACATGCCGGCGCATCGGCTGGCGCCGCTGATCCGCGCCGGCACGGTCTCGCCGGTGGAGAGCGTCGAGGCCGTGCTGGCACGCATCGCGGCGGTGGAGCCGACCATCAACGCCTTCGCCCTCGTCACCGGCGAAGCGGCGCGGGCGGAGGCGAAGCGGGCCGAGGCGATGGTCAGCGCCGGCGAGCCGCTCGGGCCGCTGCACGGCGTCACCGTGACGATCAAGGACCTCGCCGGCATCGAGGGCCTGCCGACGCTGCGCGGGTCGCACATCTTCGTCGGCGAGGTCGCGAAGACGACGGCGCCGTTCGTGCAGCGGCTGAAGGCGGCCGGTGCCATCGTCGTCGGCAAGACGACGACGCCGGAGTGCGGCTGGATCGGCCTCGGCCGCAGCCCGCTCACCGGCGATACCCACAACCCGTGGAAGCACGGCCATACGCCGGGAGGCTCCTCGGCCGGTGCGGCCGCGGCCGCCGCCGCCGGCTGCGGGCCGCTGCACCAGGGCACCGACGCCGCCGGCTCGATCCGCGTGCCGGCGCACTTCTGCGGCCTCGCCGGGCTGAAGCCGAGCTATGGCCGCCTCCCGATGGTTCCGGTCGGGCTGCACGACCTCGCCTCGCACGGCGGGCCGATGGCGCGCAGCGTCGGCGACGTGGCGCTGATGCTGTCCGTCATGGCCGGGCCGCACCCGGAGGACCACACCTGCCTCGACGCCCCGCCGGCCGACTATGTCGGGCGCCTCCGGGAAGGGATCGCCGGCAAGCGCATCGCCTTCAGCCCCGATCTCGGCCACGTCCGGGTCGATCCGGAGGTGGCGGCGCTGGTGCGGGCGGGGCTTTCCGCCTTCACCGAGGCGGGGGCGATCGTCGAGGAGGCGGGAACGCCGTGGGGCGCCGGCGGCGTCGACCTCGCCCGCTTCTTCTGGAAGGCGCACTTCTCGAGCTTCGGCCGTTTCCTGCCGGAATGGCGCGACCGCATGGACCCGCACCTCGTCGCCTGCATCGAGGACGGCCAGGCGGTGACGGCGTCGGACTACCAGATGCAGCGCGAGCGCAAGTACGCATGGTGCTCGCAGATCGGCCGCTGGTTCGAGGACTGGGACTACCTCGTCACCCCGACCGCCTCGGTGGCGGCGTTCCCGGTCGGGCAGCTCGCCCCGGACGGCTGGGCGCAGCATCGCTGGGACTGGATGGAGTGGGCGGAGTTCTCCTACCCGTTCAACTTCACCGGCGCGCCGGCCGCCTCCGTGCCGTGCGGGATGACGGCGGACGGGCGACCGGTCGGGCTGCAGATCGTCGGCCGCCGCTTCGATGACCTCGGCGTGCTACAGGCGGCCGCCGCCTTCGAGGCGGCGCGCCCGTGGGAGCACCTCCGGCCGCCGCTCTGAGACAGGACTAACCGGACGCGGGTCTACTCGGCCGCGGCGGCAAGCTCCGGCTGACGCTCGCGCGCGTCGGTGCCGCAGCCAAGGCCGAGGTCGGGGAACTGGTCGGAGAGGCGGCTGCCGGGATAGTAGGCTTGGCCGTAGGCAGGCCGCGCCTGCAGGTCGGCGAGCCACGTCGCCACGCGCGGGTAGCGGCTCTCCCACAGGTAGGCGAAGCCGAGATCCTCCATGCGGTCGATCAGCGGCGCCACCGCGACATCGGCGAGCGTCAGCTGCTCGCCCATCAGAAAGGGGCCGCCGTTCTTCTCGAGCAAGAGGTCCATGCGACCGGCGGTCTTGACGATGTCGGCGAGCGCCCTGTCGATGTCCTCGCGCGGGAAGCCGGTGCGGCCCATGCGCTTGTAGAACTCGCCCTTCAGCGGCCGGAGCGCAACGCTCTCGGCGAACTCCGCGTCCGTCATCGCCAGGAATTTGCGGATGAGGCCACCATACTGGAACGACGGGTAGCGCACGGCCGGCGTCGGCACCGCGTCGACGAAGGCGAGGAAGGCGCGCATTTCCGCCCGGGCGAGCGGCGTCGGCGGCGTCAGGGATACGGGCGGGAAGATCTCGTCGAGATACTGCACGATCACCGAGGATTCGATCACCGGCGTGCCGTTGTGGATCAAGGTCGGCACGACTCCGTTCGGGTTGAGCTTCAGGTACCAGTCCGACAGATGGTCCTGGTTCTTCGAGACGAGCACACGGTCCACCCAGTCGATGCCCTTCTCGTGCAGGGCGAGGCGGACCTTCAGGCTGCAGGTGGACTGCGCGAAGTTGTAGAGCTCGAGCATCGGGCGTCTCCCGTCATATTGTCAGATGGTCATACGCTGGCTCGCCACTCGGGTCCAGATCGGGGAGGGGAGCGCTGTTCCGATGCGCCGGCCGGCTGTCTGACAGATTCTCGGCGGCAGCACGAAATGCCTCTTTACGACCGCCCCGCCCGGGCGTAGCGTCAGCCAACTGGTATGACAGGTATACCAATGCTCGACACGGCGGTTCGCCAGCGCAAGCTCTACGAGGAGGTCGCCGCCCGGCTGGAGCGGATGATCGCTGAGGGGCACTACGCCGCCGGCGACGCCTTGCCCTCGCAGCGGACGCTGATGGAGACCTTCGGCGTCGGCCGCCCGGCGATCCGCGAGGCGCTGTTCCACCTGCAGAAGATGGGACTGATCGACATCCGCTCCGGCACGCGGGCGATCGTGACGCTGCCGACGCCGGCCTTCGTCGTCGACGCGCTCGCCGTCACCGCCCGACACATGCTGGCGGCACCAGGAGGCGTGCAGAACTTCCAGAGCCTGCGCGTCTTCTTCGAGGTCGGGCTGTCGCGGCACGCCGCCGAGCACGCCACCAAGGACGACCTCGAGCGGTTCCGGCACGCGCTCGACGAGAACCGCGCCTCGCTCGGCGACCTCAAGCGCTTCGAGCGCACCGACGTCGACTTCCACTACGTGCTCGCCGTCATCCCGCGCAATCCGATGTTCACGGCGATCCACGCAGCACTCGCCGAGTGGCTGCTCGAGCAGCGCCAGACGACGCTCGCCCCCGGCGAGGACAAGGTCGCCTACGAGGCGCACCGCGTGATCTTCGAGGCGGTAGCCTCGCGTCACCCCGACCGAGCCGAGGCGGCGATGCGCGCCCACCTCGACTACGTCACCCGGCGCTACAACGCGGTGGTGGAGAAGCGGCGATGAGCGGCTACGTCATCCTCGTCGACTTCCAGGTGGTGCCGGGCGAGCGCGCGGCCTTCCGCCGCCTCATCGACGAGAACGCGCGCGAGTCCTGCCGCACCGAGCCCGGCTGCCGGCGCTTCGACGTGCTGGAGCCGGCCGGCGAGCCGGACCGGGTTGTCCTCTACGAGATCTACGACGACCGGGCGGCCTTCGAGGCGCACACGCGCACCGCCCACTTCGCCCGCTTCGACGCGGCGAGCGCGGCGCTGGTCGCGGCCAAGACCGTCACCGAGTACGCCCTCGTCTGCGAGGGCGGCGCATAGCTCACACACCTTCGACCCGGCCAGAGAGCGCGGGCGGAAGACGACAGGGAGAAACGCATGGTGGACGCGAGTGCGGTGGGTCCGGGCCTGAAGGCGATGGCCGGCACGCGGGCGCCGAAATTCGGGCACTTCATCGTCGAGTTCGCGACGCCGGGGATCGGCCACATCCTGAAGTCGGCCGGCTGCGACTTCGTGCTGTTCGACCTCGAGCACTCCGGCTTCGGCTTCGAGACGGTGAAGAGCGCCATCCGCTACTTCGAGGCGGCGCAGGTGCCGGTGATCGTGCGGGTGCCGTCGAAGGAGTACCACCACATCGCCCGCGCCATGGACATGGGCGCCGAGGGGCTGATGGTGCCGATGGTGGGCTCCGCCGAAGAGGCCCGTCAGATCGTCCACTCGATGAAGTACCACCCGCAGGGTGGCCGCGGCGTCGCTTTGCAGGTGGCGCACGACCGCTACCGGCCCGGCGCGGTCGCCGACAAGTTCACCGCCACGAACAACCGCACGACGCTGTTCTGCCAGATCGAGACGGCCGACGGCGTGAAGAACTGCGAGGAGATCGCCGCGGTGGACGGCGTCGACTGCCTGTGGGTCGGCCACTTCGACCTGTCGGTCGGGCTCGGCATCCCCGGCGAGTTCGAGCATCCCGACTTCAAGGCGGCGATCGACCGGACGGTGAAGGCCGCCCGCAGCCACGGCAAGGCGATGGGCCGGCTGGTGCCGACGGTCGAGGTCGGCATCGAGCTCTACGACGTCGGCTTCGACTTCATCTGCTATTCCGGCGACGTCTGGGTGCTGCACAACGCGCTCGCCGAGGCGATCGGCAAGCTGCGCGAGGGGACGAAGGCGAACGCCTCGAAGAACGCCGCCGCGGGGTCGGAGGCCGCAGCGAAGGCCGCCGCTCCCGCCAAGGCGAAGGCACCGGCGAAAGCGGCGCCCGCCAAAGCCCCGGCCACGCGGAAGGCGCGGACATGAGCGGACCGTTCCGGGTCGCGCTCTCCGGCGACTTCAAGAAGCCGGACGGCTCGCCGACCTACCCGGACTTCGACCTCGCGCCGCTGCGCGCCGCGCCGAACGTCGAGGTCGCGTTCCTCGACGTGGCGAACCCGCTGCGCGCCGAGCAGCTCGAGGACTTCGACGCCCTCATCCTGCTCACCCACCGCTTCGGCCGCGACAGCGTCCCGAAGAGCGGGCGGCTCGCCGTCATTGCCCGCTTCGGCGTCGGCTACGACACCGTCGACGTGCCGGCCTGCACGGACGCCGGGATCGCGCTCGTCATCACGCCTGACGGGGTGCGGCGGCCGGTGGCGGTGTCGATCCTGGCGCTGATGCTGGCGCTCACCGGCAAGATGATGGTGAAGGACCGGCTGACGCGCGCGGGGCCGACGGGCTTCGCCCAGCGCTCCGACCACATGGGCGTCGGCCTCGTCGGCCGCACGCTCGGCTCGCTCGGCATCGGCAACATCGGCGCGGAGTTCTTCCGCATCGCCAAACCCCTCGACATGCGCTTCATCGCCCACGACCCCTTCGCCGACAAGGCGGTGGCGGCTGAGCTCGGCATCGAGCTCGTCAGCCTCGAGGAGGTGTTCCGGCGATCGGACGTGCTGTCGGTGAGCTGCCCGCTGACGCCGGAGACGCACCACCTCGTCAACGCCGAGCGGCTCGCGCTGATGAAGAAGACGGCCTACCTGATCAACACCGCGCGCGGCCCGATCGTCGACCAGAAGGCGCTGACCAAGGTCCTGCAGGAACGTCGCATCGCCGGCGCCGGGCTCGACGTGCTGGAGCAGGAGCCGCCGGACGCGGACGATCCGATCCTCAAGCTCGACAACGTCATCCTCGCGCCGCACGCGCTGTGCTGGACCGACCAGTGCTTCGCCGGAAACGGCGCCGCCGACGTCAAGGCGGTGCTCGAGGTGCAGCACGGCCGCGTGCCGCGCGGCGTCGTCAACCGCGCCGTGCTCGACAGCCCGGCGTGGACGCGGCGGCTCGACGATTTCCGCAGCCGGTTCGGTTCTTAGACGGAGAGGGCTGAGGGCAACCGCCCCGTCAAACGAAGGAGTGCCTTCACACCGGACCGCCGGGCGGCGGTCCCCTTTTCGGCAACGACCGGCTCGCCGGGGCGCCCGCGCCGCGAGCCACCGGAGACCGCCGGCGAGAACGCCCGGACAGACCCGTCCGCGCCGTCCGACCGTGCGGCCCCTTAGGGAGGAGTGAGGACCATGAACGATCGCGAAAGGCGTGACTTCGAAGCCGGCCTCGCACAGGAGGTCGATGCTCTGCTGCGCGGGGAACCGACGCGGCGCACCTTCATCACCCGCTTCGGCCAGATGACGGGCATGCTGGCCCTGAGCGGCCCGATGCTCGGCGCGATGACCGACTGGGCGCTCGCCCAGGCCAAGCTTGAGCTCGCCGACCCGTCGACGCCGCTCGGCAAGGCGCAGGCGCTGGCGCTCGCCGCCTCCATCGAGGGACCGACGGACGGCTCCGCCTACCGCGCGGTGCAGGCGGCCAAGCAATATTCCGGCGTCACCCTGTCGATGACCTACGAGGCCGGCCTGCAGGCGCTCGATCCGCGCAACTTCTCCGGCCCGATGTGGGAGCAACTCACCGGCATCAAGTCGAACGTCGTCGAGCTCTCCAACCCGGACCAGTACTCGAAGGCGGTGGCCGAGCACATCGCGGGTTCCGGCGCCTTCGACGTCCTCGATATCTCGCCGGCCTGGACCCCTTCGCTCGCCGACGGCGGCGTCATCGCCCCGCTCGACGACTACATCAAGGAGTACATGAACCCGGCCGACCTCGAGGACTACCATCCGCTCTACCGCGCCCTGCCGACCTACAAGGGCAAGATCTGGGGCTTCTTCGACGACGGCGACATGTTCGCCCTCTACTACCGCAAGGACATCTTCGAAGACCCGAAGCTGATGGCGGCCTACGAGGCGAAGTTCGACAAGAAGCTCGCGGTGCCGACGACGTGGGAGGACTACGCCCAGGTGGCGCAGTTCATCACCGACCAGATGGCGCCAAACGTCTACGGCGCCGGCCACTTCCGCAAGGCGGGCAGCCCGGGCAACCAGTTCGACTTCCTGCAGCAGTTCCGCGCCAATGGCGGCCAGCTGTTCGACGACAACATGAAGGCGCAGCTCGCCACGCCCGCCGGCATCAAGACGCTGCAGAACATGATCGCAGCGAACAACGCCTCGATCCCCGGCAACAACGAGCTCGACGCGGTGTCGCTGTGGGCCGCCTTCCTCACCGGCAAGGTGGCGATGATCTACTCGTGGCCGCCAACGGGTCGCATGGCCGCGAACTACTCGCAGACGGCCACCGCGATCAACTTCATCCCGCAGTCGCAGATCGCCGGCAAGGTCGGCTATGCCGTGGTGCCGGGCAACCCGGAACACGCCACCGGCTTCAGCAAGGCGCTGTCGGCCGACAGCGCCAACCCCGTCGCCGCCTACCTGTTCATGCAGTGGGTGACGTCGCCGCCGGTGTCGCTCGCCCGCGTCATGCTGCCCTACGCGCTGCGCGATCCCTACCGCCTGTCGCACTTCAAGTCGGAGCTCTATGCCGATCTCTTCCCCGGCGCGAAGGACTACCTGCGGACGCTGAACAACTCGGCGAACGTCGGCCTGCTCGACCCGATCATGCCGGGCGCCCAGGACTATTTCCTGAGCCTCGACCGCATGGCGACGTCGGTCTGGGCGGGCGCCGATCCGCAGCAGGCGCTGGAGACGGCGGCGGCGGAATGGGACGCCACCACCGAGCGGCTCGGCGCCGACAGCCAGAAGGCGTTCTACGTCGAGTTCCTGAAACTGCCGGGCTCCACCGCCGACAACACGGTGGAGAAGCTCGGCCAGGCCGTCGTCATCGACTGACGGGGGGAGGCAGTGGCGCCGCCGGCCGGTCGGCTGGCGGCGCCGCACCGTCACGCGCCGCGTGGGCCTCGGCCCGCGCGGCGGCCGACCTTGACCGGTGGCCCGCCGGTTTTGCTGCGGGAACGAGATGGCAGAGACGCTCGCGACCTTCCGCCAGATGCCGCTTCGCCACCCGCGGCCGCGCACGGCCGGGTTCTCGGCGTGGTGCGACCGGCACTTCAAGTGGCTGCTCGTCGCCCCGGCGGTGGTGCTGATCCTTGCGCTGTCGATCTACCCGCTGATGTTTTCGCTCGTCGTCTCGTTCATCAACTACGACTTTCAGGTCCCCGGCCACGCTTTCGTCGGGCTGAAGAATTTCGAGCGCGTCGTCTTCGATCCGGTGGCGCGCTGGTCGCTGGTGCTGACGGCGCTCTTGTCGTTTTCCTGCGTGGCGATCGAGTTCCTGCTCGGGCTCGCGATCGCCATGGCGATGGTGAAGAGCTTCCGCGGCCGCGGCCTCGTCATGTCGATCCTGATCGTGCCCTTGTTCATCAGCCCGGTGATCGTCGGCCAGGCGTGGACGCTGCTGCTGCAGCGACCCTTCGGCCCGACCAACTACTTGCTCACGCAACTCCTCGGCCAGGAGGTGACGATCAGCTGGCTGACCGAGCGGCCGTGGATCTACATCTCGCTGATCATCGCCGACGTCTGGCAGTGGACGCCGTTCATGTTCGTCATCCTGCTCGCCGGGCTGACGTCCATCCCGCCCAACCTCTACGAGGCGGCGGAGCTCGACGGGGTCGACGGCTGGCAGGCGTTCACAGCGATCACGCTGCCGCACCTAGGCCCGATGATCCTGCTCGCCATCACCTTCCGCCTGCTCGACGCGATCCGGCTGTTCGACACCATCTTCATCATGACCGGCGGCGGGCCGGGCACGCAGACCTACACGGCGTCCTACTACCTCTACACGGTCGGCTTCACGCAGTTTCACCTGTCGCAGGCAACGGCGGGAAGCTGGCTGTTCCTGATCTTCACGGCAGCGGTGGTGACGTTCCTCGTCCGCCGGCTCCTGAAGGCGGAGGTGGCGTGATGGCCGTCGCTGGTGCCCCCCGCTCGCGCCGCCGCCGGCGCCCGTTCCCGGTCGGCACGATCGCCCGCGTCCTGCTGCTCGGCTTCTTCCTGATCTTCGTGCTGTGGCCGATCTACTGGATGTTCAACACGTCGATCAAACCGAGCGACGACTATCTGGCGATCCCGCCGGTGTGGTTCCCGGACGAGCCGACGATTGTCCACTACACGGCGGCGCTGTTCACCTACCGGGGCCTGCAGGGTCTCATCAACAGCCTGATCGTCTCCTCCGCGGCGACGGCGCTGTCGGCGCTGCTCGGCACGCTGATGGCCTACAGCCTGGCGCGCTTCAACACCGGCGGGCCGCATCTGTCGTTCTGGGTGCTGTCGCAGCGCTTCCTGCCGCCGATCGCCATCGTGCTGCCGATCTTCCTGATCTACCGCTCGATCGGCATCTACGACACCCACATCGGCCTCATCCTCGCCTATACGGTGTTCACCCTGCCGGTGACGGTGTGGATGATGTTCGCCTACTTCCGCCAGATGCCGCGCTCGATGGAGGACGCGGCGCTGGTCGACGGCTGCACGCGGTGGCAGGCGTTCTGGAAGGTGGCGGTGCCACTCGCCGCCCCGGGCATCGTCGCCGCCGCCGTGTTCGCCTTCATCGCCTGCTGGACCGAGTTCTTCTTCGCGCTGCTGCTGACGAGCCGCGACGCCTTCACGCTGCCGACGGTGTTCCGCGCCTTCATCGGCTTCCAGGGCGCGCAGTACGGCGAGGCGGCGGCGCTGTCGATCGTCTCGCTCGGACCGTCAATCATCCTCGGCGTGCTGGCGCAGCGCCACCTCGTGCGCGGGCTGACGCTCGGCGCCGTGCGCGGCTAAGGGAGGGACACGCCGCCGATGGCCCCCGTTCGCATCGTCGCACTGCACAAGCGCTACGGCGGCTTCCACGCCGTGCGCGGCATCGACCTCGACATCGCCGACGGCGAGTTCACCGTGCTGGTCGGCCCGTCCGGCTGCGGCAAGAGCACGCTTTTGCGGACGATCGCCGGTCTCGAGGACATCAGCGGCGGTGAGATCTGGATCGGCGGCGAGATCGTCAACGACATGCGCCCGCGCGACCGCGACGTGGCGATGGTGTTCCAGGACTACGCGCTCTA
>CAMDHY010000063.1 GCA_945898215.1 Pseudoxanthobacter soli DSM 19599 | reverse complement strand
TGACGGTCGGCCTCGGCGAGGTCGGCGCAGTGGACGATCAGCGGGTTCTTCGACGGCCGGCCCTTGGCGGCATAGATGGCCGCAACGGCGGCCGGATTGGTGGCGTCGGCGGCGAGGCCATAGACCGTCTCCGTCGGCACGGCGACGAGGCCGCCGCGGGAGAGCACGGCGACGGCCTCCGCCAGCCGCGCCGGGTCCGCCAGCAGCGCCGCGGCGTCGACCCGGGCGGGTGCGACCTTCGTCGGGGATGCGGGCACCGGCGTCGGCGCCGCATTGGATGCGGACATGGGCTCGCCTAGAGTTGTCGCCGAACACCGCGACGGGTGCGGGCACCTGTCGGGGATCGCGACCGGGGCGTCAAGCCGGCGCAGGGACGTGAGGAGAGACGCGCATGGCCTACCGGGCACCGGTCGAGGAGATCGCCTTCACGCTGCGCCACGTCGCGGGTCTCGGCGACGCCATGGCGGCGGGTGCCGTCGGCGACCTCTCGGACGATCTCGTCGACGCCGTGCTGACCGAGGCAGGCCGCTTCGCCACCGACAAGGTGACGCCGCTCGACGCCGTCGGCGACCGCGTCGGCGCCCGCTTCGAGGCGGGCGCGGTGACGACGCCGCCGGGCTGGAAGGAGGCCTACCGCGAGTGGCGCGAGGCCGGCTGGAACGGCCTCGTCGCCGATCCCGAGCACGGCGGCCAGGGCCTGCCGATCGCCCTCGGCGTCGCCACCTTCGAGATGTGGAACTCCGCGGCGCTCGCCTTCGGGCTCGGGCCGACCCTGACGATCGCCGCCATCGAGGCGGTGGCGGCGCACGCCTCGCCGGAGCTCCAGGGCGTCTACCTCGAGAAGCTCGTCTCCGGCGAGTGGATGGGGACGATGAACCTGACCGAGCCGCAGGCGGGCTCCGACCTCGCGGCGCTGCGCGCCCGCGCCGAGCCGGCGGCGGACGGCAGCTACCGGGTGTTCGGCCAGAAGATCTTCATCACCTTCGGCGAGCACGACCTCACCGACAACATCGTCCACCTGGTGCTCGCCCGCCTGCCGGACGCGCCGGCGGGCACCAAGGGCATCTCGCTGTTCCTGGTGCCGAAGGTCCTGGTCGGGGCCGACGGCAGCCTCGGGGCGCGCAACGACGTCGTCTGCCGCTCGATCGAGCACAAGCTCGGCCTGCACGCCTCGCCGACCTGCGTCATGGGCTTCGGCGACGGCGGCGAAGGCGCGGTCGGCTTCCTCGTCGGCGAGCCGCACCAGGGCCTCAAGTGCATGTTCACGATGATGAACAACGCCCGCCTGCAGGTCGGCATCCAGGGCGTCGGCATCGCCGAGCGGGCGACGCAGCAGGCGGTCGCCTACGCCACCGACCGCCGCCAGGGCCGCTCGCCGCGCTGGGACGGCGGCGGCATGAGCCCGATCATCGAGCACCCGGACGTGCGGCGGACGCTCTTGACGATGCGCGCCCTCACCAACGCCTCCCGCGCCATCGCCTATGCCTGCGCGGTGGCGATCGACCGCGCCCGCTCGGCCGAGGGCGACGCGCACCGCCACTGGCAGGAGAGGGCGAACCTGCTCACCCCGGTGGCGAAGGCCTATCCGACCGACATCGGCGTCGAGGTCGCCTCGCTCGGCATCCAGGTGCACGGCGGCATGGGCTACATCGAGGAGACCGGGGTGGCGCGCAACCTGCGCGACGCCCGCATCGCGCCGATCTACGAGGGCACCAACGGCATCCAGGCGATCGACCTCGTCGTCCGCAAGCTGCCGCAGTCGGGCGGCGCGGCGGTGCGCGGCTACCTCGCCGAACTCGCCGCGGTGGCCGAGCGCGCCCGCGGCGCCAACCGGCCGGAGCTCGGCGATGCCGCGCGGCGCCTGACGGCGTCGGTCGCCGACCTCGCGGCCACGACCGAGTGGCTGCTCGCCGCGCTCGCCGACGGCCGGACCGAGGCGGCGCTCGCCGGGGCGACACCGTACCTCAAGCTGTTCGGCCTCGCCGCCGGCGGCGCCGGCCTCGTCACCGCCGCCCTGGTCGACGAGGACGATGCGGGGCGGGCCGGTCGGGCGCTGGTGGCGCGTCACTTCGCCGAGGCGCACCTGCCGGAGACGGCGAGCCTGCGCGCGATCGTCGAAGGCGGTGGCGGCGCGGTTCTGGCGGCGACGGCGGAGCTGCTCGCGGGCTAGCGCGCTGGCAGCAGCGTGCCGAGTGCGAGCTGCTTGTAGGCCTCGACCAGGCGGCGCCCCTCGTCCGCGGGAAGCCGGGCGGCGAGGCGCATCGTGCACTCGCCGAGATGCCAGACGAGGTAGGCCGTGTCGTCGAGGGCGCGGGCGTCGCGGGCGGGGTCGAGGCGGGCGAGCACGTCGGCGAGGCGGCGGCCGTTGGCGCGGCTCTCGGCCTCCTCCATCGCCTGCAGCGTGCGATCCGTCTGCGTCGCCGCCAGGATGTCGCGCAGCACCGGCTCGGCCTGGAACATCGCGAAATACAGGTCGTAGAGCGCCGAGAACGCCGCGCGCAGGGCGTCCGCGCTGTCGACGCCGTCGAGCGCCTCGGCGATGCACTGCCGGCAGTCGGCGAAGTAGCGGGCGGCGAGCGCCGCGATCAGCGCGCTGCGGTCCGGGAAGTACTGGTAGAGCGAGCCGATCGAGACGCCGGCCGCCGCCGCCACCTCGCTCATCTTCAGCTGGTCGCTGCCGTGGCGGGCGATGAGGTCGGACGCCGCCGCGAGGATCCGCTCGACCCGCTCGCGCGCCCGCCGCTGCGACGGCACGCGCCCCACGGTGGCCGGAGCCGTCGCCGCGCCGTCGACCACGCCCTCCGCTGTCGCTGTCTCCGTCACATCGGTTTCCTCTGTCCCCTCGCTTGACAGCCAAAATATGAGCTTCTATCACTTTCTGCAAATGTGAGGATTGCTCACATTTGGGAGGAGAGAAACATGACCGTGACCAGGACCACCACCGATCGCTTGTCCGCCACCAGCGCGCCGGTTCTCGTACTCGGCGCCAACGGCAAGACCGGGCGGCGCGTCTGCCGGCGGCTGGAGGCGGCCGGCGTGCCGGTGCGGGCCGGCTCGCGCTCCGGCACGCCGCGCTTCGACTGGGACGATGCCGCGACCTGGGGGCCGGTGCTCGCCGGCGCGCGGTCGGCCTACGTGACGTTCCAGCCGGACGTGGCGATCCCCGGCGCGCTCGCCACCGTGACGGCCTTCTTCGCCGCCGCCCGCGACCACGGCGTGCGACGGCTGGTGCTGTTGTCGGGGCGCGGGGAGGAGGAGGCCGTCGCGGCCGAGGAAGCTCTGAAAGCGTCCGGCGCAGACTGGACGGTGCTGAGCGCCGCCTGGTTCTTCCAGAACTTCAGCGAGGACTTCTATCTCGACCCGATCCGCGCCGGCGACGTTGCGCTGCCGGTGGCGGCCGCCGCGCCGGAGCCCTTCATCGACGCCGAGGACATCGCCGACGTGGCCTTCGCGGCGCTCACCGAGCCCGGCCATTCCGGCAAGACCTACGAGCTGACCGGGCCGCGCGCGATGACCTTCGCCGAGGCCTTCGCGGAGATCGCCGCCGCGACCGGCCGGCCGCTGCGGCTGGAGGCGGTCTCGCCGGAGGACTATGCCGCGGCACTCGAGGCTGCCGGCCTGCCGCAGGCGATGGTCGACCTCATCGTCTACCTGTTCACCCACCTGCTCGACGGGCGCAACGCCCGCCCGGCCGACGGCGTGCGCCAGGCGCTCGGGCGCGAGCCGGCCGACTTCGCCGACTATGTGCGCCGGACGGCGGCGAGCGGGGTGTGGACGCCGGCGGCCTGAGCGACTGGCGTCGTCCGCCGGCGGCCCGTGCCCGCGATCAGGCGCCGGCGGCCATCGCCGCTCTCGCGCGGCCGATGCTGAGCGACAGGAGAGGGCCGGCGGAGACCGGCGGCGTGGGCGCGTCGACGATTTCGGTCGCAGAGAAGCGCCGCCGGGATGTCGGCGCGGCCGGGGCGGCCGCCGCGAGGCCCTTGAGGACGCAATGCGGGTTCGGGGTGGTCAGGAAGACCTCGTCCTCGCACGCGCCGCACATCGCCGTCACTCCCGACTGTCGAACCGGTCCGGTCCCGGTTTAGCCGGTCGCGCCGCGGCCGCCAACCGCATCGGCGGCCTCGCCGCCGACCATGGGCCCGCGGTGGCGGGAAGGAGTGCGTCCGGCGGCTCCGGCCGCCGGACGCGGCCGGCCGTCAGGGCTGGAACGTCGCCGTGACGAGGGCGAAGTTGGTCTTGTTGTTGTTGGGCTGGGCGAGGCCGGTCATCAGCATGTTGCCGGAGGTCATCGTCATCTTGAACGTGACCTTGTACTTGTCGCCGTTGATCTTCTGCGTCAGCTGGCTGTTGATCGAGCAGTCGCTGTTGACGTCGAGCGTGCCGGAGAAGGTGTAGGCGGTGCTGCTGCGCAGCGCCTCGTAGCAGTCGCCCTTGGTCAGCTCGCCGCTGTTGTTGAAGGTGAGCTTGCAGTACTGCGGGCCGTCGGGAGTCGTCAGCGCCATGATCCAGTTGCCCTTGAGGGCGGCGGTGGAGCAACTGGCCGCCGCAGCCGGCGCGGCGAGGGCGAGCGTCGCGACGCCGGCGGCGATGAGACGGGTCGCGGTGGTCGAAAGGGCCTTCATCGATCGGTCTCCAGATTCCCTGCGCCGGCGTTGCAGCCATTGCCCCCCGGCGGGTCGCAAGAATCCCCGGAGTCGGGCGGCTGGGCAAGCGTGCTGGCGCGGCGGTGCAAGCCTGGCGACAGCATGGGGTGCCGCCGGCATGCAAAGGCCCGCGGAGGGGGCTCCGCGGGCCGTGGCTCTCCGGAAAAACGGGTCGGGTGGCTCAGCCGGCGCCGACGGCGTCCTTCGCCTCGTCGACGGCCTCGAGGCACTCGTCATATTCCTGCTCGACCTGCTCGCGCCTGGCGTCGGAGAGCGCCTCGTTGAGGGTCGCCAGCACCTTCTCGGCCGGCTTCTTGGCGATCTCGGCCTCGATGAACTGGATGCCGGTGGCACAGTCGGCCGCCTCGTCGGCGAGCGCCGGGCCGGTGGCTAGGGCGAGCGTGGCGAGGGCCACGGCGATCATCGCGTGCTTCATGGGCGTGCAGCCTCCCTTTTCGGATTCTCGAGCGAGGTGAGATGGCGTCCGGCCCGCTGGCTGGACGCCGGTGCGGATCACTCGACGATGAGCGTGCCGGTCATGCCCTGCTCCTGCAGGCCGGCGATGTACCACTCGTAGGTGCCGGTGCGGATCGGCACGAAGTCGAACTCGACCGTGCCCGCGACGTCGAACTCCAGGGCGTGCGGCGCGCCGTACGGGTGGATCTCGATGTTGTTGATGACGATCTGGTTCACCCACACGTTGCGGAAGAACTCCGGCGCCATGAACTTGTATTCCTTGCCGCCGTTGGAGGTGATGAGCAGACGGTAGGACTTGCCGCCCTCCATCTTGATCTCCTTGCCCTCGACGGCGAAGTCGCTGCCGCCGGCGGCGCCGAGCACGATCTCGCCGAGCTTCTTGCGGCCCTTGGCGATGTCGGCGGCCTCAGTGGCGAGGGTGCCGGCGACGAGCACCGCTATAGCGGCCGCGGCGACGTGGTGTGGCTTCATCGAAATCCTCCTGGATGACTGGCTCGCTCCGTCGACGAGACGCCCACCGCTTCCGCGGAGTCCGCCGGCGGGCCGCCGCTGCGACGCGCATCGTCGCGACAGGTAAGCGGATTTTCTTCTGCCGCGCCACCCTGAATTGGCGAAGATGCCCGCAAAAGTCGGGTGAACATCAAGACTGTTCCAGGAGACTTCTCAGATGGTCTTATCAAAAGCTTATTCGGGAATGAATCCTCATCTCTCTTAGAAATTTGCGACGCCCGCGATCTGCCGGCGCCGGCGCGTGCATCGGGCGCTCCCCGTTGCTAAGAGCCTTGCAGCGGGGCCGAAGGGCCGGACGGGCGTTGTGACGAGGGACGCGATGATCGACGGCACGAAGGGCGACGGGACGAAGCGCGACGACGGCACCGACGAGCGCACCAGCGACGCGAGCCTCGATCAGGCGGCGCTCTACTTCCACCGCCACCCGCGCCCCGGCAAGCTCGAGATCCGCCCGACGAAGCCCCTCGGCAACCAGCGCGACCTCGCGCTCGCCTATTCGCCGGGCGTCGCCGCGCCCTGCCGCGCCATCGCCGCCGACCCGTCCACGGCGGCCCTCTACACCGCCCGGCAGAACCTCGTCGGCGTCGTCTCCAACGGCACCGCCGTGCTCGGCCTCGGCGCCATCGGCGCGCTCGCCTCGAAGCCGGTGATGGAGGGCAAGGCGGTGCTCTTCAAGAAGTTCGCCGGCATCGACGTCTTCGACATCGAGGTGGGCGAGACCGACGTCGCCCGCTTCGTCGACGTGGTGGCGGCGCTGGAGCCGACCTTCGGCGGCATCAACCTGGAAGACATCCGCGGCCCGGACTGCTTCGCCATCGAGGCGGCGCTGCGCGAGCGCATGAAGATTCCCGTTTTCCACGACGACCAGCATGGCACGGCGATCATCGTCGGCGCCGCCGTCCTCAACGCGATGGTGCTGTCGGGCAAGCGCATCGAGGACATCAAGATCGTCGCCTCCGGCGCCGGTGCCGCCGGCCTCGCCTGTCTCAACCTCCTCGTCCGCATGGGCGCGCGCCGCGAGAACGTCTGGGTGACCGACCTCGGCGGGGTCGTCTATGCCGGCCGCACCGAGCTGATGGACCCGTGGAAGGCCGTCTACGCCCAGGCGACCGCGGCCCGCACGCTCGCCGACGTCATCGGCGGCGCCGACGTCTTCCTCGGCGTCTCGGCGCCGGGCGTACTGAAGCCGGAGATGGTCGCGGCGATGGCGCCGCAGCCGCTCGTGCTGGCGCTCGCCAACCCGGTGCCGGAGATTTCGCCGGAGGCCGCACTCGCCGTGCGGCCGGACGCGATGATCTGCACCGGCCGTTCCGACTATCCGAACCAGGTCAACAACGTGCTGTGCTTCCCCTACGTGTTCCGGGGCGCCCTCGACGTCGGCGCCACCGCGATCAACGAGGAGATGAAGATCGCCGCGGTGGAGGCGATCGCGGCGCTGGCCAAGGAGCCGCCGTCCGACGTCGCGGCGCGCGCCTACGGCGGCGAGCAGGCGGGCTTCGGTCCGACCAGCCTGATCCCGTCGCCGTTCGACCCGCGGCTGATCCTGCGCATCGCCCCGGCCGTCGCCAGGGCGGCGGTGGAGAGCGGCGTGGCGACCAGCCCGCCGGCCGACTGGAAGGCCTACGAGGATAGCCTGGAGCGTTTCGTCTTCCGCTCCGGCCTCGCCATGAAGCCCATCGTTTCGGCGGCCCGCTCCTCCCCCAAGCGCATCGTCATGGCCGACGGCGAGGACGAGCGGGTGCTGCGCGCCGCCCAGGTGGCGATCGAGGACGGCATCGCACAGCCGATCCTGGTCGGCCGCCCGGCCGTCGTCGAGACGCGGCTGAAGCGCTACGGCCTGTCGGTGCGGCCGGGCCGCGACTTCGAGCTGATCAACCCCGAGGACGACCCGCGCTACCGCGACTATGTCGACCTCTATTTCGAGCGCGTCGGCCGCCAGGGCGTCAATCCGGAGGCGGCGCGCGCTATCGTGCGCACCAACACCACCGTCATCGCCGCGCTCGCTGTGCTGCGCGGCGAGGCGGACGGGCTGCTCTGCGGCCTCGACGGCCGCTTCGACCGCCATCTGCGCGATATCCGCCAGATCATCGGCCTGAAGCCCGGCGCGAGCGGGCTGTCGACGCTGTCGCTTTTGATCTTCAACGAGGGCGCCTACTTCCTCACCGACACGGCGGTGCGCGAGAATCCGACGGCGGAGGAGATCGCCGAAACGACGCGGTTCGCCGCCATCCACCAGCGCCGCTTCGGCTTCGAGCCGAAGGTGGCGCTCTTGTCGCATTCGAACTTCGGCTCGCAGAAGACGGCCTCAGCCGAGAAGATGCGCCGCGCCACGGCCTTGCTGTGGGGCGAATGCCCGGACATCGAGGTGGACGGCGAGATGCACGGCGACGCTGCGGTCTCGGCGCTGGTGCGCGAGCGGGCAATGCCGAACGGGCGGCTGTCGGGCCCGGCGAACCTCCTCGTCTTCCCGACGCTGGACGCCGCCTCGATCGCCATGACGCTTCTGAAAGAGGTGGCCGACGGACTGCACGTCGGCCCGATCCTGATGGGCACGGCAAAGCCGGCCCACATCCTGCTGGCCTCTTCCACCAGCCGCGGCGTCGCCAACATGCTGGCGGTGACGAGCGTCGAGGCGCAGGCGGGGTGACGCAGCTGTGACGTGCAGAATGGCGCCGACGCGCTAGACTGCGTGTCCTCGGCCGAGCCAGCCCCCGCCGAGGCGGCATCGATCCGGCGACAGACCGACGTGTCCGCGAGGAGCGCCCGCCGAGGGGGACGCCCATGCTGACGAGTCTCGAAACGGTCGCCACCGTTCAGGGCGCCGACACCGCGCGGGCGCCCGGGCGGATCGCTCGCGCGCCGGTCCGCAACACCGCGCTGGAGGGCTTCCGCCGGCGCAACACCCTGCTCGACGCCGTCTTCTACGACGTCTCCGTCATCTCCGCGGAGGAGGCCGCCGGCCTCGTACCGTGGCTCGCGGCCGAAGGCGCCGTGCTCGTCGTGCCACCGAGCGAGCAGGGCGCCGTCGAGGTCCACGCCACCATCGAGGATTTCGCCAAACGCGCCGGTCCCCCGGTGTCGGCGCTGGCGATCGCCGGCGTCGGCAGCTCGGCGCTGGGAGGCGCCGCCCTGGCGCGCAACGTCGCCGACGCCACCGGCGCACCGGTCGCCGCGGTGGTGTCCGGCTACGGCGTCTCCGACGTTCTCACCGAGGCGCTCGGCGGCTGGTTCTGGTTCGGCACCATCAACCGGCTGCGCCACAGCCTCGAGGTCGCTGCGGGCGCTGCGTCGAAGAGCGGATCGCAGAGCCTCGTTTCAGTCTCCGAGAGCTACGCCAGTGCCGACACCCTGACGGTGGCGGCCTTGCTCTCCGATGCGCGTTTCGACTTCCGCCTGCTGGTCGCGCACTCGAAGGGCAACCTCGTCATGGCGGAGGCGCTCTACGCTGCCGAGCGCGTGCTGGCCGCGCGCGGCGCAGGGTTTCCGGAAGATCTGCTGGTCGTCACCCTCGGTGCCGTCATCACCATGCCGCGGTCGTGCCGGCGCGTCATCGACGTGATGGGGGTGTGGGATGGCCTCGGCCGCGCCAATTCGCGGCCGGATATTCGCGTCGACGTGCCGGTGCCGTGGGCCGGCCACCATACCAACACGGAGATTCCCGGCCACGTCTGCGTGCGCACCGTGCTGTCGAAGATCCTCGCGGACCCGGCGCCTCAGCCGACGCCTGTGCCATAGGGCGGCGGCGGGATGGCGATGTGGGCCTCGCGCAAGGCCGCCGACCAGCGCTGGCGCAGGTCCTGGAAGTAGCCGTCCTGCGCCTCGATGCGATGGCGCAGCTCCGAGGCGAAGACGTCGCGGCGGATCGTCAAGACGTCGATCGGCAGGCCGACCGAGAGGTTCGAGCGGATCGTCGAATCCATCGAGATCAGGCCGAGCTTCAAGGCCTCGCGCAGGCTGGTGCGGAAACCGACGGCGCGGTCGAGGATCGGCTTGCCGTACTTGTGCTCGCCGATCTGCAGATAGGGCGTGTCCTCGGTCGCCTCGATGAAGTTGCCGGCGCGGTAGACCATGAACAGCCGGAGCCGCCGCCCGGCGATCTGGCCGCCGACGAGCATCGTCACGTCGAAGCCGGCGGCGTTCTGCTCGAGCGCCTTGCCGTCGACCCGGTAGACCTCGCGGATCGCCTCGCCGACGAGCTGCGCGGTGCGGAACATCGACGGCGTGTCGTAGATCGTCTCGACCTCGCCGGTGACGGGATCGCGGACGCCCTCCGACAGCAGGCTCAGCACCGACTGTGTCACCGCGAGATTGCCGGAGGTGGCGATCGCCACCACCCGCTCGCCCGGCTTCTCGAAGATGTGGAGCTTGCGGTAGGTGGCGATGTTGTCGAGGCCGGCGTTGGTGCGCGTGTCGGCGATCATCACCAGACCTTCCTGGACGAAGATGCCGACGCAGTAGGTCATGGGGGCGAGCCGTTCGGTTGGCGGGCGGGGGTGGAGTCGCGAGCGCGGCAGTGTCCTCGCCGGGCGCCGCCGCCGCAAGCCGGCGGGGCGGCTTATCCGAGCGTTCCGCCCGGCTGCGGCGATGTGGCAACAGGTCGGGTGAGCCGGCTTGCGCGCCACGCGCCGTCTAAACCCGATCCATCGAGGCTCGGACGATGGCGTTTCCGGGCGGCGGAAACGGGGTGCCAGAACACGCGACTGCGACTGGAGTGGAGGTGCGTCGCGCCCTTAGGATGGTCTCGTATTCATCCTGTCGATTTCGGAGGTGCTCAATGTCCAGATCGTATTTTGGCCGGTTTGCTTTCGCCATGTCGGTCTTCGCTTGCTGCGCGGGGCTGGTCCCCGCCTCGACGGCGCGGGCGGAAGACGTCGCCGCCCAGCCCGCCCGTCCGATGGATGTGGCACCGAAGGGTGCGTGGTCGCCCACCACAAGCTATGTCAAGGACGATCTCGTCACCGCGCGCGGCTCCACCTGGCGTGCGAAAAAGACGAGCCAGAACAAGGTCCCCGGCCAGACGAAGCCTTCGACCGCGGAGTTCTGGGAGCGGTTCGCGGCCGGCTTCAATCCGCTCGGGGAGTGGTCGCAGATCGCCCGGTACCAGCCGGACGACCTCGTCGGCTACCGCGGCTCGACCTGGCGCGCTACGCGCACCAACCTCAACAAGAAGCCGTCCGCCGCCTCGAGGGACTGGGACCTGTTCGCCGCCGCCGGGAGCGACGGCGAGGTCGGGACCGAGGGGCCGGTGGGGGCGATTGGCCCGCAGGGTCCGGCGGGGCCGGAGGGTCCGCAAGGCGCCGAAGGTCCGGCGGGGCCACAAGGCCCCCAGGGCGCCGAGGGTCCGGCGGGGGCCGTCGGACCGCAAGGCCTGCCCGGGACGGCGCGCGCCGCCGGCATCGTCTACAGCAGCGGTGGCAATCCGAGGCTTGGCACCTCCAAGCCCCCCGGCCTGACGGTCCGCCGCGTTTCCGCCGGCAGCTACTGCGTCGAACTGCCGGGCATCGATCTCGGCAATCTGGGCGTCGCTTCCGGCGACATCGGCGCGAGCGGGGTCTCGATCGTCACGGCCCGCCAGGCGAACGGAAACTGCAAGGGGCCAGAATTCATGACCTACGCCTGGTCCGGCAATGGCTGGGCGGAGAGCGACAACATCGTCTTCCACTTCATCGTGCCCTGACGGGTGCACTCTCCGCCGGCCTCGAGCCGGCGGAGGCGACCGGACCCTTGCCGGCAGGGCACGTCCGGATGCATGACGGAGCGAGGCCGTCCGGCTGCGCGGCCGCGCAAGGGGGGACGTTTCATGCGGTGGATGATGCCGGCGGTTCCGGCCGCACTGTTGGTCGGCCTTGCGACGTCGGCACAGGCCGAGGTCCTCGCCCGCTGGACGCAGTACGTGGCGGGCGGCGGAGCCGAGGCACGCGCCGTGGTGACGGACCCGGCCTGCCCGGAGGCGACCGTCGAAGGCGTCGCGATCGCCATGACGGAGCGCGCGGCGCCGGCGGACGGCTTCCCGGAGCGCGTCTGCGCGCTGGCGCTGGCGGACGGGGCGACCGCGGTCGCCATCGCGGGCGTCGCGGTGCCGGCGCCGGCAAAGCGCCTCGGGCGCGTCGGCATCGTCGGCGACACCGGTTGCCGCGTCCTGCCGAACTGGGCGCAGGACTGCGACGACCCGACGAAGTGGGTGTTCGCCACGGTCGCGGCCGCGGCGGCCGCGACGAAGCCCGATCTCATCATCCACGTCGGCGACTACATCTATCGCGAGAAGCCGTGTCCGACGCTGATCCAGCCCGGCTGCGCCGGCACGCCCTCGGGCGACAACTTCCCCACCTGGGCGGCCGACTTCTTCACGCCGGCCGCGCCGCTGCTCGCGGCCGCAGCGATGATCGTCGTGCGCGGAAACCACGAGATCTGCAGCCGCGCCGGCGTCGGCTACAGCCGTCATCTGTCGCCCGATGCCTACGACCCGGCAATGCCGTGCCCGCAGCGCGACCCGACCTACACGGTCGCGATCGAAGGCCAGAGCTTCGCCGTGCTGGACACGTCGTTCCCGCCGGACCCGCGGGTCGACCCGGCGATGGCGGCGATCCTGCGCCAGGAACTCGAGGCGATCGCGGCCGCAGCCGCGACCGCGCCGACGATGCTGCTCACCCACAAGCCGGCCTGGGCGATCACCCGTGGCGCCCACGACCACATCTACGGCTCCAGCCAGACCTATGCGGCGGCGGCCTGCGACAGCCTGCCGCGGGCCCTGCAGGTGGCGATCTCCGGCCACATCCACCTGTTCGAGAGCCTGACCTTCACGAACGGCGGGCCGGGCCAGCTCGTCGTCGGCAACAGCGGCACGATGCTGGAGCGCCCGTTGCCGCGCGATCTCTCCGGCATGCAGGCGGCCGACCGCACCATCGCCGACGGGCTGGAGATCCACGATTTCGGCTTCATGGTGCTGGACCGCACGCCGGCCGGGTGGACGGGCCGGGTGCTCGACGAGACGTCCGAGACGCTCGCGACCTGCGCCGTGGTGCCCGGTCCGCTCGCCTGCCGCCTCGCGCCGTGATTCCGTTTACCGGACCGCTGCGCGAGGGACGCCTGCTGCGCCGCTATAAGCGCTTCCTAGCCGACGTCGCCTTCCCCGACGGCAGCGTCGAGGTGGTGCATTGTCCGAACCCCGGGGCGATGCTCGGGCTCGACACCGCGGGAGCGCGGGCCTTCGTCTCCGTCTCCGACAGCCGCACCCGCAAGCTGCCGATGACGCTCGAGATCGTCGAGGCCGACGGCACGCTCGTCGGCATCAACACCAACCGGCCGAACGCCCTGTTCGCCGCGGCGATCCTCGCCGGCACGGTGCCGGAACTCGGCGGTTACGCGCGGCTGCGGCGCGAGGTGCCCTACGGGCGGGCGAGCCGGGTCGACATCGTGCTGGAGGGCCCGGACCGACCGCCGGCCTATGTGGAGATCAAGAACGTCCACCTGATGCGGCGCCCGGGGCTCGCCGAGTTTCCCGATTGCGTGACGGCGCGCGGCGCCCGCCATCTCGCCGAACTCGCCGACGTCGCCGCCGCCGGCGGTCGGTCGGTGATGGCGTTCGTCGTGCAGCGCGGCGACTGCGACCGCGTCGCCATCGCCGCCGACCTCGATCCCGCTTATGCGAAGGCCTTCGCCCAGGCCCGGCGCGCCGGGGTGGAGGTGCTCGCCTATGGCTGCCGGGTGACGCCGGAGGGCATCGGCGTCGAACGACCGGTGCGGATCGTCGACTGAGCCGTCCGGGGGTTGTGACCCGTGGGGTGCGATCGCCGCTGCACGCGGCGCCGATCGGGGTTATATGACGAAGGAACGAACCGCCGGGGCAGGCGCGCGGCGACGAGGACGAAGGCATGGTCACCTACGTGGATGCGGCGACGGCGCCGCTGAAGAACACCGGGCACGTCCGGCTCTATGGCCGCGACGCCTTCGCCGGCATGCACCGCGCCGGCCGGCTCGCCGCCGAGTGCCTCGACGCCCTGACCCCGCTCGTGCAGCCGGGCCTGTCGACCGACGAGATCGACGCCTTCGTCTACGATTTCGGCGTCTCCCGCGGGGCGCTGCCGGCGACGCTCTACTATCGCGGCTACCGCAAGTCGACGTGCACCTCGATCAACCACGTCGTCTGCCACGGCATCCCCAACGAGAAGCCGCTGCGCGACGGCGACATCGTCAACATCGACGTCACCTTCATCCTCGACGGCTGGCACGGCGATTCGAGCCGGATGTACGGCGTCGGCCAGCTGCGGCGCGCGGCCGAGCGGCTGCTCGAGGTCACCTACGAATCGATGATGCGCGGCATCGCGGTGATCCGGCCGGGCGCCACCACCGGCGACATCGGCGCGGCGATCCAGACCTACGTGGAGGCTGAGCGCTGCTCGGTGGTGCGCGACTTCTGCGGCCACGGCGTCGGCCGGCTGTTCCACGACACGCCGAACATCCTGCACTACGGCCGCCCCGGCGAGGGCATCGAGCTCCGGCCGGGCATGATCTTCACCGTCGAGCCGATGGTGAACCTCGGGCGGCCGAACGTGAAGATCCTCGCGGACGGCTGGACGGCGGTGACGCGCGACCGTTCGCTGTCGGCCCAGTACGAGCACACGGTGGGGGTTACCGAGAGCGGCCACGAGATCTTCACGCTCTCGCCGGCTGGCCTCGACCGGCCGCGATCCGCCGGCTGATCGGCACGGGCGCTCGGGGGGGCGTGCGGCATGGCGGACGGAGACGGTTTCGAAGATGCCCGACCCGCCCGCCGCGGGCAGAAGGCGGCCGTGCCAGCTGACGCAGAAGGGCCGGACGGTCACCGCGCCCGGCTCCGGGCGCGCTTCCGCAGCGCCGGCGCCGATTCGCTCGCCGACTACGAACTGCTCGAGCTCATCCTGTTCCGCGCCATCCCGCGGCGCGACACCAAGCCGGTGGCGAAGCGGCTGATCGCCCGTTTCGGCTCGTTCGGCGAAGTGCTCGGCGCGCCGGAGGCCCATCTCGCCGAGGTCGAGGGCGTCGGGCCGGCGGTGGCGCTCGACCTCAAGACGGTGCTCGCCGCCGCCCAGCGCCTGACCCGTGGCCGGGTGCGCGGCAAGCAGGTGCTCGGCTCGTGGAGCCAGGTCATCGAATACTGCCGCGCCGCCATGGCGTTCGCCGAGCGCGAGCAGTTCCGCATCCTCTTCCTCGACAAGAAGAACGCGCTGATCGCCGACGAACTCCAGCAGACCGGCACCGTCGACCACACGCCGGTCTATCCGCGCGAGGTGGTGAAGCGGGCGCTCGAGCTCTCGGCGACCGCGCTCATCCTCGTCCACAACCACCCCTCGGGCGATCCGACGCCGTCGCGCGCCGACATCGACATGACGCGCCACATCGCCGAGGTGGCGAAACCCCTCGGGATCGTCCTCCACGACCACATCATCGTCGGGCGCGACGGCCACGCCTCGCTGAAGGGGCTAGAACTGATCTGAAGGCGCCGACGGCGTTGGGGGGTGGCGATCGCCGCCGACGCCCCGGCTCCGACCGCCCGGAAAGCAGGCCCCGCCACGGCTTGCCCAAATACGCGGCATCTCGCCCCGCCTCCGCTTGCCTGCCCACGATCGAGGCAAGGGGCGCTTGCGGCGCGCCGCACTTTCCCGGTTAAATCCGGGCGTGCGCGCCCGGCGCCGGCAGGGGACGGGACGGACGATGACGGTGAGCGCCTTCGACGAGATGACCGGTTCCGGGGCCGACGTGCGGCAGGGCTACGAGCGGGTCAAGACCTGGATCGGCGAGACCGAGGTGGAGCAGCTGCGCGCCCGCCAGCACGAGGCCGAACTCCTGTTCCGGCGCATCGGCATCACCTTCTCCGTCTACGGCGACGCAGAGGCCGAGGAGCGCATCATCCCGTTCGACATCGTGCCGCGGGTGCTGACCCGTGCCGAGTGGGACCGCCTCTCCGCCGGCCTCGTGCAGCGGGTGAAGGCGCTGAACGCCTTCCTCGGCGACATCTACGGCAAGGGCGAGGTCGTCCGCGCCGGCGTCATTCCCGAGGACCTCGTCTACGGCAATCCCTACTACCGGCCGGAGATGGCGGGCGTCGCGGTGCCGCACGGCGTCTACGTGCCGATCGCCGGCATCGACATCGTCCGCGTCGACGCCGACACCTTCTACGTCCTCGAGGACAACGCCCGCACGCCCTCCGGCGTCTCCTACATGCTGGAGAACCGCGAGGTGATGATGCGGCTCCTGCCAGACCTGTGCCAGACCCACCGCATCGCACCCGTCGAGAACTATCCCGACGAGCTGCTGGCGACGCTGCGCTCGCTCGCGCCGGCGTCGGCGCCCGGCTTCCCGACGGTGGCGCTCCTGACGCCCGGCCCCTTCAACAGCGCCTACTACGAGCACTCGTTCCTGGCCGACAAGCTCGGCGTCGAGCTCGTCGAGGGCAGCGACCTGTTCGTCAGCGAGAACGTCGTCTACATGCGCACGACCCAGGGCCCGCGCCGGGTCGACGTGCTCTACCGCCGCCTCGACGACGACTTCCTCGATCCCTTGGTGTTCCGGCCCGATTCGGTGCTCGGCGTTCCCGGGCTGCTGTCCGCCTACCGGGCCGGTAACATCGCGCTCGCCAACGCTGTCGGCACCGGCGTCGCCGACGACAAGGCCGTCTACACCTACATGCCGGAGATCGTGCGCTTCTATCTCGGCGAGGAGCCGATCCTGCAGAACGTGCCGACCTGGCGCTGCCGCGAGCCCGATGCGCTTACCTACGTACTCGAGAACATGGCCGACCTCGTCGTCAAGGAGGTCTCCGGGTCCGGCGGCTACGGCATGCTGGTCGGCCCGAAGTCGGACGTCGCCACCATCGCCGCCTTCCGCGACAAGGTGAAGGCCAACCCGACGAACTACATCGCGCAGCCGACGCTGGCGCTGTCGACCTGTCCGACCTTCGTCGGGGAAGGCGTCGCGCCGCGCCACGTCGACCTTAGGCCGTTCGTGCTGACGGGCTCCGACCGCATCCGCATCGTCCCCGGCGGTCTCACCCGCGTCGCCCTCAAGGAGGGCTCGCTGGTGGTCAATTCGAGCCAGGGCGGCGGCACCAAGGACACCTGGGTCGTCGACTGACAGGGCGTTCGGGCAGTCGTCGCCCCGCCCACCGCCGCGCCGTTTCCTTCCGAGAAAGCCTCCCCGATGCTCTCCCGCACCGCCGATACCCTCTACTGGCTCGCCCGCTATGTCGAGCGGGCCGAGAACACCGCGCGCATCCTCGACGCCGCGCTCCGGCTCGCCACGCTGCCGGCCGGCTATGGCGGCAGCTCCAACGAGTGGGAATCGGCGGTGGCCGCCACCGGCTCCGAGGACCTGTTCCGCAGCCTCTACGGCGAGGCGACGCAGGCGACCGTGGTCGACTTCCTCGCCTTCTCGCCGGACAACCCGTCGAGCATCCGCAACTGCCTCGAGATCGCCCGCCACAACGCCCGCGCCGTGCGCACCGCGCTGACGATCGAGATGTGGGAGGCGATCAACGGCGCCTGGCTCGAGATGAAGCGCTTCGACGGGGCGACGATGACGCGCCCGCGCCTCGGCGAGTTCCTGTCCTTCGTCAAGGAGGCCTCGCTGCGCTTCGACGGCTCGGCCTACCGCACCATGCTGCGCAACGACGCCTTCGACTTCTTCCGCATCGGCGTCTACCTGGAGCGGGCGGATTCGACGGCGCGCATCCTCGACGTCAAGTCCCACATCCTCCTGCCGGAAGGGCAGTCCGTCGGCGGCGGCCTCGATTACTTCCAGTGGTCGGCGATCCTGCGCTCGGTGTCGGCGTTGACCTCCTACCACTGGGTCTACCGCGAGAGCCTGCGGCCGCGCCTCGTCGCCGACCTCTTGATCCTGCGCCGCGAGATGCCGCGCTCGCTGACGAGCTGCTACGAGAACGCCACCCGCCACCTCGACTATCTGGCGCGCACCTATGGCCGCCAGGGGCCGAGCCAGCGGCTCGCGCGCGCCTCCTATGCGCGGCTCGAGAGCATGGAGATCACCACCGTGTTCGCCACCGGCATGCACGCCTTCCTCGTCGACTTCATCGGCGAGAACAACCGGCTCGGGCAGGCGATCTCCGAGCAGTACCTCGTCTGAGAGAGCACCGGGAGGCGGGCGGCGCGGCGATGCGGCTTCGGATCACCCACGAGACGACCTACCGCTACACCCGGCCGGTGGCGCGCGCGATCCAGGTGCTGCGGCTCACCCCGCAGAACCACAATGGCCAGTTCGTCGCCGACTGGCGGCTCGACCTCTCGGCCGACGGCCGGCTGACGCCGATCGACGACCCGTTCGGCAACAGTGCCCACTCCTTCTCGGCCGACGGTCCGCTTGAGGAACTGACCATCACCGCCTCCGGCGAGGTCGGCTCCGACGACACCGCCGGCATCGTCCGGGGCGCCATCGAGCGGCTTCCGATGCCGGTCTACCGGCGCCAGACGCCGCTGACGACGGCCGACGAGGCGGTGGCCGACTTCGCCCACGCCACCGCCTTCGGCTCCGACGACCCGCTCGACCTCCTGCACGCCCTGAACCGCGGCCTGCATGAGCGCCTGCGCCGCGATCCGCCCTCGGCAACGCCGGTTCGGGCGGCCGCAGAGACGTTCGCCGACGGTGGCGGCACTTCGCAGGAACTCGCCCACGTCTTCCTCGCCACCGCCCGCGCCGCCGGCGTGCCCTGCCGCTACGTCGCCGGCTACCTCTACCGCGACGCCGGCGACCGCGAGAGCGACGCCGGCCACGGCTGGGCGGAGGCGCACGTCGATGGCATCGGCTGGATCGGCTTCGACCCCTCCCTCGGGGTCTGCCCGGCCGACGCGCATGTGCGCGTCGCCACCGCCCTCGACTGGCTGGGCGCCGCCCCCCTGCGCGGCGCCCGCTCCGGCGGGGAAGGCGAGACGATCGCCGTGCGCGTCACCGTCGACGCCGTCGCCGGTCGCGGCTGACGGATCGTCGGCGGCCGGCACCGTCGACGCCGAACACACGCGTTCCTCGATGCTTTTCAGCCGGGTTGTCGTGATCTGCCGCCGATGCCATCGTTCCGTCGCCGCCGCCAGAAGCGGCTTCGCCCGGAGCCGACATGCCGCACGACGTCATCACCGACACCACCGGCCCCACCGGCCCCACCGACACCCCTCCGTCCCCGGTCCACGACAGCCCGGGTGCCACCCGTCGCGGCCTGCTCGCCGGCGCGGCCGCGCTCGGCGGCTTCGTCGTGCTCGGCCGCGCCGCGCCGGCGCTCGCCGCCCCGAAGGTTTCCGAGCGCGCCTGGAGGGACCTCGACCGCCGCTTTTCGGGGGCGCTGCTGCGGCCCGGCGCTTCGGGCTTCAGGGGAGCGGCGCAGCCGAATAATCTCCTCTACGCCGATCGCCTGCCCGCAGGCATCGCCCGCTGCCGAACCGCCAGGGACGTCGCGACCGCGATCACCTGGTGCCGTGAGCACGACGTGCCGCTCGCGCCGCGCGGCGGCGGTCACAGCTACGCTGGCTACTCGACCACGCGGGGCCTGCTGGTCGACCTCGCCGCGCTGAACGAGGCGAGCTTCGACGAGAACACCGGCCGCGTCACCGTGGGCGCCGGTGTGAAGAACCGCAAGCTCTACGAGGTGCTCGCCGGCGTCGGCGTGTCGATCACCCACGGCCGCTGCTACGGCGTCGGCGTCGGCGGCTTCCTCCTCGGCGGCGGCATCGGCTTCAACATGCGCCTGCACGGCGTCGGCTCCGACAAGCTGGTGGAGACCGACGTCGTCGGCGCCGACGGCGTGCTGCGCTCCGCGCGGGCCGGCGGGGAGGAGGACCTGTTCTGGGCGTGCCGCGGCGACGCCGGCCGCAATTTCGGCATCAACACCCGCTTCGTCGTCGAGACCTTCGACGTCGACGACATCACGGCGTTCGACCTCACCTGGTCGCGCAAGCCCGAACAGGTGGCGGAGGCGCTCATCCCGGCGCTGCAGCGCGCCACCCGGCGCCTCGGCTCGAGGGTCACGCTGCGCGCCGTCACCCCGCAGGACCGCCGCGAGGGGCGCGACGTCCGCGTCAGCTTGCTCGGCCAGTTGCACGGCCCCCGCGCGGAACTGCTGGAGATCCTCGCCCCGGTCTTCGCGGTGGCGCCCGCCCTCAAGCGGACGATCCGCACGCTGCCGTACTGGGAGGGCCAGAAGCTGCTCACCGAGGAAGGCGGCCCCGAGCACTACAAGGAGCGCTCGCGCTTCGTCGACACGCCGTTCGACGGCGCCGCGCTCGACGAGGCCTTCCGCCACGCGCGCCGCTTCCCGGGAACGGGCGGCTCCGCCTCGCTCAAGCTGTTCCAGACCGGCAAGACGATGAACGAGATGCCGGCGCGCTCCACCGCCTTCGTGCATCGCCGCAGCCAGTGGCTGTTCTCCACGGCGTTCACCTTCGAGGAAAGCGACGGCCGCCGCACTGTCGCCGCCGCCACCGACTGGCTCGACGAGACCTACGAGGCGATGGTGCCGTTCTGCGGGGAGGGGGCGTTCCAGAACTTCCCCGACCCGGCGCTGCGCGACTGGGCCACGCAGTACTACGGCGTGAACCTCGCCCGGCTGCGGGAGGTCAAGGCGGCGGTTGATCCGGACGACGTCTTCCGCTTCGGCCAGTCGATCCGCGGGAGCGCCTGAGGCGGAGACGGCCGCCTGTCGCCTTGTCATCATCGTGTCAGTGGGATTTCACGAACGCGTCATCGGAGCGTGAGCAGATCGTGGCGTCCAGATTTTTGGACGTGCCGACGAGGGTTCGCGCATGACCGACGCTTCCGACAATTCACCCGTTTCCAGACCTTCCGCCTCAGAGCCGTCCACCGTATCCGGTGTCACCCGGCGTGGCGTGCTGGACGCCGTGGCGGTGCTGGGCAGCATCGCCATTGTCGGTCGCGCGACGCCGCTCGCCGCAGCGCCGGCTGTCTCCGAGCGGAGCTGGAAGCAGCTCGCCCAGACGCTCTCCGGCCCGCTGCTCCGGCCGGACGACGCCGCCTTCCGGGCGGCCGCGCGGCCGAACAACCTCGCTTACGACGACCGCCTCCCGGCGGGTATCGCGCGCTGCCGGACGGCCGAGGACGTTCAAGCGGCGGTTCTCTGGTGCCGCGAGAACGAGGTCGGCTTCGTCACGCGGGCAGGCGGCTACAGCTATGCTGGTCACTCGATGACGCGCGGCCTCCTGATCGACGTCGGCGGCCTGAACACGGTCGCCTTCGACAAGCAGACGGGACGCGTCAGCGTCGGGGCCGGCGTCACGCATCGCGAACTCTTCGCGGCGCTGTCGCGGCGGGAGGTGTCGGTCATCCACGGCCGCGTCTACGGGATCGGCGTCGGCGGCTTCACCCTCGGCGGCGGCCTCGGCTACGACGCGCGCCTGCACGGCGTGGGCAGCGACCGCCTGGTCGAGACGGACATCGTCGGCGCCGACGGCAAGATCCGCACCGCCAGTGCCAAGAACCAGACGGATCTGTTCTGGGCCTGCCGTGGCGGCGGCGGCGGCAATTTCGGCATCAACACGCAGTTCGTCCTCGACACCTTCGCGGTGGCCGACATCACCACGTTTGACATCACCTGGTCGGACAGGCCGGAAGCGGTGGCAGACGCCCTGCTGAAGGCGCTCGCGAAGGCACCCGACCGGCTCGGCTCGAAGATGCGCCTGCGCTCGGTGACGCCTGAGAACCGCCCGGAGCAGCGGAGCGTCCACGTCCGCCTCACCGGGCAGTTGCACGGGCCGCGGGAGGAACTGCTCGACATCCTCGCTCCGGTCTTCGCCGTGGGACCTGCCCTGAAGAGGACCATCCGCAATGGGCCGTACTGGGAGAACCAGAGGCTCGTTGCGGAACAGCGGGCGCCAGACCGCTACCGTGGGCGCTCGCGCTTCGTCGCCAAGGACTTCGATGCGCCGGCCCTCGATGCCGCCTTCCGTCAAGCCCGACGTTTCCCCGGAACGGGGGGCGAAGCCTCGCTGAAGCTTCTTCAGACGGGTGAGGCGATCAATGCGGTCCGACCGGAGGACACGGCATTCGTCCATCGGGGCAGTCGCTGGTTGCTGATGACGACGTTCAGCTACAGGGGGAGCGACAGCCGCCGGACCGTCGCCGCCGCCGGCGACTGGCTCGACGAGACCTACGAGGTGATGCTGCCCTACTGCGGCAAGGGGGCGTTCCAGAACATGTCGGATCCGGCGCTCGATGATTGTTACGAGCAGTACTACGGCGCCAATCTCGCGAGGCTGCGGGAGATCAAGGCGGCGGTCGATCCGGACGGCGTCTTCCGCTTCGGCCAGTCGATCCCGGGCGCACGCTAGGTTTCGGGAACCTTTCCCCCGCGTCGACGTTATCCCGCCGCCAAATGCGGTTTCCTCATCTCTCCTTGGCCCCGGACGCGCCTGCGTCCGGGGCCTTTTTCTGTTAACCACGACGCAGAGCCGATCGGACTGGCGCGAATCTCCACGAATCGTGAACCATGCCCGAGGCCGGTTCGTGCGATAGGTCGTCACGGGTCCAGCTGGCGGCGGCGCGGGGGTGCCGCCGGGACCGAGGGGAAGCATGAGCGCCGTGGGGGCGAGAAACGCCGTTCTGCCCGTCGTGCTGCCGGTCGCCGTGACGATCCTCGTCGCGGCGCTCCTTGTCGTGCTCGCGATCGTCTGGGCGGCGAGGCTGTCCGACGACTACGCCGTCTCCCGCCAGGCCTCGCTGTTCGCCACCGCCGTCGAGGACCGCCTCGAGGACATGGTGCGCGAGCAGACGGTGGCGATCGGCGGCGAGGCGGCCGCCGTCGCCGCACTCGACCGCGAGGCCCGCGACCGCCTGCACGAGCGCCTCGGCCGCTGGCTCAGCGCCCGCCACGGCCACGACTTCGTCTTCCTTCTCGATGGCACGGGACGGCCGGTCTACGCCTCAGACGGCGGCGCGATGGTCGAGCCGGGCGTCTTCGAACGGCTGCGGCCGACACTGGGTGACCTCGTTGCCGAGGCGCAGAGCGGCGCTGGCGCGGCCGGAGGCCCGGCAACACCGCTGGCCGGGCTCCAGGCCGCCGCCGCCATCGAGCCCTCCCGCGCCGGTGCCGCCGACGTCGTCGTCAGCGACGGCCGCCCGGCGCTCGCGGCTGTCGTACCAGTGGGTCCCTCGTCGGTTGGTCCGTCGCCGGAGGGCCTCGCGGCCGTCGAGCGACCGGTACTGGTCAGTCTCGCCTTCCTCGATGCCGAGCTCCTCGGCGAGATCGGCCGCGACCTGCAGCTGAACGGTGCGCACCTGCGCGCCGTACCGCCGAACGAAGCGGGCTGGGCGGTGGAACCCCTGACGGCGCGCGGCAGCGGGCCGGCGCTCGGCTTCCTCACCTGGCGGCCAGACCGGCCGGGAGACTGGATCCGCACCCACGTGCTGCCGACCGCCGTCGTCGCGATGGCGGCGGTGGCGGCGGTGACGGCGCTGCTGCTCTTCAAGCTCGGCACCGCCTCCACCGCGGACGCGCGCCGCCGCGAGGAGATCGACCGCATGGCCGAGCGCGCCCCCCTCACCGACCTCGCCAACCGGCGGCTGCTGGAGGCGCGGCTCGAATCGGCGCTCGAGGCGCGCGACGGCCGCCGCGGCGTCGCCGTCCACTATGTCGATCTCGACGACTTCAAGTCCTTCAACGACACCCACGGCCACGGTGCCGGCGACCAGCTCCTCGTCGAGGTCGGCCGCCGCCTCGAGCGGCTGACCGGCCCCGACGATCTCGTCGCACGGCTCGGCGGCGACGAGTTCGTCGTGCTGCAGACCTCGGTGCTGGCCGCGGCCGAGGCCCAGGCCTTTGGTGTCCGGGTCAGCGAGACGCTCTGCCAACCGATGTTCGTCGGCATCCGCCGGTTGCCGGTGGCCGGCTCGGTCGGCACCGCGGTGAGCTTCGACCGCTCCATCGGCGCCGACGACCTGTTCCGGCGCGCCGACCTCGCCCTCTACGCCTCGAAGGCGGACCGCGACCGGCGCCACACCATGTTCGAGCAGGCGATGGAGGATTCCATGCGCCTGCAGTCGCGCCTGCAGGCCGACCTCGTGCACGCCCTCGACGCCGGGCTGCTGGAGGTCTGGTACCAGCCGATCGTCACCGCCGGCACCGGCCGGGTGCAGGCGATGGAGGCGCTCGCCCGCTGGCGCCATCCCGAGCGCGGCTACGTGCCGGCGCCGTTCTTCGTCCGCCTCGCCGAGGAGAACGGCCAGATCGTCCGTCTCGGCACCTACGTGCTGCGGCGGGCCTGCGCCGACGCCGTCGCCTGGGATGGGGCGTGGCTGTTCGTCAACGCCTCGCCGACCGAGCTCTCCGACATCGCCTATGTCGACGGCGTGCGCAGTGCGCTGGCGCTGTCGGGGCTCGCGCCGGAGCGTCTCTGCATCGAGGTGACCGAGCACGCCTTCCGCAGCGAGAACGACCAGACGCTCGCCGTCCTGGCGGCGCTCCGGGCGATGGGCGTGCGCATCATGCTCGACGACTTTGGCACCGGCTATTCCAGCCTGTCGCGGCTGCGCGAGCTGCCGGTCGATGGCATCAAGATCGACCGCGCCTTCGTCACCGACGTCTCCGGCGACCCGAACGGCTCGGCCATCCTGTCGGCGATCGCCGATCTCGGCCGGGCGCTCGGGCTGTTCGTCATCATCGAGGGCATCGAGACCGAGGCCGAGCGCAGCGTCGCGCTCGCCACCGGCGCCGCCGCCCTGCAGGGCTTCCTGTTCGCGCAGCCGCGCCCGGCGGTCGAATTCGATTTCGGCCACGGGGCGCCGATGTACGGAACACCGGGCTTCGCGGTCCCCACTCCGCGTGCGGTGCCGGACATCGATCTCGGAGAACTGGGTCTCGGCGGACCGCGGGGCGGGTCACCGTCGCCCGCCGGCGAGGGGCCGCGCGTCCTGCACTGATCGCGGCTCGGCCGGTCTCGCCTTCCGGCCGCTCCCCGTGCCATCCTCGCGCCCGCCGCCTTGCGTGCCGACGCCCCTTCGCGCCGGCTCGCGGCGCGTGCGCCGGGCGCCCGCCCGGGCCCGAGGGAGACGCCGTGTTCCGTTCGATCCTCATCGCCAACCGCGGCGAGATCGCCGTCCGCATCATCCGCACCGCCCGCCGCCTCGGGCTGCGCACGATCGCCGTCTACTCCGACGCCGATGCCGCGGCGCCGCACGTCCGGCTCGCCGACGTCGCCGTGCCGATCGGGCCCGCGCTGGCGGCACAGTCCTATCTCTCGGCCGAGCGTATCCTGGCCGCCGCGCGGGCGACCGGCGCCGAGTGCATCCACCCGGGCTACGGCTTCCTGTCGGAGAACGCCGGCTTCGCCGAGGCGTGTGCCGCCGCCGGCATCGTCTTCGTCGGCCCGCCGCCGTCGGCGATCCGCGCCATGGGGCTGAAGGACGGCGCCAAGGCGCTGATGGAGAGCCACAAGGTGCCGGTGGTGCCGGGCTATCACGGCGAGCGCCAGGACCCGGACTTCCTCAAGCAGAAGGCCTACGAGATCGGCTATCCGGTGCTGATCAAGGCGGTCGCCGGCGGCGGCGGCAAGGGCATGCGCCGCGTCGACCGGGC
>CAMDHY010000062.1 GCA_945898215.1 Pseudoxanthobacter soli DSM 19599 | reverse complement strand
ATCCGAACTCAAGTTTGCGTTCGGATTGACGGGCCCCCACCTGCCTTCGCTTCGCGAAGGCTGTCCTCCCCCCTGGCAGGGGGAGGACTTTTGGCGCCCGACGCGCTAGAAGACCGTCATCACCTCCCCCACCTGAACGAGTGATCCCATGACCGCGTCTCTCTTCATCGACGGCCGCTGGACGGCCGGGTCCGGCACGCGCCGCGGCACCGTCTTCGATCCGGCGACGGGTGCAGCCACCGGCGAGGTCGCCTTCGCCGAGAAGGCCGATCTCGATGCGGCGCTGGCCGCCGCCCAGAAGGGCTTCGAGGTGTGGCGGGCGACCTCGCCGTTCGAGCGCGGCAAGGTGATGCGCAAGGCCGCCGATGCGCTGCGCGCCCACGCCGACGAGGCCGCCCAGGCGATCACCCGCGAGCAGGGTAAGCCGGTCGGCGAGGCGAAGATCGAGGTCATGATCTCCGCCGACCACATCGACTGGAACGCCGAGGAGGGCCGCCGCGCCTACGGGCGCCTGATCCCGGCCCGCTCGGCGTCCGTGACGCAGGCGGTGGTGATGGAACCGGTCGGCCCGGTCGCCGCCTTCAGCCCGTGGAACTTCCCGGTCAGCCAGCTCGTCCGCAAGCTCGCCGGCGCGCTTGCCGCCGGCTGCTCGATCATCGCCAAGGCGCCGGAAGAGACGCCGACCTCGGCGATGATCCTGGTGAAGTGCTTCGAGGAGGCCGGGGTGCCGGCCGGCGTCGTCAACCTCGTCTTCGGCGTGCCGGCGGAGATCTCCGAGTACCTGATCCCGTCGCGGGTGATCCGCAAGATGTCGTTCACCGGCTCGGTGCCGGTCGGCCGCCACCTCGCCGCCCTGACGGCGCAGCATCTGAAGCGGATGACGCTCGAGCTCGGCGGCCACGCGCCGCTGATCGTCTGCGACGACGTCGACGTGGCGCTCGCCGCCAAGACCAGCCTCGCCATGAAGTTCCGCAACGCCGGCCAGGTGTGCATCTCGCCGACGCGCTTCCTGGTGCAGGACGCCGTCTACGACCGTTTCGTCGACGCCTTCGCGGAAGGCGCGGCGGCGCTGAAGGTCGGCGCCGGCATGGCCGAGGGGACCCAGATGGGCCCGCTCGCCAACGGACGCCGCGTCGACGCCATCGAGGGCTTCGTGCGCGACGCCGTCGAGCACGGCGCCACGGTGCGCACCGGCGGAGAGCGCATCGGCAACCAGGGCTACTTCTTCCAGCCGACGGTGCTGACCGACGTGCCGCTGTCGGCGCGCATCCAGAACGAGGAGCCGTTCGGCCCGGTGGCGGTGATGTCGCGCTTCGGCAACCTCGACCAGGCCGTGAAGGAGGCGAACCGCCTCGACTTCGGCCTCGCCGCCTACGCCTTCACGACGCGCGCCGACCGGGTCAACCGGCTGTCGCGCGAGGTGGAGAGCGGCATGGTGTCGATCAACCACGCCGGCCTCGCCATGCCCGAGACGCCGTTCGGCGGCATCAAGGACTCCGGCCAGGGCAGCGAAGGCGGCATCGAGGGCCTCAACGCCTACCTGCAGCCGAAGTTCGTCTCCGTCCAGACGGGCTGAGGGTGGTGCTTTCCTTCTCCCGCTCTCGCGGGAGAAGGTGCCCGAAGGGCGGATGAGGGCCGGCGCGTGCAACGCGCCGGTGAGGCTCAGCAATAGGGTGGCTGGATACTTTGCTGATGCTTGGCAAAAGGTTCCGCGCCGCTTTGTGGCGCGGCCCTCATCCGGCGCTGCGCGCCACCTTCTCCCGGCTCTGCCGGGAGAAGGGAGATGCGGCCGGAGCTTAGACTAGGAAATACCCTACCCCGCCGGCAGCTCGTCCTGGATGAACGCCCGCACGACGTTCTCCGTCAGTTTCGCGGTGTTGTTGTCGAAGTCGTTCCAGGCCATCGCGCCGGCCCAGGTGATCGAGCCCACCGAGAACACCGCGCCGCCCTTGTCGCCGACGGGGAAGTAGACGATGTCGGCGCAGACGGCGTCCGGCCGCTGGGCGCCGCCCTGGTCGGGGAGCGCCAGGATCTGGTCCTCGATGACGAGTTGGTACTCGTTGCCGAGGGGAGTGGAGGTGGCGAGCACGGTGGCGTGGGCCGGGCTGCCGAGCTTGACGTCGTAGCGGTCGACCTCGTCGCCGGCGGCACCGTCGAGGATGTGACCGAAGTCGCCGATCACCTCGTCCTCGATGCCGGCGAAGAAGACCTTGCCGACCCCTTCATAACTCGCCGGGTGGCGGCGGAAGCCGGCCGCCTTCGACCAGCCCTCGGCGGCGAAGCCGAGGCCGACGAGCTTGTTCGGACCCTTGCCGCGGTTGCGCCAGAGGCCGCCGGCCTCCGCCGTCATGACGTGCATGCGCTCGCCATAGGGCGCGTCCCAGCAGCGCGTGCCGGAGTTGTCGCGCCTGACCTCGATGACCCACGGCCGCTCGGGATCGCGGCTCGTCACCCAGTAGAAGCCGTTGCCGCCGAGATACATGAGCCGCCCGCCGGCGCGCAGGTAGCCGTCCATCGCGGCGCGGCCGATCTGCGTCCAGTATTCCGGGTGGGAGCCGGTCAGCACCACCTTGTAGTTCACGAGGAAGTCCGTGCCCTCGCGCTCGAGGTCCTCGTCGGTGGCGATGTGCCAGGCGTCGCCGAGTTTCTCCAGGAACTCGACGAAATAGACATCGACGGAGAAGTGGCGGTAGGAGCCGGTCAGCCAGTTCGGGAAGCCCGGGCGGATGTTGAAGATCGGCCGGCGGCGCGAGGAATAGCGCACCGGGGTGCCGTCCGAGTGGGTGTCGTAGCAGGAGCGGCCGGGCTCCTTGTGGTGGAAGAGGTATTCCTCCTCCGCCGGCACCACCTTTTCGTGGGGCATCACCGAGGAGAAATCGAGGTTCGCCAGGTGGTCGTTGGCGTAGGCGAGCAGCGTGTTCGTCGGCATGAGGAAGAGGATCGGCGCCGTCTCCCCCTTCGCCCCCATGACGAACAGCGGCCAGTGGTCGACCTTGCCGCTGGCCTCGAGCCGCACGGCATAGAGGCCGCTCTTCAGGTCGGCCGGCAGGGTGAACTCGAGGTCGTAGTCCCAGTCCGAATCGACCATGTCGTCGTCGTGGAATTGCAGGGCGGCGTACTGCTCGGGTACCTCGGCGAACGAGTCGCTCTCGCCGTCCCAGCTGTGGCCGGTGACGCCGCGCTCGGCGCCGTTGACGATCTCGCCAGGCGGGCACTGGCCGGCGGCGACCGCGATCGTCCGCGAGGCCCAGTCGGCACCGAATTTCCACGCGGCGATCGGCTGGACGGGATCGCCGCCGGCACCGAGCTCAGACGGGGAGACGACGGCCGCGAAGAGGCGCGGGCTGTCGATCTTGCCGTTGAAGGGGGCGACCGGCGAGCCTGTCTCGTCGATGCCGGCCGCCGACAGCAGCAGCTCCGAGGCAGGCGGCGGCGCGGCACCCGCGCCCGTCGCAGAGAAGCGGCCGCCGACCAGCGCGCCGACTTCGGCGACGTCCAGCGCAATGCCGGCGGGGCCGGCGGAGACGGTGACGGAATACCAGGCGCGGCCGCGCAGGCCGGTGACGCTGGCGGCGACGGCACCGCCGGCGATCACCGTCAGCCCGCCGTTGGAGACGACGAGGCTGAGGCCGGGCAGCGACCACACCGTCTGCGCCTGTGGCCGCTCCGGAACCGTCGGCCAGAGAAAGCAGTGAACCGTGAGGGCGTCGGTCCAGGCGGCGGCCGGCAGCGGCAGGCGGGCGTAGGAGCCGACGACGGTCGCCTGCCCGCGGCCGGCGAAGGTGGTGTCGAGCACCTGCGGGAATTCGACGGTGCCGACCTTCTGCTCGCCCTTGGCGCCGGGGCCGGTGACGACCCGGACGAAGCGCGCCTTCACGTGCCGGTGGGCGGTGCTGACGGCCATGCGCACGGTGTCGCCGGGGCGGCGGGACCACTCCTCGAAGTAAGCCTGGAAGTCCATCGTGGCGCTCCTCGGTTTCGTCTCGGCGGGTCAGACGTTGGCGGCGGTGACCATCCGCCATAGCGTCTCGGCGAGCACGTCGAGGCCGCGGTCGAGATCCTCGGCCTTGGTGAACTCGCGTTCGTTGTGGCTGAGACCCTCGCTCGGCACGAAGATCAGCGTGCCCGGCATCTTGCGCTGCAGCGCCAGCACGTCGTGGCCGGCGACCGTCATCGTCTCGAGGCTCGCATGGCCGAGGGCGGCGGCGGCGGCGCGGACGATCTCGACGCCGACCGCATCGAACGGCAGCGACGGCCGGCGCTCGTCGATCGCCGTCTCCACCGCGACGCCGAGCGGGGCGACCGCGGCGGTGGCGGCGGCGAGGAAGCGTTCCGCCATGTCGTCGAGGATCGCCTGCTGGGGATGGCGAAGTTCGAACCAGACGCGCACCTCGCTCGCCACGACGTTCGGCGAGTTGGGCGAGATCGTCAGACGCGCAGCGGAGGCGTGGGCGCCCTTCCCGTCCGCTTCGACGATGCCGTAGAGCGCCTCGATGGCGCGGGCGGCGGCGCGCAGCGCGTCCTGGCGGCGCGCCATCGGCGTCGGGCCGGTGTGGGAGGGCTCGCCGACGAAGGCGAGACAGAGCTTGCGGGTGGCCCAGGCGCCGGTGACGAGGCCGATCGGCACGCCGGCGGTCTCCAGTACGGATCCCTGCTCGACATGGAGCTCGACGGCGCGGATGGGGCGGACGGGGAGCGTGCCGTCGCGCCGCCAGCCGATCTCGTCGAGCGCCGCGCCGAGGGTGACGCCGTCGCCGTCGGCCAGCGCCAGCGCCGCGTCCGCCGTCAGCGAGCCGATGAAGACGGAGCTGCCGGTGAGGCTCGGCTGGAAGCGGGCACCCTCCTCGTTCGTCCAGTTGACGACGGCGAGGTGATGGCGCGCCGTGCGCCCCTCCGCCGCGAGCCTGGCCCGCACCGCCTGCGCCGCGACCACCGCCGCGAGGACGCCATAGGTGCCGTCGAACCTTCCGCCGGTCGGCTGGCTGTCGAGATGCGAGCCGCAGAGGACCGCGGTGTCGCCGGCGCCGGGCAGGCGGAAGAGCCCGAACTGGTTGCCGACGGTGTCGGCGATCGCCTCGGCGCCGGTGGCAGTGAGCGTCGCGGCGAGGAGGTCGCGGGCGCGCCCGTCCTCGGGCGAGCCGGTCAGCCGGCAGACGCCGCCGGCCGGCGTCGCACCGATCTCGGCCATCGCCGAAAACAGGCGGTGGAACGCGGCCCGCAGCTCCTCGCCGATCATCGCAGCCACGGCACGTCCTCCGCTTTCGGCCGCGCTCACGAGCGCGGCTCGACCGGCCAGTCCATCGGCACCGGCCGGGCCTTCTCCAGCGTCCGGCTGACCTGCAGGACGCCGAGATCGTCGAAGCGCTGGCCGATGACCTGCACCCCGATCGGCAGGCCTCGGTCGTCGAAGCCGAAGCAGACGGACGAGGCCGGCTGGCCGGTCTGGTTGAACAGGGCGGTGAAGGTGGCGTGGCCGAGCGGCACCGCCGGGTCGACGCACGGCGCGTCGGCGGCGAAGTTGACCATCGGCAGCGTCGGCGAGATGACGTAGTCGAAGCCGTCGCAGGCGGCGAAGACGCGGGCGCGGATGCGGGCGATCTCCAGCATCGCGGCGCCGAAGTCGAGCGCCGTGTAGTGCTCGGCCGGCCGGCACCAGTCGAGCACGGTCGCCGTGAAGTCGCCCGGGCCGTGCGACGGCAGCGCCCGGTACTCGGCGAGGCCACGCACCTGCAGCACCCGGTCGATGGCGGCATAGGCGTCAAAGTCCATCAGCGCCGGCATCGGCTCGACGATGGCGCCGGCGTCGGCGAGCGCGCGGCCGGCCGCCTCCACCGTAGCGATCACCGCAGCCTCGGCCTTCGGGCCGAAGCCCATGTCGGTGAGGACGCCGATGCGGACGCCGGTGAGATCGCGGTCGAGGCGGTCCTGGTAGGCGATACCCTCACCCGGCAGGCACCAGGCGTCGCGCCCGTCGGGCTGGCCGATGACGGTGAGCATGGCCGCGATGTCGCCGATCGTGCGGCCCATCGGACCGGCCGAGCGCATGATGTCGGACGACAGGTGGGCGATGCGGCCCTGGGTCGGCTTCAGGGCGGCGAGGCCGCAATGGGAGGCCGGCAGCCGCACCGAGCCGGCGATGTCGGAGCCGACAGAGACGACACCGAGGCCACAGGCAAGCGAGGCACCAGCGCCGGCGCTGGACCCGCCCGTGTTGAAGGAGAGCCCCCACGGGTTACGCGTGATGCCGAACAGCGACGAGACCCCGGCGGCGAGCAGGCCACCGTCGGGCATGGTCGTCTTGGCGAAGATGACGGCGCCGCCCTCCTTCAGGCGGGCGGCCGGGGGGGAATCGAAGGTAGAGGCGGGGGCGTCGCGGTTGGCGCCAATGCCGTGGAAGTACGGCCAGCCGGTCATCGCCACGCTGTCCTTGACGGTCGTCGGCACGCCGTCGAGGGGGCCGTGCGGCGTGCCGGCGCGCCAGCGTGCCTCCGACGCGCGGGCGGCCACCCTCGCCTCCTCCGGCCGCACCGAGAACAGCGCGTTGACGGCCGGGTTGACCGCCTCGGTGTGGGCGAGCGTCGCCTCCAGCACCTCGACCGGCGACAGGGAGCCGCGCGCATAGGCGTCGACGAGGCTGCCGGCGCTGAAGGCGGCGAGGTCGTGTGCGGTCATCGGCGGGCACTCATCTGGACACTCCGGGGAGCTGTGGCGTCCCCGACCGGCGGCGAGGGCGTGGCGAGGGCCAGGAACGGGGCGGGCGTAGGGTCGACGGCGGCGCACGGGGCCGCCTCTCCGCTCGGTGCCGCGCGATTATCGGTGCGTGAGAGGGGGCCGGTAGCCGCCAAATCTCTCGGCAAAGAGAAAGTGGAGCGGCAGGCATCCCGCTTTCCGAGGTTCCTCGCGACAGTGACAGTGGCATCACACGGTGTGCCGGGCGGTGCCTCAGGCATCGGCAGCGAACCGCCGCGACGGCGAACGAGACGGGCGACGATGACGGGCGAGGAGATGGACTTGAGCGAGGAGACGAGCGACGACGCCCGGGTGGCGGCGGCGCTGGCCGTCGTGCCCGGGTGGGCGGACCGGCCGGTGACGGTGGAGGCGGCGATCCCGGTGCTCGCCTCGCCGAGCTGGCGGGGCGCCGACGCCGTGCCGCAGCGCGTGCGCGACGCGGCCGGCGAGACCCTTTTCGTCAAGCTGATGGCGCCGGACGGCCGCGCCACCATCGACTTTTCCTGCGCCTTCGCCGCCGCGAAGGCCGCCGGCGAGGCCGGCCTCGGCCCGCGCGTGCACCTCGCCGACGCGGACGCCGGCGTGCTGGTGATGGAGGACCTCGCCGACGGCTGGCGGACCGCCACGCTGGAGGCGATGTACGACGCCGACACGCGCGACCGCGTCCTGGAGACCCGCCGTGCCTTCCAGGCGCTGCCGGCGCTGCCGCGCACCGAGGGCGTGTTCGCAGAGATCGAGCGCTTCTATGCCGGCTGCCTCGAAAACGATGCGGCGATCCCGAGCGACACCGAGTGGATGGTGAACAGCCTGCGGCTCGCCGCCGAGGCGATCGCCCCGGTCGCCGGCGCACCGGTGCCGATCCACGGCGACGGCAACGTCTCCAACATCATGCTGCACGAAAGCGGCGACGTGCGCCTCGTCGACTTCGACCGCGCCACCAACGCCGACCCGCTGGAAGACCTCGGCTCGTTCCTCATCGAGGCGCACGCCTTCGAGCCGGAGGCGCGCGACACCTTCGTGCGGCTGACCGGCGGCTTCGACGAGGCGGCGTTCAACCGGGCGTGGCTCTACGGCATCGCCGACGACCTGCGCTGGGGGCTGCTCGGCTGCCTGACGGCGGCGGTGTCGCCGCGCAAGACGATGGAATTCCACAAGTTCGCCAGCTGGCGCCTCGTCCGCTGCCGGATGGGCGTGCGCGAGCCGCGCTTCGCCGAGCGGCTGAGGAGGGTCTGATGGGGAGCGAGCGGCGCCTCGGCGAGGCAACGAATCCCGACGAGATGGATCTCGAGGCGGTGGTCGGCCGCATCAGTGGCTGGCGCGGGCGCGAGGTGCGCTACGCCATGCTGGTCGGCGGGCTGATGAACAAGAACTGGCGGGTGCGCATCGACGGCGACCCGCGCGCCTATTTCGTCAAGGTGCCCGGCAAGGGCAGCGAGATGTTCATCGACCGGCTGGCCGCCAACGAGGCGGCGCGCAACGCCCACGCCCTCGGCCTCGGGCCGGAGGTGGTGTTCTTCGATCCGGCCGACGGCGTCGAGGTGGCGGAATTCCTCGAGGGCTACCACACCTGCACCAACGCCGACTTCCAGGAAGCCGATGCCCAGGCGGCGGTGATGGACCTCTATCGGCGCCTGCACGGCGGCCCGAAGCTGTCGCTGACGAAGACGATCTTCGACATGATCGAGGAGCATTTCGAGCAGGCGCACGAGCTCGGCAGCCACCTGCCGGAGGATTTTGCCTGGCTCGACCACCAGTACCGACGCGCCAAGGCGGCGATGACCGCCTCCGGCATCGACCTAGTCTCGTGCTTCAACGACCCGATGCCGGGCAACTTCCTCGTCCGCGCCGGCGAGCCGATGCGGCTGATCGACTACGAGTTCGCCTCCAACAACGAGCGCGCCTACGAGCTCGGCGTCCTGTTCGCCGAGATGTTCTACGACGAGGCGCTGACCAACACGCTGATCGAGCAGTACTACGGCGAGGTGAAGCCGCAGATGTTCGCCCGCGTGATGGTCTGCCGGGCGCTCGCCGACATCAAGTGGGCGTCGTGGGCGATCGTCAACCGCAAGCTCAGCAGCTGGGATTTCGACTACCAGAAATATGGCGTGTGGAAGTACATGCGCGCCCGCGACATGATGCACGACTACCGCTGGGACGGCTGGCTGCGGACACTTTGAGGCGGCCGCCGGCGGCAGCAGCCGCCGCAGGCGCGCTTGTGTGGAAGTCTCCACATTTTGTGGACGGTCCCGCACCGACCGGGCGGCACTTAGGGGCCGGATGCCAGCGCGATCGCGGTGTCCGGTTGCTTGTCGCCTGAGGGCGGCTCATCCAGACGACGGCCTCGCCGCGCCGGCGGCGCACGTCCGCCCGCGCAGGCGTGACCGCGCGCCGTGCCCTGTGCCGGCTGGAGTTCCCAGGTGGGGCCTGGCTTTCCCGCCACAGGGCGGGGCGCCCGCCAGTCTCCGTCGCCCCTGACATCGCTGCCCCGTGCGCGGCGGTGCGCGATCGGCGGCGGCCGCCGCAGCACCCGCAGGCAGCCGCCACCGCCGTTGCGACCTTCCCCATTCCGATGACCGGGGGACGCCACCCCAGCGCGAGCGAGTCGCCCGGACCACAACCCTCGCCGCCCCGTGCCGCATCTCCCACATAATTCGTGCGTCTCTCCACGTTCGATGTGGACAAGTTCCACATCTTGCGACACACTCATTCTGCCTGCCTTTGCGGCACGCCTCGGAATTCAGCATGCGAACGGTCTTCCGTCTCGCAGGGAGCGGTTCGTGCCGCTTTCTGCGCGTGCAGACCATTCGTGTCCTCGTTCCGGTGCCGCCGGGGATGGGTCAGAACCGCGCGAGAAGGCTGTCCCGTGGTCGATCCCGGATTCAAGCCGACGATCGTCGAGATCGATCCCGACGAGGGAAGCGGTCGTCACGATCGACCGATCCACCGGCTGGGCAAGAGCGCCCGGCAGGCGCGCATCATGGCCGAGCTCAGCGCCTCGCCGCTGCTGCGCGCCTCCGAGCTCGCCTCTCATCTCGGCGTCTCCGGCGAAACGATCCGGCGCGACCTCGTCGAGCTCGGCGACCGCGGCCTGATCAACCGCACCTATGGCGGCGCGGCGCGGCCGTTCGCGCTGGAGCCGGCACTCGGCGAGCGCGAGCGCATGCTGGTGGCCGAGCGCCGCGCCATCGGCGCCGCCGTCGCCGAGATGATCGGCGCCGACGAGGTGCTGATGATGGGCGCCGGCTCGACGACGCTGCAGGTGGCCCGCCACCTCGCGGCGCGCCAGATCCACATCACCGTGATCACCCACGCCTTCAACATCGCCACGATGCTCGCCACCAACCCGGCGATCCGCGTGCTCGTCTGTCCCGGCCGCTTCAATGGCCGCGACGCCTACGTCTATGGCGCGCAGACGATCGCCCATCTGTCCGGCTTCGAGGCGAACCGTGCCATCGTCGGCGCCACCGGCATCGGCCTGCACGGCGCCAACGAGGCCGACGACGAGGCGGCGGCGGTGTTCCGGGCGATGATCGCCCGCTCGGCGGAATCGATCATCGTCGCCGACCACAGCAAGTTCAATCAGCCGGCACTGTCCGTCTACGCGCCGTGGGACGAGGTCGACAAGGTCGTCACCGACCAGCGCCCCGCCGGCACGCTCGCCCGCACCCTCGAGCGGGCGAGCGTCGAGGTGGTGCTCGCCCGCCACGACGAGACGCCGGCCGAAATCGCCGTCACAGCCCGCGGGGCACAGCCATGACCATCGCGGGAAACAATCCCCGAAACCGCACCGCGGCGGCCCGCCGGTCCGAAGCTCCGGGACCGCAGACGGCGGCGCCGCAGCCCGGTAGCCCCGCCACCCCTTTGAACTCCTGCCCGGAGGTCCATCCGATGGCGACAGCCTCGACGTCGACCGCCCCGACGTCTCCCTGGCCGGCCCGCGCCGTCTCCCACGAGCGCCGCATCGGGCGCATCTCGATCACGCTGGTGCGCAGCACCGAACGCCACGCGATCCGCGACCGCGCCGAGATCGACCGCGAGCCGGACGACACCATCGCGCTGGTGATCCCGGTCGGCCACCGCCACTATTTCAGCCATGCCGGCCGCAACGGCGTCGTCGAGCCGGGCGAATACGTACTGCTCAGCCGCGCCGAGTTCTGCGAGATCGCCGCCGACGAGGGGCTGTTCCACTGGCTGGTGCGGCTGCCGGCGGGCGAACTGCGTAGCCGTCTGCCGGCGATCGACGAGCACCTCGGCGGCCGCTTCGCGCCCAACAAGCAGATGGCGCAGCTGGCGCTCGAGCTCGTCATCAGCCTCGCCGCCACCTTCGCCGAGCACGCGCCGCCGAACCCGGAGGCGCTGGCGACGGAAGTGGTGGCGATGTTCGCCCTCGTCATCGGCTCGGAGCATCGCGACGCCGAGGGAGCGGCGCGCCAGACGCGCTACCGGCTGCGCCGGCGAATCTTCGACTACATCGAGGGCCGCCTCGGCGACGTCGACCTCAACCCGCGCCGCATCGCCGCCGACAACCGCATCTCGCTCAGCTACCTCTACAGCCTGTTCTCCGACCACCAGACGACGGTGAGCCAGTTCATCCAGAACAAGCGGCTGCAGCGCGCCTACGAGCTTCTGGTCGGCGATCCGAAGGGGACGCTGACGATCTCGGAGATCGCCTACCGCGTCGGCTTCAAGAACACCTCGCACTTCTCGCGCAGCTTCAACCTGCACTTCGGCATGCCGCCGAGCGAGGCACGGCTCGGGGCCGAGCGCAGCCTCGCCGCCGGCGCGAGCCGGGCCGGCGGGCGGCCGCGCTCGGGCGCGGTGCGCCCGCTCGTCGACGTTCGCGAGCGGGCGCTGACCGCCTGATCGGCGGGGTGGCGCGGCCGGGCTCGTCGCCCGCCCAGTCGTCTCAGCGGGCGAGGAGCTGCTCGCGCGACAGCCGGAAGGCGGCGGCGCGGCGGTGGCCCTCCATGCCCTCGGTGGCCGACTGGCGCATCGCCGGCGGGGCGACGGCGGCGACGCCGCGCTCCTCGAGCCACTGGTGCGTGCAGACCTTCACATAGGAGCCGACCCACAGGCCGCCGGTGTAGCGGGCGGCCGCCATCGTCGGCAGGGTATGGTTGGTGCCGCAGCACTTGTCGGAATAGACGACGCTCGACAGCGGCCCGATGAACAGCGAGCCGTAGTTGCGCAGCTTCGCGGCGGTCGCGTGGGAATCGGCCGTGTGCACCTGCAGGTGCTCGGCGGCGATGAAGTCGGAATAGGCGATCATCGCCGCCTCGCTCTCGCAGACGACGACCTCGCCGTTCGACCGCCAGGCGGGACCCGCGACGTTGGCGGTCGAGAGATCGAGGAGCTGGCGCTCGACGGCGACCATCGTCGCCTCGGCCAGCGCCCGGTCGGTGGTGATCAGGCCGACGCGGGTGTGGATGTCGTGCTCGGCCTGGGCGAGGAGGTCGGTCGCGATCATCTCGGCGTCGGCGGTCTCGTCGGCGACGACGTAGATCTCGCTCGGACCGGCGAGCTGGTCGATGCCGACCGGGCCGAACACCTGGCGCTTCGCCTCGTTGACGTAGGCGTTGCCGGGGCCGACGATCTTGTCGACGCCCGGGATCGTCTCGGTGCCGTAGGCCATCGCGGCGATCGCCTGGGCGCCTCCGACGCGGAAGATGCGGTCCGCACCGGACAGATGGCAGCCGGCGATCATCGCCGCGTGCGCCCCCGGCGGCAGGCAGGCGATGACGGTGTCGCAGCCCGCCACCTTCGCCGGCACCAGCGTCATCACCGGCGCCGACAGGATCGGATAGCGCCCGCCGGGCACGTAGGCGCCGACCGTCTCGATCGGGATGACGCGGTGGCCGAGGTGCAGGCCCGGCAGCGTCTCGACCTCGAGCGGCAGGATGGTGGCGCGCTGTGCCTCGGCGAAGGCGCGCACCCGCTCGATGGCGAACTCGGTGTCGCGACGCGTCTGCGGGTCGAGGCCGGCGACGGCGCTCTGGCGCTCGGCGTCGCTGACCTCGAAGCGGTCGAGGTCGACCTTGTCGAACTGCTTCGCGTACTCGCGCACGGCCGCGTCGCCGCGCGCCCTCACGTCGGCGAGGATGCGCTTCACCGTCGCCTCGATGGCGCCGGTGTCGCCGGCGGCGTCGGTGGCGGGAGCCTTGAGGTGGGTGGCGCCGGCGGGACGGCGGGAGGACGTGGTCGACATGCGGGTGCTCTTTCAGCCGAAGGCCGCGCGAAAAACGGGCGGCGCATGGCGGGGAGCATCGGGAGCGGCGGGCCGGGCGGCAATCGGCCCGACGAGGCTTGTCTAGTATTTCGACCGCTTCTAGTCTCGTTGTCGCTGCAGGAGGAGCGGGATGCCGCAGATCGGTGCAAAGCTGAAGGAGATGCGACGGCGGCGTGGGCTCGGCGTCCGCGAGCTCGCCGCCCGCTCGGGCATCTCGCACTCCTCGATCTCGCTGATCGAGCGCGATCGGATGAGCCCGTCGATCGACACCCTCGGTGCCATCCTCGACGCGCTGGGCACGACGCTCACCGGCTTCTTTTCCGACCTGCAGTCGGCGCTTCCCTACGCGCCCTTCTACGCAGCGGCTGAATTCGTGGAGATCGGCAAGGTCGATGCGATCTCCTACCGGATGATTGGGGTCAACCACCCGAACCGTCAGCTGCTCGTCCTGCACGAGACCTACGCCCCCGGCGCCGACACCGGCGAGGCCTTCTCGCACGCCGCCCAGGAGGCCGGCATGGTGACGCGCGGCGCCGTCGAGCTCACCGTTGGCAGCGAGGCCCGCGTGCTGAAGGAGGGCGACGGCTACTACTTCGACAGCCGCATCCCGCACCGTTTCCGCAACGTCGCCGACGGGCGGAGCGAGATCCTGAGTGCGATCACGCCACCGACTTACTGATTTGCGACACGGCTGTGGTGATAATTCTCACCACGACGAAGAGCGCGCCTTTCCTCTCCCTGCAAGTATGATTGCCTTCCAACCAGAGGCCTCCGCCAACGGCAGGCCGACAAGAAGGGGACACCGCGATGCCGACCACCCGACCCTTGACCCTCCTCGCCGCGCTGGCCGCCGGCACGCTCGGCCTCGGCCTCGCTTCTGCACAGGCGCGTGATCTCACCGTCGTCTCCTGGGGCGGCAACTACCAGGACGCCCAGCGCGAGATCTACTTCAAGCCGTTCGCCGAGCTCTCCGGCAAGCCGGTGCTCGACGAAAGCTGGGACGGCGGCTACGGCGTCATCGCCGCGAAGGTGAAGGCCGGCCAGCCGAACTGGGACGTCGTCCAGGTGGAAGCCGAGGAGCTCGCGCTCGGCTGCGCCGACGGCATGTACGAACAGCTCGACTGGGACAAGCTCGGCGGCAAGGACCTCTACCTGCCGTCCGCCGTCAGCGACTGCGGCGTCGGCGCCATCGTCTGGACGACGGCGCTCGCCTATGACGGCGACAAGCTGAAGGAGGCGCCGACCTCCTGGGCCGACTTCTGGAACGTCGAGAAGTTCCCGGGCAAGCGCGGCCTGCGCAAGGGCGCCAAGTATGCCCTCGAGTTCGCGCTGCTCGCCGACGGCGTCAAGGCGGAGGAGCTCTACGACGTGCTCGGCACGCCGGAGGGTGTCGACCGCGCCTTCAAGAAGCTCGACGCGATCAAGCCGCACATGATCTGGTGGGAGTCCGGTGCGCAGCCGCTGCAGCTGCTCTCCTCCGGCGAAGTCGTGATGACGGCCGCCTACAACGGCCGCATCAGCGGCATCAACAAGACCGAGGGCAAGAACTTCAAGGTGGTCTGGCCCGGCAGCATCTATGCCGTCGACAGCTGGGTGATCCTGAAGGACGCCGAGAACAAGGGCCCCGGCATGGACTTCATCGCATTTGCCAGCAAGGCCGAGAACCAGGCCAAGCTGCCGCCGTTCGTCGCCTACGGCCTGCCCAACAAGGACGCCGCTTCGATGGTGCCGGCCGCCCTGCAGTCCGAACTGCCGACCGATCCGAAGAACCTCGAGGGCGCGGTGTCGCTCGACGTCGACTTCTGGATCGACAACTCCGAGGCGCTGACCCAGCGCTTCAACGCCTGGCTCGCCCAGTAACGGCATGACCTTCCCGCGGCCGCTCCGGCGGCCGCGGGCGCTTCTCTCCCGGTAGCCGCTCCGGCGGCCACCGTCGTGCCCTTCCCGTGGCCGCTCCGGCCGTCATGATTCTGCCCCGTCCCGGCGCGACATCGCGGCGGACTGGCCCCGGGCCGGCGGCCGGCCGTCACCATGCGCCCGTAGTACGCTGTTTCCGCTCGGCTCTTCGGTTCCGTGACTTTTCATGGAAACGGGACAGAACTGACGTACGCCCGTGAACTTGGCGCCCGACAGTGAGGGCCGGTCTCCAGAACGCGGGAATAGCCGGTGATGGCGCAGCTTTTCTCCTATGCCAATCCGGACGATCCGAAGGTCCGGCGTATGACGATGGCGCTGCTCGAGCGCGCCCTCGGCCTTTCGAAGCTGTCGAACGGCTACGAACGCTGGCGCCGCGAGCTCGGCGCCCCGTCGGCCCACACGTTCGGCTCGATGCTCGATATGTGCGAGATCGAGCTCGTCCTGACAGGCCGCTGGCCACTGCCGAGCGTTCCGGACGGGCCGCTGCTGATCGTCTCAAACCACCCCTTCGGCATCGGTGACGGCATCGCCCTCGGCGCGCTCGCCGAACGCTTCGGCCGGCCGTTCAAACTCCTCATCAACCAACGCCTCGCGCGGGTGCCGGAGATCGAGCCCTACATCCTGCCGCTCTCGTTCGACGAGACGCAGGAAGCCGTCGAGATGAACATCGCGACCCGCCACGAGGCGGTTCGGCTGCTCAAGGCGGGCGGCACCGTCGGCATCTTCCCGGGCGGCGGCGTTGCCACGGCGCCGCTCGGCTACGGGCCCGTCGAGGAACTTCCGTGGAAGAAGTTCCTGCCGAAGCTCGTGCAGATGGGCGGGGCGAGCGTGCTCCCGATCTACATGCACGGGCAGAACAGCCTGCTCTTCCAGGCGGCGAGCCGGGTCTCCCTGACGGCGCGGCGCGCTATGCTCTGTCGCGAGTTCGTCCGCCAGCTCGGCAGCCCGATCGTCGTGCAGGTCGGGGCGCTGATGCCGCCTGAGGAGCTTACGGCGATCCGCGACCGCAACGCGCTGCTCGCGCACATCCAGAGCGCCGTCCTGTCGATGCGGCCCCACCCCATCCGTAGCGACCGGCCGGCCGTCATCGGTGCCAAGAGCCGGCATCCGCTCTGGAAGGAAGACGCCGTCTCCATGGGCAACAGCATCAAGTTGCGGCGCGACAAGACGGCCGGCGAGGACGTCGCCGGGCGGATGGCGCGCAACGCGTCGCTCTACTGACCCTCCAGCCGCCCGCCGCCCCCTCTGCCGCGTCCGCCTCCGCGCCGATCGGGAGGCCATCCGGCTCCGCCGGGTTAACGCTTTCGTCGAAAGCGCCAGAAGTCGCTTGTCGCCGCCGTGCGCGCCGTCGAAACTGCCGACACGACACCGTGATCGAACCGCACGACGCGAGTGGTCGCTGAGAGCGCGAACGGGGCGGGTGCGCTCGTGTCAGGCTGGCGACAGCGCCGATGCGACGACGACGCCCCGAGCCGCTGGAACGGGAAGACGCGTTGGCAGATCCTTACATCCGCTTCGAGCATGTGACGAAGGCGTTCGGCGCCCTCACCGTCGTCGACCGACTCGACCTCGACATCGCCCGCGGCGAATTCGTCTGCCTGCTCGGGCCGTCGGGCTCCGGCAAGACGACGCTCCTGATGATGCTCGCCGGCTTCGAGGCGCCGACCGGCGGTCGCGTGCTTGTCGACGGCGTCGACATCGTCCCCCTACCGCCCCACCGCCGCAACATGGGCGTCGTCTTCCAGAGCTACGCGCTGTTCCCGCACATGAGCGTCGCCGAGAACGTCGCCTTCCCCCTCGAGATGCGCGGCGTCTCGCGGGCCGACACAGCGGCCAAGGTCACTCGGGCGCTCGAAATGGTGCAGCTCGCTGCCTACAAGGACCGCCGGCCATCGCAGCTCTCCGGCGGCCAGCAGCAGCGCGTGGCGCTCGCCCGGGCGCTGGTCTTCGAGCCGAGCGTCGTCTTGATGGACGAGCCGCTCGGCGCCCTCGACAAGAAGCTGCGCGAGCAGATGCAGCTCGACATCCGGGCGCTGCACCGCGACCTCGGCCTGACGATCGTCTTCGTCACCCACGACCAGTCCGAGGCGCTGACGATGGCCGACCGCATCGCCGTCTTCAACCACGGCAAGATCGAGCAGATCGGCCCGCCGGACGCGATCTACGAGCGGCCGGCGACCCGCTTCGTCGCAGACTTCATCGGCGAGACGAACCTGCTGGAGGGCGTCACGGAAAGTGTCGGCGATGGCAGCGCCATCGTCCGGCTGGCCGACGGCCGCAACATCACGGTCGCCGCACCGGCCGGGCTCGCCGCCCAGCAGCTGGTGACGATCTGCGTGCGGCCGGAGCGGGTCCGCCTCGGCGCCACGGCAGGCGATCCGAACGCCTTCGCCGCGACCGTGACGGACTGCGTCTATCACGGCGACCATCAGCGGGTTCATCTCGGCGACACCACCGGCAATCTGGTGGCGAAGGCCGACCGGCACCGGGCCGAGTGGGCGGAGGGCGCCATCGTCACCGCAGCCTTCGCGCCGGCCGATTGCTGGGTGCTGCCGCGATGACCGGCACGAGGCTGCGCGCGCACCTCGTCGCCTTCGCCCTGGTGGCGCCGCTGCTCGCCTTCATCGTGCTGTTCTTCCTGTGGCCGCTGGTGGCGATGACCACGGTGGCCGTCTCCGACCCGACGGTGCCCCGCGCCCTGCCCGCCACCTCGGCGGTCGCCGGCGACTGGGACCGCGTCTCGCCACCGCCGGCCGACCTGCAGCAGGCCTTCGTTGCCGACCTGCGCGCCGTCACCGACCAGCAGGTGCTCGGCGATGTGACGCGCCGCCTGAACAGCGCCCAGGCCGGCTTCCGGACGCTGATGGGCAAGACGGTGACGGCGGTGCGCGCCACCGACGGCCCTGTCGACCTCGCCGCCGTCGACAAGCGCTGGGCGGACCCGGCCTTCTGGCGTGCCGTCGCCGACGCGGCGGGCTCGGTCTACACCGACCGCTACCTGCTCGCGGCCGTCGACCTCGAGCGCGACACCTCCGGCGCGGTCGTGGCGATGCCGGAGGGCAGCTCGGCCAACCTGTCGATCCTCGTTCGCACCTTCGTGGTGGCGGCGACGGTGACGCTCGGCTGCCTCGCCGTCGGCCTGCCCTATGCGATGCTCGCCGCCGCCGTCGACGGCTGGCGGCGCCAGCTGCTGCTCGCCGCGGTGCTGCTGCCCTTGTGGACGTCGCTGCTGGTGCGCACCGCCGCCTGGTTCATCCTGCTGCAGGACAACGGCCTCATCAACGCGACGCTGATGGCGGCGGGCCTCACCAGCGGGCCGATCCCGCTGATCTTCAACCGGCTCGGCGTCGTCATCGCCATGGTGCACGTGCTCTTGCCGTTCATGGTGCTGCCGATCTTCTCGGTGCTCATCGCCATTCCAAACAACCTGATGCCGGCGGCAGCCTCCCTCGGCGCCCACCCGGTGCGGGCCTTCCTGCGCGTGCTCCTGCCGCTCAGCCTGCGCGGCATCGTCTCCGGCTCGCTGCTCGTGTTCATGAGCGCCATCGGCTACTACATCACCCCGGCGCTGATCGGCGGGCCGCGCGACCAGATGATCTCCTCGGTCATCGCCTTCTACGCCACCGGCAGCGCCAACTGGGGCATGGCCGGCGCCCTCGGCCTCGTGCTCCTTGCCGCGACGCTGGTGCTCTACGCGGTCTACGGACGGCTTTCGTCCGACCGCACGGCGAGGGCCTGACGATGCTCGCCGCGATCAAGCTCGTCTTCGGGATCGCCGCCGTCGTCTTCCTGCTGGCGCCGCTCGTCGTGATCCTGCCGCTCGCCTTCACCGACAGCATCTTCCTCAACTACCCGATCGAGTCCTACTCGCTGCGCTGGTTCGAGGAGCTTTCGACCGCCGAGGTGTGGCGGCGGGCGATCGTCAACAGCCTGATCATTGGCAGCGGCACGACGGTTCTGGCGACCGTCCTCGGCACGCTGGCGGCGCTTGGCCTGCGCGGCTCGCGGCTGCCGTTCGCCGGTGTCTTCCGCACCGCCTTCCTGCTGCCGATGGTGGTGCCGGCGGTGGTGCTCGGCGTCGGCATGCAGATCCTGTTCGCCCGCCTCGGCATCGCGTCCAGCTACTTCGGTGTGATCGTTGCCCACACGGTGGTGGCGGTGCCGTTCGTCCTCGTCAACGTCGCGGCCTCGCTCGAGGGCATCGACCGCCGGGTGGAGCGGGCGGCGCTGTCCCTCGGCGCCGCGCCGACGGTGGTGTTCCGCCGCGTGACGCTGCCGCTCGCCATGCCGGGCGTCGTCTCCGGCGCGGTGTTCGCCTTCGCCACCTCCCTCGACGAGGTGGTGCTGACGCTGTTCATCGCCGGCCCGAACCAGCGCACGCTTGCCCGCCAGATGTTCTCCTCGATCCGCGAGAACATCAGCCCGGCGATCGCCGCCGCGGCCTTCCTGTTCATCGTCGGGACGATCCTGGTGGGCCTGCTCGCCCTGTGGGCCCGCTCGCGCGGCCGTCAGCGCGCCGTCGCCGGCGCGCCCGAATAGCAAGCGCGGAGCTGGTGGCGCCAAAGCGCCGCCGCTATCGGTTCAGGCGAGGCTTTCCGCCAGGCGGGCGAGCAGCGCGGCGCGATCGTGGCGGGCGGCGAGCGCCCCCGCCATGTCGATGGCCTCAAAGCGCACCGGCAGGTTCGGCTGCATCTGGCCGATCAGGTCCATGTCGGCGGAGATCACCGTGCCGACCATGAAGTAGCCGCCGCCGGAAACCGCATCCCGGTGCAGCACGATCGGCTCGGTGCCGCCGGGCACCTGGATCGAGCCGTACGGGTACGGGCAGTCGACGACGTTCGAGGGGTCGGAGCCCGCCCCGAACGGCTGCTCGCGCTCGACAAACTGCAACGGCCGGCCGCCGCGGAAGCGGTAGGCGATGCGGTCGGCCTCGGGCGCCACCTTCCAGGTGTCCTCGAAGAAGCCCTTGCCCGCCGCCTCGGTGAGGCGGTGCCAGTAGAGCCCCGGCAGCGCCCTGAGCACCACCGGGTTGCCGAGGCCGCGACGCAGGTCGGCGGCGACCGTGCGGCCGGCGGCAACCGTCCGCTTCACGGCGCCGACGGGAAGCGTGTCGCCGACCTTCAGCGGCCGGCCCTCGTGGCCACCGAGGGCGCCCAGCGCATAGGTCGAGCGGCTGCCGAGCACCACCGGCACGTCGATGCCGCCGGCGACCGCGATGTAGCCGCGCGCGCCCGCCTTGAGGAAGTCGAACGACAGCGTCTGGCCGGCCTTCACGGTGAACGCCGTCCACGTTGGCTGCACGACGCCGTCGACTTTCGGCGGCAGCTCGGCGCCGGTGACGGCGACGAGCGCATCCGTATCGAACTTGAGCTCCGGCCCCATGAACACGGCTTCCAGCACCGCATCGCCGGCGTCGTTGCCGACGAGCAGGTTCGCGGCCGTCAGCGCATAGGTGTCCATGCCGCCGGAGACCGGGATGCCGAGATGGTAGTAGCCGGGGCGCCCGAGATCCTGGACGGTGGTGGCCAGGCCGGGCTTCAGCACCTCGATCGCCATCAGGCACCTCCCAGGAGCGCGGCGTTGTAAGCGGTTGGATCCTGCTGGAACGCGTCGAGCGAGAACGTCACCTTACGGATCGCCGGATAGAAGCGGCCGGCGGCCACCTCTTCAAGGTCGCGGTCGTATTCCTCCCGCGTCACCGGGTTGAACTTCACGATGTCGCCCGGCTTGAAGAAGATCATGAACTCCTTCAAGTAGCTGATCTCCTGCTTCGGATCGTAGATCGGCATCGGCGTGATCCCGAACATCTGGTAGCCGCCGGCGCCGCGCACCGAATAGATGCAGCTGAAGCAGCCGCCGTGGCCGACGGTGAGCTTCGGCGTGTCGGTGCGCGGGCGCAGGTACTTCGGCACCTCGAGCTGCCGCTGGCGCTCGACCATCTGGTACATGAACGGCAGGCCGGCGACGAAGCCGACCATCGAGACGAACCACGGCGAGCCCGAATGCGCCGCGATGAAGGCGTCGGCGCTCGGCAGGTCGTTGACGCGGGCGGCGAACTCGAGGTCGGTCGCCTTCGGGTCCTGGTGGCGCTCGCGGAAGCGCATCAGCGTCTCGTGGGTCCACGGGTCGTTGTAGAAGACCGGGATCTCGATGACGCGAGTGTCGATCACCGGCTCGGCCTTCTCGGCCGCCGCCTCCAGCGACTTCAGCTCCTTCAGGAGATCGTCGGGGGCGATCTTGTCGGGATCGAACTTGACGAGCGCCGAGGCGTTCGCCGGGCAGATTTCGGTGACGCCGGCGATGCGGCTGTCACGGATGGCGTTGGTGAGCGACAGTCCCTTGAAGAAGGCTTCGAGCGACATCGCCTCGTCGAGCTCGATATAGACGTGCTCGTCACCGCCGAATGAGTATCGCGTCTGCATGTGGGGCGGATCTCCTCAGGCCTTCGCAGCGTCGAGCGGGTTGGCATCGAGCCACGGCTCGAGCCAGCGGGTGTGGACGCGGCCGCCCGCCAGCTCTTCGTCGCGGGCGAGCGCCTTGTGCAGCGGGATCGTCGTAGCGATCCCCTCGACCGTGAGACCGTCGAGGGCGCGCGCCATCGCGTCGATGGCGGCCTCGCGCGTCGCGGCGTGGACGATCAGCTTGCCGATGAGGGAATCGTAGAACGGCGGCACCGCGTAGCCCTCGTAGAGCATGGTGTCGAAACGGATGCCGGCGCCCTCGGGGACCACCAGGCGGGACACCACCCCCGGCGAGGGCATGAAGGCCTTCGCCGCGTCCTCGGCGTTGATCCGGCATTCCAGTGCGTGGCCGGAGATCGAAACGTCCTCCTGGCGGATCAACAGCGGCGCGCCGGCGGAAATGCGGATCATCTCGGCGACGAGGTCGACACCGGTGATCATCTCCGTCACCGGGTGCTCGACCTGGATGCGGGTGTTCATCTCGATGAAGAAGAACGCGCCGGTCTCGTCGTCATAGAGATATTCGAGCGTGCCGGCGCCGCGGTAGCCGACCGACTTCGCCAGCGCCACGGCCGAGGCGCAGAGTTTTTCGCGCGTGGCGGTGTCGAGCACGGCGGCGGGCGCCTCCTCCCAGACCTTCTGGCGGCGGCGCTGCACCGAGCATTCGCGCTCGTAGAGGTGCACGACGTCGGTGCCGTCGCCCATGATCTGCACCTCGACGTGACGGGCGCGGGCGATGAAGCGCTCGAGATAGAGCCCGCCGTCGCCGAAGGCCGACAGCGCCTCGGCGCTCGCCTGCGGGATCAGGGTGGCGAGTTCCTCCGGCGTGTGGGCGACGCGGATGCCACGGCCACCGCCGCCGGCCGAGGCCTTGATCATCACCGGATAGCCGACCTCCTCGGCGGCGTCGCGCGCCGCCTGCAGGCCCTCGACGCGGCCGGGACTGCCCGGCACCGTCGGCACGCCGGCCTTCATCGCCATTGCGCGAGCCGTCGCCTTGTCGCCCATCAGCCGGATCGTCTCGGCCTTCGGGCCGATGAAGACGAGGCCGCGCTCGTCCACCGCCTGGGCGAAGCCGGCGTTCTCCGACAGGAAGCCGTAGCCGGGGTGGACGGCGTCGGCGCCGGTATCGGCGGCCGCCTTCAGGAGCGCCTCGATGCTGAGATAGGACTTCGAGGCGTGGGCGGGGCCGATCTCCACCACCTCGTCGGCGAGGCGGGCGGCGAGCATGCCGTGGTCGGCCTTGCTCACCGCCTGAACGGTGGCGATCCCGAGCGACTTCGCGGCGCGGATGATCCGCACGGCGATCTCGCCACGGTTGGCGATGAGGATTTTCGTGACGGGCATCGGGGCGGTGCCGGCGATCAGTCTTCGAGCTCACAGACCGGCTGGCCGGCCATCACCGCGTCCTCGTTGTCGAGCACGAACTTGACGTTCCTGCCGCCGACCTCGGCGACGACCGGGTTGAAGGTCTTCATCACCTCGATCAGGCCGATGGTGTCGCCGGGGGCCACCGTGTCGCCGTCCTGCTTGAAGGGCGGCTCGCCCGGCGACGGGCTGCGGTAGAAGATGCCGGGGATGGGCGCCAGAACCGTCTTCACCGCCATGAGAAACCTCCGCGACAACGCGAGCCGAGCATAGGCAAAGTTCGCGCCGGGAAACACCGGCGTCGTGCGAAATTGTGGCGCATAGCGGGGGCCTTGGCGCCCCTCCCCCGCACGGGTCGTTCCCGGCCTTGTGCCGGGAACCCATCCCGACAGGAGCACCGCCGCCGGAGATCCCGCAGGCGTTGCAGCAGGACGAGGACCCGGCACAACAAGGGCGACGTCGGGAGGGGAGTGGCACAGCGCAGGGACACACAGCCCGGGCGCACGACCCGGCCAGGCAATTTCCCATTTGACGGCCGCGCCCCTGCTCCCGACACTTGCCGAACGGCGCAACACGAGGACGACCGATGGCGGTGCTGATCAACTGCGACATGGGCGAGAGCTTCGGGCTCTATCGCTGCGGCGACGACGAGGGGATCATGCCCCACATCGACATGGCGAACGTCGCCTGCGGCTTCCACGCCTCCGATCCGGTGGTGATGCAGAAGACCGTGCGGCTCGCCAAGGCCCACGGCGTCCGCGTCGGCGCCCACCCCTCCTTTCCCGACCTGCAGGGCTTCGGCCGGCGCGAGATGAAGATGGGCCGTGAGGAGCTCACCGCCTGCCTGATCTACCAGATCGGCGCGCTGAAGGGCTTCCTCGACATCGAGGGGATGCCGCTCAACCACATCAAGCCGCACGGGGCGCTCTATGGCGTCGCCTCGCGCGATCCCGAGGTGGCGAACGCCATCGCCGACGCCGTGCTCTGCTTCGGCGTGCCGGTGCTCGGCATGGCCGGTACCCAGCACGAGAAGGTCTACCCGGCCCGCGGCCTCACCTTCCTCGCCGAGTACTATGCCGACCTCGACTACAACGACGAGGGCATGGTGATCATCACCCGCGAGCACGACGCCCGCGACCCCGCCGAGGTGGAGCGGGCGATGACGCGGGTGCTCGTCGAGGGCAAGGGCACCTCGATCAACGGCCGCGAGCTGCCGATGAAGGCGGACTGCGTCTGCGTCCACTCCGACACGCCGGGGGCCGACGAACTCGCCCGCGCCGTCAAGCGCGCCGTGACCGAGTTCGAGAAGCGCGCCGCCTGAGGCGGTGAGAAGACCGGGGCGCGGCAAGACCGGGCACAAAGCGAAAGGGGCGGGCCGATGGCCCGCCCCTTCCCGTTAGAGGTCTTGGCAGACGGTCAGTCGCGCAGGATCGCCGCGACGAGGCGGTTCACCTCGGCCGACTTCTCCATGTGCGGCAGGTGGCCGACGGCGGCGAGCCGGTGCACGGTCACCGTGGCCGGCAGGCCGTCGGCGCCGGAGGCCGGCAGGATCTGGTCGCTCTCGCCGACGATCACCTGCACCGGCACCGTCGCGCCCGCGAGCGCGTCCCGCAGGCTGGCGTTCTGCTTCCCGCCGGAGAAGTTCGCCGCCGCGATCGCCGTCAGCGCCTCGGAGGCGCCGTCGAGGCGCTTGAACTTGAGCACGTCCTCGACCATGTCGGCCGTCACCATCGACGGGTCGGCGACGAGGAGCTCGATCACCGGCCTGAGCTTGCGGGCACGGGACTCGCCCAGGAAGCCGTCGATGAAGCCCTGGTTGATGGTGCCGGCGAGGCCCGCCGGCGCCACCAGCGACAGCGAGGCGACGCGGTCGGGGTTCGCGTGCGCGATGTGTGCTGCGATGGCGCCGCCGAGCGAGTGGCCTGCCAGATGGGCCTTCTGGACGTCGACCGCATCGAGGAAGGCGACGACCGCCGTGGCGAGGCCGGCGACGGAGCCGTCCTTCACCGCCTTCTCGGAGCCGCCGTGGCCGGGCAGGTCGAGGGCGTAGACGGCGCGGCCCTCGGCGAGCGCCTCGTGGTTGAACAGCCAGGCGGCGTGGTCGGAGCCGAAGCCGTGGATGAGCACCACCGGCGTGCCGTCGCCCTCGCCGAGCTTCAGGTAGCGGATGCGGCCGGCGGCCGTCTCGACCACCTCCGGCTGCGGCACGACCACGGTCTCGGAGGCGGCCGAGGCCATTCTCTCCTGGAACTGTGTGACGAAGGCATCGATCTCCGCGTCGCCGACGCTTTTGTCCGCGACGACGGCGAGCAGCGCGCCGACCGGCACGACGTCGCCCTCGGCGATGACGCGGCGGCGCACGAGGCCCTCCACCGGGCTCTCGAACGAGTTGGCGATCTTCGTCGTCTCGATGTCGGCGATTTCCTGGCCACGGGCGATCTTGTCACCCTCCGCGATGTTCCATTTCGACAGGGTCCCCTCCTGCATGGCGAGGCCCCACTTCGGCATGACGATCGGTTCGATGGACATCGGCGGTCTCCGGGAAAAAGGTGTGTGACACGAGGCGCTGCGCCGTATTCGGCAAATCGTCCTCCCCCTGCAGTCG
>CAMDHY010000061.1 GCA_945898215.1 Pseudoxanthobacter soli DSM 19599 | reverse complement strand
GCCCCCATCGCCGGCTTCGAGCAGCGCAACCGCCACTTCGACCGGCTGGTCGCCACGCCCGGCCTCATGTGGATGGGGCAGAACACCAACCACATGCCGGCGCACCCCGAGGTGACCCTGGCGATGCACGCCGCGATCGCCGCCGGCGACTACCAGATCTACGCGCCGCCCTCGGGCCTCGAGGCGTTGAGGGCCGGCATCGTCGCCGACCTCGGCCTGCCCGGCGCCGTCGCCCACGTCACTGACGGGGCGGTCTCGGCGCTCTACCACATCGTCCGCACGCTGCTCGCGCCCGGTCACGAGTTCGTCACCACCGACCCGACGTGGAAGTGGCCGGTGAACTTCGCCACCGAGGCCGGCGCCACCGTCCGCCAGATCCCGATCTACGGCGCCGAGTACGGCTACCGGCTGTCGCCGGCCCGGCTCGCCGAGGCGATCGGGCCTGAGACGCGCCTCGTCTATCTCGTCGACCCCAACAACCCGCTCGGCACCGCCGCCACGGCCGAGGAGATTGCGGGCTTCGTCGACGTCCTGCGCGCCCGCGGCATCTATCTCATCCACGACTGCACCTATCGCGACTTCGCCTACGACCACACGCTGGCCGCCCGGCTCTATCCCGAGCGCACCATCACCACCTATTCGTTCTCGAAGTGGCTCGGCCTCGCCGGCCTGCGCGTCGGCGCGATGGTGGGCGATCCCGGGCTGATCGCGCGGCTCGCCGCCGCCCCGCCGAACAACCTCGGCTCCAGCCTCATCGCCCAGCGCGCCGCCGTCGCCGGCCTCGCCATCAAGGCCGAGTGGTTCCCGGGCGTGCTGGCGGCGAACCGCGAGAACCAGCGCCGCATCGTCGCGGCGGTCGAGAGCCTTCCCGGCCTGTCGGTGCCGATCCCGCGCTCGAACGGCAACTTCCTCGTCGTCGAGACCGCCGAGGACGCCCCGGCGCCGGAGGCGATCTGCGCCGCGCTCGCCCGCCGCAACATCCTGATCCGCCAGGGCGCCTACCACACGCCGGCGTTCGGCCACCGCTTCATCAAGATCTCGACCAGCGTTCCGGCCGCCTGGGCCGAGGCGCTGATCGCGGCGCTGCCGGATGCCCTCGACGAGGCCCGCGAGGCCCCCGCCGGCGCCCGCCTGTTCTGACCGCAGACCCGCGGCGCCTCCCCGCCGCGGCCCCCACCCAAGAGACCGGCAGCAAGCCGACGGAGAGCTGATCGATGGATCTCGGACTGACGGGACGGCGCGTGCTGATCACCGGCGCGTCGCAAGGTATCGGCGAGGGCCTCGCCCGGGCGTTCGCGGAGGAGGGCTGCGACCTCCACCTCGTCGCCCGCGCCGGCGACCGTCTCGCCGCCCTGCGCGAGGAGATCGTCGCCGCCCATCCCGTCACCGTGACCATACAGCCGCTCGACCTCACCGAGGTGGGCGCCGTCGAGGCCGTCGTCACTGCTGCCGGCGACGTCGACATCCTCGTCAACAACGCCGGCACCATCCCGAGCGGCAACGTCGCCGACGTCGACGAGGCCCGCTGGCGTGCCGGCTGGGAGCTCAAGGTCTTCGGCTACATCAACCTCTGCCGCGCCTACTACGCCCGCATGAAGGCGAAGGGCGCCGGCGTCATCGTCAACAACATCGGCAACGGCGGCGAGATCTTCGACCCCGAGTACATCGCCGGCACCACCGGCAACGCCAGCCTGATGGCCTTCACCCGGGCGCTCGGCGGCTACAGCCTCGACGACGGCATTCGCGTCGTCGGCGTCAATCCCGGGCCGGTCGACACCGACCGCATCTATGCGATGCTGCGGAAGCGGGCGAAGTCCTGGCTCGGCGACGAGGCGCGCTTCGGCGAGCTCGTCGAGCGCTATCCGCTGAAGCGGCCGGCGACGGTGCGCGAGATCGCCGACCTCGTGCTCTTCCTCGCCTCCGACCGCTCGGCCTACACGACGGGCACCATCGTCACCATCGACGGCGGCATCTCCTCCCGCCGCTCGATCATCTGAGGGAAGCGCCCGTGCCCTTCGCCACCACCGACGACGGCGTCCGGCTCCACTACGACAGCGTCGGCGAGGGCGTGCCGATCGTCTTCGTGCACGAGTTCGGCGGCAATCACTGGAGTTGGGAGCCGCAGGTTGCGGCCTTCGCCCGCCGCCACCGCTGCATCACTTACGCCGCCCGCGGCTATCCGCCGTCCGACATTCCCCCCGACGTCTCCTCCTACTCCCAGGCCCGCGCCGCCGACGACATCGTTGCCGTGATGGACGCCGCCGGCATCGACATGGCCCACATCGTTGGCCTCTCCATGGGCGGCTTCGCCTGCCTGCACGCCGGCCTGCGCCACCCCGGACGGCTCCTGTCGATCGTCGCCGCTGGCGCCGGCTACGGCGCCGAGAAGGCGCACGAGGCCTATTTCCAGGGCATCTCCAACACCGTCGCCGACAATTTCGAGAACCAGGGCTCCGCCGCCTTCGCCCCCATCTACGCCGAGGGCGCCTCGCGCGTGCAGTTCCAGGCGAAGGACCCGGCCGGCTGGCGCCTGTTCGCCGAGCGGCTGGCGAAGCACGACGCCCGCGGCGCCGCCAACACCATGCGCGGCGTCCAGGCGAAGCGCCCGAGCCTCTACGACCTCGAGGACCAGTTCCGCCGCCTCGACCTGCCTGTGCTGATCCTCGTCGGCGACGAGGACGACCACTGCCTGCAGCCGGGGATTTTCCTCAAGCGCACCATCCCGCGCTCCGGCCTCGCCGTCTTCCCGAAGACCGGCCACACGCTGAACCTGGAAGAGCCCGCCCTCTTCAACACCCTCGTCGCCGAGTTCCTCGCCCAGGTCGCGGCCGACCGCTGGGGGCCGCGCGACCCGCGCGCCGACCCGGCGCAGATCATGCGGACGAAATGACCACGGCCACCGCCCTCGCCACCGCCGACCCGGCCGGCCACGTCGATGCGGGGCGGCTGCTCGCCCGCCTCGACGCCCTCGCCCGCCACGGCGCGCGGGCGGACGGCGGCGTCGACCGGCCGGCGCTGGGTGCGGCGGAAATTGCGGCGCGGGCCGACCTCGTCGCCTGGGGCCGTGCGAGCGGCCTGACCCCCTACACCGACGGCCTCGCCAACCTCTTCCTGCGCCTACCCGGCTTCGCCGACGCCGCCCCGGTGCTCGTCGGCTCGCACATCGACAGCCAGCCGACCGGCGGCCGCTTCGACGGCACCGTCGGCGTGCTTGCCGCGCTCGCCGCCGTCGAGGCGATCCGGGCCGCCGGCATCCGCCCGAAGCGGCCGATCGAGGTGGTCGCCTGGATGAACGAGGAGGCCTGCCGCTTCGCCCCGGGCATGATGGGCTCGGAGGCCTATGCGGGCCTGAAGACGGTCGACCAGATCCTGCCGATCAAGGATGCCGCCGGCACCACCGTCGGCGAGGCCGCCGCGGCCGTGCTCGCCGCCGACCGCGACGTGCCGCTGCGCCCGCTGCCCGGCCGCGCCCACGCCTTCGTTGAGGCCCACATCGAGCAGGGCACCGTGCTCGAGGCCGCCGGTGTGCCGCTCGGCATCGTCACCGGCATCCAGGGCACCCGCCGCTACCGCATCCGCGTCACCGGCGAGGCCGCCCACGCCGGCACCACCGCGCGTTCGGACCGCCGCGACGCGCTGATGGCGGCGATGCGGATGATCGCCGCGGTGGAGGACCTGACGCGGGAGGCCGCCGACACCCTGTTCACCGTCGGCCTGTTCGAGGTGAAGCCGAACGCGCCCTCCGTCATCCCGGCCGAGGCCTTCTTCTCGATCGACGTCCGCCAGGCCGACGACGCCGTGCTCGACCGCCTCGGCACCGCCATCCCCGAGACGCTCGCCGCCCACGCCGGCCCATGCAGCGTCGATGTCCGCGAGATCGCCCACGCGCCCTCCGTCGCCTTCGACGAGGGCCTCCGCTGCACCCTCTCCAAGGCGGCCGCCGCCCTCGGCGCGCCGGCGATGGATGTCTTCTCCGCCGCCGGCCACGACGCCCGCTCGCTCGCCCGGGTCTGCCCCACCGCCATGCTGTTCATCCCCTGCCGCGGCGGCGTCAGCCACCATCCCTCCGAGCACGCCGAAGCCGAGCACATCGTGCTCGCGGCCCGCGTGCTCGCCACCACGCTCGCGAGGCTCGCCGATGGCTGAGCCGCGCCCCGCCCCGGCATCCCCGGCGGACGCCCCCGTCGTCGATGTCCGCGACGTCTCCCTCGTCTATGCCGGCGACCGCGGTTCCGCTGGCCTGCGCGCGTTGGACCATGTGCGCCTCTCCGTCGCCAAGGGCAGCTTCGTCTCGCTGATCGGCCCGTCCGGCTGCGGCAAGAGCACGTTGCTGCGCATCGTCGCCGACCTCCTCGCCCCGACGGCCGGCACCGTCACGGTCGGCGGCGTTGCGCCGAAGGCCGCCCGCCTCGCCCGCCAGATCGGTTTCGTCTTCCAGGACCCCGCCTTGCCAGAGTGGCGGCGCATCCTCGACAACGTCGTCCTGCCGCTGGAACTGCGTGGCGTCGACCGTGCCGCCCGCGAGGCGCGCGGCCGCGAGCTGATGCGCCTCGTCGGGCTCGAGGGCTTCGAGCGCGCCTGGCCGCGCCAGCTCTCCGGCGGCATGCGACAGCGCGCCGCCATCGCCCGGGCCCTCTCGACCGAGCCGCGCGTGCTCCTGATGGACGAGCCGTTCGGCGCGTTGGACCAGATCACCCGCGACCGCCTCAACATGGAGCTCGCCGCCATCCACGAAGAGACCGGCGTCACCGTCCTCTTCGTCACCCACTCGATCCGCGAGGCGGTGCTCCTGTCCGACAAGGTCGTGGTGATGACGCCGCGGCCGGGGCGCATCACCCGCGTCATCGACGTCGCTCTCGCCCGTCCGCGCAAGCTCGCCACCCGCGACGACGACGCCTTCCAGGACCTCGTGCGCGAGGGCAACCGCGAGCTCGAGCGAGGCTATGCCGATGCCCTCTGAGCCCGCCGCCATCGCCCGCCCACCACTCGCCCGCTGGTTCCCGCTGGTCTGGCCGCCGATCGTCACCTTCGTCGTCATCGTCGGGCTCTGGCAGGGCGCCGTCAGCTTCTTCGAGATCCCGGTCTACGTGCTGCCCTCGCCGGTGCGCGTCTGGCAAGCCTTCTGGGCGGCGCCGACGACGCTGCTCGGCCACGCCGGCATCACGCTGTTCGAGGCGATGTCGGGCTTCGTTCTCGGCTCGGCGCTCGGCGCCCTGCTCGGCACGGCGTTCGCCTATTCCCCGGTGCTTGCGCGCGGCTTCATGCCCTACGTCATCGCGGCGAACACCATTCCGGTGGTGGCGATCGCGCCGATCATCATCATCTGGTTCGGCCACGGCCTCGCCTCGAAGATCGCCGTCACCACCTTCCTGTCCTTCTTCCCGCTCGCCCTCAACATGATGAAGGGCCTGCAGTCCTATGACCGGGTGGTGATGGACGTCTTCCACGTCGCCGCCGCCACGCCGGCGCAGCGCTTCTTCAAGATGCGGCTGCCGAGCGCGCTGCCCTACGTGTTCGTCGGCCTCAAGATCAACGTCACCTTCTCGGTGATCGGCGCCATCGTGGCGGAGTTCGTGCAGGCCGACCGCGGCCTCGGCTTCGTGATCATGACCACCTACCGGATGCTGGCGATGCCCCGCCTGTGGGCGGCGATGATCGTCTCGGCGCTCATCGGCATCCTTTTCTTCGCGCTCATCGCCTTGATCGAGCGCTTAGCGATCCCCTGGCACGCCTCCATGCGCGAGCCGCAATGACGGGGACGACAAAACCGACGGGGAAGGTCCTTCCGGAAGGTCACCAGCAGAGGGGACTGCAACCATGAAGAAGTCGCTCACCACGCTCATCGCCGGCGCCGCGCTCGCCGCCGCCTTCGCCACCTCGGCGGCCGCCGAAACGCTCCGCCTCGAGTGGATCATCCAGGGCCAGTTCGCCGGCCCGCTGATGGCGCTCGAGAACGGCTGGTACAAGGAGGCCGGCGTCGACCTCGAGCTCGTCCCGGCCGGCCCGGACATCAAGCCGGCCGTCACCGTCGCCCAGGGCTCCGACACCTTCGGCATCGGCCACCCCAACCAGATCATCGCCGCCCGCTCGAACGGCGCCCCGCTCGTCATGGTCTCGCAGTACGGGCAGAAGAGCGTCACCACCTACATCGCCCGCAAGTCGTCCGGCATCACCTCGATCAACGACATGAAGGGCCGCAGCGTCGGGCTGTGGTTCGGCGGCGACGAGCAGGAGTTCCTCGCCATGCTGGCCAAGGCCGGCATCGACCAGGGCGACGTCAAGATCGTCAGCCAGGGCTACGACATCGTCGGCTGGCTGAACGGCGACTACGAGGTGATGCAGGTCACCCTCTACAACGAGCTGCAGCAGGTCTATGCGCAGGGCATCAAGAAGGAGGACCTCGTCTTCATCGACGCCGGCGAGCAGGACCTCGCGATGGTCTCGACCGGCCTGTTCACCACCGAGGAGACGATCACCGAGAAGCCGGCGGCGGTGCAGGCCGTCGTCGACGCGACGCTGCGCGGCTGGCAGACGGCGCTGGCCGACCCTGAGAAGGCGGCCGCGGTGGTGGTGAAGTACAACAGCGAGCTGAAGGTCGAGGAGCAGGTCGCCCAGATCAAGGCGATGGGCGAGCTCTTCTGCACCGGGCCGACGCTGAAGGGCGAGTTCGGTATCTCCGTCCTGAAGGATTGGGAGACGGTGCAGACGATCCTCATCGACGCCAAGCTGATCGACGCCCCGATCGACCTCACGAAGGCCTTCACCAACGCCTTCTGGGAAAAGGCGCCTGCGGCGTACAAGACGATCCCCTGCGCGGGGTGAGCGGGGGCGGCGGCCTGATCGGAGCCGCGACCTGCACGGTGCGCGAACCCTCCCCCCTCGCGGGGGAGGTGGCGGGCAAAGCCCGCCGGAAGGGGGAAGCCGCGCGAAAGCGCGGCGGTACGGCGTCGGATGAACCCGTCCAACGCCCCACACGCGGCGGCCCCCCTCCCTACCCTCCCCCGCGAGGGGGGAGGGTTTTCGCCGACCTCTTCGCGTCCCTGACGGCTTAGGCAGCAAACGCGACGCGAACCCTCCCCCCTCGCGGGGGAGGTGGCCGGCGAAGCCGGTCGGAGGGGGGGAGCCACGAATTCGACGCGGGCGGTCGTCCGCAGGTAGGCCGCGAGCATCGCCGACCCCCGCACTGACGCGCGGACCCTCATCCGCCCTTTGGGCACCTTCTCCCCGCCTGCGGCCGGGAGAAGGAGACACACGAGCCTCGGAACAGCCCCTTGCCCCGCACCGTCCGTATCCGGCTCCTCTGGCACAAGCAGGCGCAGTTCGCCGGCTACCTGCTCGCCGAACAGCTCGGCCTCGCCCGCGCCCGCGGCGTCGAGATCATCTGCCAGGGCATCGACTTCACCTGCGGCCCGATCGAGGCCGTGCTGACGGGGGCCGCCGACATGGCGGTGGCGAGCCCCTCGCACATCCTCGAATCTCGCAAGCCGCGCGACCTCTCCCTCGTCCTCGCGATCCAGCAGCAGAGCCCGCTCGTCTACCCCGTCCGCCGCGACGCCGGCATCGCCACGCCGGCCGACCTCGCCGGCCGGCGCGTCGGTGTCTGGCCGGGCGGCGAGGACCTCGAGCTGCGCTTCATGCTGGCGACCACCGGCCTTTCCCCCGATGCCGTCACGCGCGTGCCAATGAACGACACCGTGCCGGCCTTCCTCGAAGGGCGCATCGACAGCGCCCAGATGACCGCCTATCACGAACTGCACGAGGTCGAGGCGGCCCTCGGACAGGATGCCATCACCGTGTTCACCGCTGCCACCCTCGGCTGCAGCCTCTTGAAGGATGGCCTCGTGGTGTCGCGCACCCTGATCGGCGAGGACCCCGCCACCGTGCAGGCCGTCGTCGACGCCGTGCTGGAGGGCTGGACGATCGCCTTCGACAACCCCGACCGCGCCGTCGCCGCCTGCCGCGCGGCCCGGCCCGACATCGACGAGGCGCACCACCGCGCCCAGCTCGCCGACATCCGCGCGCTGTCGCTCGTGGGTGCCGCCCGCGTTCGAGGCCTAGGCTATCCCGACCCCGAGCACGTCGCCCGTGCCGCCGCGGCGATGGCGGCGGTGGGCGAGCCGGTTGATGCCGCGGTCGCGGCCGGCGTCGTCGACCTGCGCTTCTGGTCCGCCGCCCCGAGCGAAAACCGCCAGAGCGAGTGGCCGTGAGCACGACGCTGCCGAAGACGGCCGAAGTCGTCATCATCGGCGGCGGCATCGTCGGTGCGGCGACGGCGCAGGCGCTCGCCCGCACAGGCGTGAAGCCGCTGGTGCTGGAGAAGGGCGCCTTCGGCGGCGCCGTCTCGGGCGCCAGCCTCGCCTGCATCTCCACCCACATGATGGACCTCGACGAGTTGCCGCTGCTCGCCTGGACGAGGGCACGCTGGGCGGAGCTCGACGCCGAGATCGGCGGCTTCGAGTACAATCGCTGCGGCCAGCTGCGCTTCATCGCCCGCGAGCACGACATAGCGGTGGCCGAGGGCTGGATCGCCGCCGAGCGCGCGGCCGGGCTGACGCCGGAGCTACTCGACCCCACCGCCGTCCGCGCGGTCGAACCGGCGCTGACCGGCCCGATCCTCGCCGCCTCCTGGTCGGCGCTCGACGCGGTCGTGAACCCGTTCCTCGCCGTCCGGGCGCTGCTGGCCGACGCCCAGCGCCACGGCGCCACCGTCCGCGCCCATACCCCCGTCACCGCCGTGTGCACCGAGGGCCACCGCGTCACCGGCGTCACCACGACGGGTGGCCACGTCGACACCCCGCTGGTCGTGCTCGCCGCCGGCCCGTGGGCGGCCAGGCTCGCCGCACCGCTCGGCGTGGTCCTGCCGATGCTGCCGCGCAAGGCGCAGTGCCTCGCCACCGTCCGCGTGCCGCCGGTCATCCGCCGCGTCGTCGGCGCCTGCGAGAGCACCGGCGGCGTCGAGGCCGGCTACACCCAGATCCAGCAGGCCCGCGAGGGCCAGGTGCTGTTCAACACGGTGCTGGCGGGCGGGACGGTTCAGTCGCCCGGCTCCTCGCCGGCGCCCGACGGGGCTCGTTCCGCCGGCAGCACTCGGGTCTCCGATGGCGAAGCGGCGCATGACAGCAGCCTAACGGGCGCCGCCAACTCAGTGGTGCCACCGTCGATCGTGCCGCCCGTCGACCTCGCCTTCGTGCGCGATTCCGTCGAGACGCTGCTCTGGCTGTTTCCGGGCCTCGCCGACATACAGGTGCTGCGCTCGTGGGTGCGCTATGAGGCGGTGACGCCCGACAGCCGCTTCGTCGCCGGCCCGGCCGGTCCGGACGGGCTATGGATCGCCGCCGGCGACAACGGCACCGGCTTCGTCCGCTCGCCGGCCATCGGCCGGCTGATCACCGACGGCATCCTAGGCAGGACGCCGCCCTTCGACGCCGCGCTCTACCGCGCCGACCGCTTCACCGCGACGGCGGCGGCATGAGCGCGATCGTGATCACGGTCGACGGCGACCGGCTTCCGGCCCGCGCCGGCATGACGGTGGCGGCCGCGCTGATCGCCGCTGATCGGCCGGAGCTCCGCCGCAGTCCCCGCGCGGGCACGCCGCGTGGCGTCCACTGCGGCATGGGCCACTGCTTCGAGTGCCTCGTCACCATCGACGGCACGCCAGATCGCCGCGCCTGCCTCGTGGAAGTGAGCGACGGCATGACGGTGGAGACCAGCCGATGAACAGCTCCACACTTTCTTTTGCCGGCAAAGCATCGACTGGCCATTCTCATGCGCCGTCGAAGGACCCAGGCGTTGAGCCGTTTTCTTGTGATGTCTGCGTCGTCGGGGCCGGCGCTGCCGGCCTGTCGGCCGCACACGCCGCCGCGGCCTGTGGCACCTCAGTCGTCGTCTTGGACGCCTTCCCCCGCCCCGGTGGCCAGTACTACATGCAGCCGCCGGCGGCGCCTCTCGCTTCGGCCAAGGCCATGCGGCAAGTCACCGACGGCGCCGCCCTCATCGCCGAGGCCGAGCGCGCCGGCGCCCGCATCCTCCCCGGCCGCGAGGTCTGGGGCGTGTTTCCCGGTGGCGGCCAGCCCGAACGAGGCACCTCCGCAGCCGCTCCCTCCGACGCGGGCGGCTTCACCCTGCACGCCGACGGTGACGGTGGCGCCGTCCGTGTCACCGCCCGCGCGATCGTCGTCGCCACCGGCGCCCACGACCGCGTCGTCCCCTTCCCCGGCTGGACGCTGCCGGGCGTGATGCCCCCCGGCGCCGGCCAGCGGCTCGCCAAGCTCTCCGGCACGCCGCCCGGCAGGCGCACGCTCATCGCCGGCAGCGGCGCCTTCCTGCTGCCGGTCGCCTCGTCGATCCTGAAGGCCGGGGGCGAGATCGCGGCGATCTTCGAGGCCGACAACCGGGTCCTCGCGGCCGCCGGCATCGTCGCGCGCAACCCGTCGATCTGGGGAGAGCTCGCCCGGCTGGCGCGGCCGTTGTTCCGGGCCGAGTTCGAGGTGCACCGCGGCGCGGTGGTGGTGGCGGCGCTCGGCGACGACCGCGTGCGCGCCGCCCGCCTCGCCCCGCTCGACACGAGCGGCACGCCGGACTTGGCGCAGACCTTCGAGATCGACGACATCGACGCGCTGCTCGTCGGATACGGCTTCCGCCCGCACGTCGAGCTGACCGACGCTCTCGGCTGCACCCACGATTTCGACGAGGCCGCCGGCGGCTGGATCTGCCGGGCCGCACCGGACACCTTCGCCACCACGGTGGCGGGCGTCTTCGCCGCCGGGGAGACCACCGGCATCGCCGGATCGCGCCCCGCCCTGCTGTCCGGCCGCATCGCAGGCCTCGCCGCCGCCGAAAGCCTCGGCTTCGGCGACACGTCGGGCGAGCGCCGCTACCTCGTCGAGCGCCGGCGCCGGCCGGCGGCCTTCGCCGCCGCGCTCGCCACCCACTTCACCCCGCCGGCCGGCCTCGCCGCCGCGATCACCAACGACACCGTGATGTGCCGCTGCGAGGACGTCACCGCCGGCGAAGTCCGCGCCGCGCTCGCCGACGGCGCCGACGACGCCTTCGGGGCGAAGCTGTGGTCGCGCGCCGGCATGGGCCTCTGCCAGGGCCGCGTCTGCGGGTTCGGTCTGGCGCGATTGATCGCCGCCGAACGTGGCATCGACCCCGAGGAGGTCGGCTTCAACACGCCACGCTTACCCCTGCGGCCAGTGAAGCTCTCGACGATGCAGGCGGCGCTGAAGGAGTGAGGGGACAGCGGCGACACGGGGCGGCGCTGGCTCAATGCCCCGCCGGCCGGCCCGGCTGCTGGCCGTAGGTCGCGAACCGCGCCCGGGCGTCGGCCATCTGCGCCGTCGTGAGCAGCTTCACCGTGCCGGCGGACCGCGCCAGAAGGTACTGCCGCGCCAGCGTCTCCAGCCGGATGGCGGCAGCGACCGCTGCGGCCATCGTGCGGCCGCGGACGACCATGCCGTGGTTGGCCAGCAGGCAGGCGGAACAGTCCCGCAGCGTCGCCCCGGTCGCCTTGGCGAGCTCCAGCGAACCGAACGTGTAGTAGGGCACCAGCGGCACCGCATCGGCGCCGAAGGCGGCGATCGTGTAATGGAAGGCCGGCAGCGGCTCGCCGAGGCAGGCGAGCGCCACGCAGGCATCCGCATGGGTGTGGACGATGGCGCCGGCTCCCTCCACCAGGCGGTAGATCTCGCCGTGCAGCTGCCACTCGCTGGAGGGCGCGAAGTCGCCCGTCACCGCGCCGTCGAGCGTCACCGGCACAACCTCGGCCGGCGTCAGCTGCGGCGCGCCGATTCCGGTCGGCGTGATCAGCATGCCGGCCTCGGTGCGGACGGAGAGGTTGCCGGCCGAGCCGGTGACGTAGCCGAGCCGGTCGAGCTCGCGGTAGGCGGCAACGATGGCGGCGCGGTCGTCGGCGTGGTCGGTCACTGGTCTTCGCTCCCGGTCTTCAGCGGATGACGCCGCGCGTGCGGAGATCGTCGAGGTGGGCGGCGTCGAGGGCGAGGCGCTCGGCCAGCACCTCGTCGGTGTGCTCGCCGAGGCAGGGCGGCCGGCGCGACACGGCGAGGCGGACACCGTCGAGGCGCATTGCCGGGGCGATCACCGGCACCGTGCCGGCGACCGGGTGCGCCATCCGCCGCACCAGTGTCGCCTCCTCCGTCCGTGGGCTCGTCAGCGCCTCGTGCAGGCCGTTCACCTCGCCGCCGGGGATGCCGTTCGCGCGCATGGCGGCCAGCATGTCGGCGCGTTTCCGCTTGCCGATCTCGGCGCGGAGCTCCGCGACGAGTTCCACCCGATGCTGTGCGCGGCCGAGATTGGTGGCGTAGCGCGGATCGTCGGCGAGGTCCGGCCGGTCGAGGGCGGCGCGGCAGAAGGCGCGGAACTGCGGCGTCGTGCCGGCGGTGACGATCATCGCCCCGTCGGCAGCCTCGAAGGCGCCGTAGGGGACGATCGCCGGGTGGCCGTTGCCGTAGCGGGCGGGGTCGCGCCCCGTCACCAGTGCATCGAGCCCGACATAGGAGGTGACGCCGACGCCGACGTCATAAAGCGCCACGTCCACCCGCCGGCCGCGGCCGGTGCGGGTGCGCTCGAGCAGCGCCGCGAGCACCCCCTGCGCCGCCGTCATGCCTGTGACGAGGTCGACCACGGCGACACCGATCTTGAGCGGCGGCTGCGTCTCCTCGCCGTTCATCGCCATGACGCCGGCCTCGCCCTGCACGACGAGGTCGTAGCCGAGGCGGCCTTCCTCGCTGGTGCCCGCGGCGTAGCCGGCGATCGACACGTAGACGAGGCCGGGATTGTCGGCCGACAGCGCCGCGTAGCCGAGGCCCATCTTCTCGGCGCCGCCGGGGCGGAAGTTCTGGATGACGACGTCCGAGCCGCGGGCGATGTCACGGGCGAGCGCCAGGCCCTCCGGCACCGACAGGTCGACGGCGATCGAGCGCTTGTTGCGGTTGGCGCAGAGATAATAGGAGGTCTCGGTCTTGCCGATGCGGATGCCCCAGTCGCGGGTGTCGTCGCCACGGCCAGGGTGCTCGAGCTTGATCACGTCGGCGCCGAGGTCGGCGAGCGCCTGGGCGCACCAGGGCCCGGCGAGCACGCGCGACAGATCGAGGATGCGCACGCCGGCGAGCGGCGCGGGAGCGGGCTCGTCGCTCATTGTGACCTCACGCCTCCCCTGTATCTTTCCGGCGGCCGCACGATGCCGAGAACACCGCCACCAACCGCCGGCGGCGTTGACGCTGCCGCTTCGCGACGAGAATATAGGATATAGCAGACCGGGCAACCGCCCGGTTCGCCCCGTCTACGAGGACCCGGCCCATGTCGCTCGCCGCTGATGCCGATGCCGCGCTGTTTCCCGCCCTGCCCGGCACGGAGCCCGCGGGGCCGCCGATCGACCCGCGCTTCGAGGGCGGCACGGCCTTCGTCGACGGTGAATACGTGCCGATCCTGGAGGCGCGCATCCCGCTGATCGACCGCGGCTTCCTGCGCTCGGATGCCACCTACGACGTCTTCCATGTCTGGCGCGGCTACGCCTTCCGCCTCGAGGATCACCTCGACCGCTTCGAGCGCAACATGGGCAAGCTGCACTTCAAGATCCCCTACGCCAAGGCGGAGATCGGCGAGATCTGCCTCGAGTGCGTGCGCCGGAGCGGCCTCACCGAGTCGTTCGTGCTGATGACGACGACGCGCGGCTTCGGCCCGCGCGGCACGCGCGACCCGCGGCTGTGCACCAACCGCTTCTATGCCTATGCCGTGCCGTTCGTCTGGATCGCCGACGAGGCGGCGCGTGGCCGCGGCTTCAACCTGCACGTCAGCGGCATCGAGCGCATCCGCCCGCAGGCGGTCGACCCGACGGTGAAGAACTTCCACTGGATCGACCTGACGATGGGCCAGATGGAGGCCTATGACGCCGGCTGCGACACCGAGGTGCTGGTCGATTCGGAAGGCCACATCACCGAGGGGCCGGGCTTCAACGTCTTCGTCGTCAAGGGCGGCAGGATCACCACTCCGGAAGGCGGCGTCTTCGACGGCATGACGCGGCGCACCGTGATCGAGATGGCGGCGGAGCTGCAGAACCCGGTGACCGAGCGCCTCGTCGCCATCAAGGAACTGGTCGAGGCCGACGAGGTGTTCCTGTCGTCGACCGCCGGCGGCATCATCCCGGTGACGCAGATCGACGGCCGCCCGCTCGGCGACGGCCAGCCGGGCCGCCTGACGAAGCGCATCCACGACCTCTACTGGGGCCAGAAGGCGAAGGGCTGGCTCGGGACGAAGGTGTACGGGTAGGGGCGGTAGGCCGGACGCGTCCTCCCCCTGCCAGGGGGGAGGACAGCCGGCGAAGCCGGCAGGAGGGGGCCTGTCGATTCGGAATATGACGTTGACGGTTTCGCCCCTGATTCACGGGCCCCACCCTGACCGCTTCGCGGTCTATCCCTCCCCCTGGCAGGGGAGGGACGCGGCACGCGTCGTGCCAGCGATCCAACGTCAGACCGCCTATCGAGCCCCCTCGACCACCCCCACGAGACTCTCGATGGCGATCGCCACGCAGGACTGGTCGACAACGAAGCCGTGCTCGATGTGCGTTGGGAAATCCTCGTAGCGGACGGTGAAGACCGGCCGGTCCGGCGTGCAGATCACCCCTTCGCGCACACCGAGTTCCACCGTGAGCGACTGGGACGGCTGTTCGGCCGAGAGCTGGCGCCGGAGCGGGGTGCGGTCCGCTTCCCAGCGGCGCAGGTCCGCGAGCAGGGCGCGGAGCCCCTCCGTGTCGACGACGGCCTGGCACAGCCGCAGCCTGAGGTCGGGCACGATCGGGCCGAGGACGCTTCGTCCGAGGGCGAAGAAATCGGCGTCGAGGGCGACCTCGCAGACGAGCTGGCCGGCGCTGCCGACCCCGCGCACGCTGAAAGTGGCCGCGTCGCGGCCGCTGCTCGACGGCATCGTCCAGGCGAGGCCGGAATCGGCCGTGCCGGGGAACGGCGCGTCAGCGACGAGCGGCGTCGCCGGGTCCGGTCGGCGGGGCTGGTTGCCGGAGTTCGCGCCGGACGTCATGGCAGCTTCGCAACCGCGAGCTCGATCAGCCACTGCCCCTCTCCGGAAGCAGGGCCCTCGCGCGAAGCAACGTCGACGACGGCGAGCAGCTGCGCCCACGTCTCCTGGCTCAGCGCCCACGTCGCGACGGTCCGGCGCGTTGCCTCGTCGACGTCGCGCCAGGTTCCGTCGGCAACGAGGCCGTCCTTCACCTTCGTCTCGTCGACGAACACCGCCAGCTGTAGCGCCGCATTCACTGTCGGCGACGCCCGCCAGGCGGCTAGTGACGGGGACGGATCGAGGCCGAGGCGGCAGAGGCCAAGGAGCCACTCGCTGGCCTCTCGCTCCTCGTCCGTGTCCATCTCGATCGCCCGCCGGAACGCCGCCCGGAACACCACTTCGATCGCCTCCCGCTCCTCGTGGGGCCAGGATCGCCATCCGGCCATCTCGAGCTTGCCGGCGATCACCCCAGCCTCGAAGCCCATGTCCGGCCGGCCGAGGACAGCAAGTTCGAGAATACGCGGCAGGAAGTGGCGGTAGTCTTCCGGCTCGCCGACGGTGGTGATGGCCGAGCTTGCAAACAGTCCGAGCTGGTCGTGCGTCAGCCGCTGCAGGGGCGCTGAGGTGATGTCGTGCAGGATCTTGTCGACGTCGCGCAGCGGCGAGCCGTGCAGGCTGCGCGGTCTCGGTACGGAGGCGAACACCGAATAGGCGACGAGCAGGTCGGCCATCGGGAGCGGAGGCGTCGGCATGTTGGGCGTCAGACTCTGCGCCCGGGCATGAATTCCGGGCGTGAAATGTGGGGACCCCCGCCTTAGCATGGCCGGGTCGCGCGCTGCCATCGCAGCGTGTGCGAGGTCGGTTCGGCGTGGCGAGAGAGGCGGTGGTGGCGAGGGACAGCGTGGATCCGGCGGTGGGTGGCGAGGCGGGAACCGACAAGGCTGACGCTCTCGTCGAACGTGCTGGCGGCGCAAGGTCGGGCGCCGCCACCCCTGCCACCCTCGTGCGCGAGCTTCGTGCCCTCGGCCTTTCGGCCGGCGACGTCGTCATGGTGCACGCGTCGCTGAAGGCGCTCGGGCCGGTCGTGGGCGGGGCGGAGGCGGTGGTGGCGGCGCTCCTCGACAGCGTCGCGCCCGGCGGCACGCTGATGGGCTACGCCTCGTGGGACCGCTCGCCCTATGAGGAGACCCTGAACGGCGCAACGCTGCCGGCCGCCGAGCGGGAAGCGTGGCCGGCCTTCGACCCGGCGACGGCGGGGGTCTGGCGCGGCTTCGGTCTGCTGAACGCCTTCCTCTGCGCCGCCCCTGGAGCCGTGCGCAGCGCCCATCCGGACGCCTCCATGGTGGCGGTCGGGGCACGGGCGGCGGCGCTGATCGGCGAGCACCGGCTGGGTCAGGCGTTCGGGCCGGGCTCGCCGCTCGAACGGCTGGTGGCGATGGGCGGCAAGGTGCTGATGCTCGGCGCGCCGCTCGATACCGTCACGGTGCTGCACCACGCCGAGGCGATCGCCGCCATCCCGGGCAAGCGCCGCGTCACCTACGAGATACCGATGCTGGACGCGACCGGTGCCAAAGTCTGGCGGCGGACGGAGGAGTTCGATTCGAACCACATCCTCGATTGCTTCGCCGAGGAGGGGGCGATGGACGCCGTCGAGGCGATCGCCCGCCTCTATGTCGGCGAGGGCCTCGGCCGCAGCGGCCCGGTCGGCAGCGCCGCGTGCCACCTGTTCGACGCGGCCGACATCGTCGCCTTCGGCCAGGACTGGCTGGAGACGAACTTCGGGTGAGGCGGCGTCGCCCTGCGCCGCCGCCGGCCGGACGGCGGCAACACGAGCGGTGCGACCCCGATCCCCGCGATGAACCCCAAACTTGACGCTGTTCGATGGCTATTGAATATATCCTTCATGGCTATCTTCCGTAGCCTTGGAGATCGTTCGATGCTCGCTCTCGCCGTCGATCCGGCCGGCACCGCCCCCGGCGGTGACACCGCCGCCACACCAGGCCGCACCGCGCCCTCCCACAGGGCCGATGCCCCCGGGCCGGCCGCTACCGCGCCGGCGGCGCGGTGGCTGCGGGTCGAAGGCGCCGTCGCGCTGGCGGCGGCGGTGGCGGCCTATGGCTTCCTCGATGCGTCGTGGTGGCTGTTCGCGGCACTGTTCCTGGTGCCGGACGTCGGCATGCTCGGCTATCTCGCCGGGCCGCGCGCCGCGGCGCTCGCCTACAACCTCGCCCACACCACGGTGCTGCCGGCGCTGCTCGCCGGGCTGGCGCTCACGTTCGGCTGGACGGCTGTCCTGCCGGTGGCGGCGATCTGGGTGGCCCACATCGGCTTCGACCGGATGCTCGGCTACGGGCTGAAGCTGCCGTCCGGCTTCCACGACACCCACCTCGGCCGCACTGGCCGGCGGGTGGGCGCGCGCTGATGCCCGCCCCGGCGAAGACGACGGACGCGGCCGTCGTCGCCGCCGCGCGACGGCTGCTCGAGGCGGAGGGGCCCGCCGGCGTCACGATGCAGGCGGTGGCGGCCGCCGTCGGGGTGCGGGCGCCGTCGCTCTACAAGCGCTTCGCCGACCGCGCGGCGCTGCTCGCCGCGCTCGACGCCGCGATCGTCGCCGAGTTCGCCGCCGCGCTCGACGCTCCGCCGGGCGACGACGCGGTCGCCGACGTCGCGGCGATGGCGGCGCGCTACCGGGCCTTCGCGCACACGACGCCGCACGGCTACCAGCTGATGTTCTCGGCCGAGGTGCCGTGGACGGAGGCAGTGGCGGCGCGGCGACGGGCGGCGGCGGCGCCGGCTCTGGCCGCCGTCGCGCGTCTCACCGGGCCGGAGCGGGCGCTCGACGCGACGCGCGCGCTCACCGCCTATCTGCACGGCTTCGCCTCGATGCAGGCGAGCGGCGCCTTCCGGTTCGGCGGCGACCCGGAACCGGCCTTCGCGCTCGGCCTCTCGGCGCTGCTGGCGCGCTTTGCGGGCGAAGCGGTGTCGAAACGGCGACGGCCGGCGCCGCCGCCGGCATGACCGGGCGGGACGCGGGCGGACCCGCGCCCCGCCAGTTCGATCAGAGCTTCGTCGTCGTACCCGTCAGCGTGCAGACCCCCTGCGTCATGGGGCCGTTCGCCTGGACGCCGAAGAAGAAGGAATCGTCCGGACCGAGGACGATCTGCGTCGGCCCCGCGACGACGGCGTTCTCGATGGTGTCGGTGATCGCGCGGGACAGCACCGGGAAGATCGCCAGCGTCACCTCGCTGCCTGCGGTGTCGGTCGCCACGCCGAAGGAGGCGGCGGCGTCGTTCGCGAAGGTGAGACACGAGATGTAGGTGATCAGCGTCTGCCTCTTGGCGCGCCCCTTGATGGTGGCCGAACAGGTGGCGCCGACGCACGTCAGCGGCTTGCTGATCGACAGGTACTGCTCGCCCTCGGCGAGGGCGGACGGCGTGACGACTTCGCCACCGCCCTTCGGCAACTTCGGGGCGTCGGCGAAGGCGGGGACGGCGGCGAGGACGGCCAGCACGGCGGCAGCTGCGGTGATCGACGGTTTCATGGGGGACCTCCCTCTTCGAGCGAGAGTCCGACAGTAGCCGCGGCGACGGCCGCCTGAGCAGACGGCGCGCGATCACATTCGCGCGCAACCTTGCGCGCGCACCGTGTGCGCGCACCTTGTCGTTGTGCGGTCGGACTGCGGCGTCGGCCGCTTCGGGGCCGCGCCTCCCCTCAGAGCTTCGTCGTCGTGCCGGTCAGCGAGCAGGCGGCCTGCTCCGGGGTGCCGCCGATCGACTGGACGATCACGAAGACCGAGCCCGTGGGTCCGATGACGACCTGCGTCGGGCCGCTGATGACGCTTTGTTCGGCATTGCCAAAGGCCGTGCGGGATGCCACGGGCAAGATCGCCAGCGCCACGCGGCTCCCCGCCTCCTTGGTCACCGCCCCGTAGACGACCTGGCCGGCGTCCACCGTGGAGAGGCAGGCGACGTGCGTGATCAGGGTCTGCCTCCCGGCGCGGCCCTTGATCTCGGCCGAGCAGCTGTTCAGCCCGCAGTCCAGCGTCTTGCTGATCGCCAGGTACTGCTCGCCCTGGGCGAGCGCCGACGGGGTCGAGACCTCGCCGCTGCGCATCGGCAGCTGCGGGGCATCGGCGAGGGCGGGGGCGGCGGCCAGCGTCGCCAGCACGGCGGCGGCGGCAGTCGAGCGGATGCAGATCTTCATGACAGGGCTCCAAGGGTGCGAGCAGACGGTCGACCGAAGGGTTCGGACGAGAGCTCGCAAGCATTCCCCGAGCCATAGCGGCCGCCGCCGCCCACGGGCTGTGACGGCGGTCACGCGCGTCCGCAATCTCACGCGGTCGACCGTTGCGGTGCTTGGCAGCGGGATCAGCGGCAGCAGGGGCGGCGGCGGAAGGATCGGCGCCCGTCGCGACGGGCGCGGGCGCCTAGGCCGTGCAGGCCCTCTCGCGCGCCTCCGGCAACGAGCAAGCGCGCGAGGTGTCGAGCAAGCCTGTCCTCGTCACGCCGTCAGAATGGACTTCCCGCCGCGTAGCCGTAGATCCAGTAACTCCCTCCATCTACCCGAGCGGGAATATGGAGGCGGGCGAGCATGGCCTCGAAGGCTTCGCTGCAATCCTCAATGCCGGTGTCCGCGGGGCGTCTTCTCGCCACCGTGTATCGCGGGCGCACGCGCATCCATTCGATGCCTGCGAACGGTTGCAGGCACTCGTCGCTCCAGTCGCCGAGATACCAGACATCCTCCTCGAAGGTTTCCGGATGCGGTCGGGTCCAGGCCAGCATCTTCAACTGATAGGGAGGGCAAAAGGGAAGTTCCGAGCGGACGGTGCTCTGCAGCTCCCGCCACCTCGTGTCGTTCATGAAGGAAGTCAGGCCACGCTCGGTGACCTCGCGCCGGACGCGCTTGCGGAAAATCTGGTCTGGAGAGGCGGACTTCGCCATCAACTGCTAGCCCCGCGAACGGCCTTTTGGATGCGGCTAACGCCTGTGCCGCGCCGAGTCGAGGGTCGCCCTCGAACGTCTCGCAACAGCCTAGCCCTCCGACAGCGCCCGCGCGAACATGTCGACGGGGCCGAGCTTGCCGGATTTGAGGTGGAAGGAGATCGGCGTCGCACCGGTGGAGACGGCGCGGGACAGACCGGGGGCCTCGAACGGGCCGACCTCGAGGGCGCGGACGCCGAGGGCGTCGAGGACGGCGCCGGAGGTCTCGCCGCCGGCGATGACGAAGCGGGTGACGCCGGCCTCGGCCAGGCCGCCGGCGATGCGGCCGAGGGCCCGCTCGATCGCCGCGGCGGTGCGTTTGACGCCCGCGCGGGCCTGCACGGCGGCGACGGCGGCGGGATCGGCGGTGGTGGCGACAGCCACAGCCCCGGACGGCAGCGCCGCGATCGCAGCGGTGAGCGCCGCCTCGGCGGCGGCCTCGGCCTCAGCCGGGTCGACGAGAGCTGCCGCTTCCAGATGAATGACCGGGCGGCCTGTCTCGGCGAAGGCGGCGAGCTGGGCGGCGGTGCGCTCGGCGCAGCTGCCGGCGATCACCGCGCTGCGGCCGGTCACCTTCGGCAGCGGCGCCGGCCGGGCGTAGCCCGCGAGATCGCCGCGGGCGCGCCAGAGGTCGGGATAGTAGACGGCGACCGACGAGCCGCCGGTCATCAGCCGCCAGTCGAGGCTGGCCGCGGCGAGGCAGGCGAGGTCGGCCTCGTCGACGGCGTCGGAGATCGCATAGCGGACGCCGGCGGCCGTCAGCGCCGCCACCTTCGCCGCCACCGCCTCCGGGCCGGCGGCGAGGACCTGGTGGCGGATGAGGCCGACCGTTTCCGCCGTCTGGGCGGCCAGCACGCGCACGAGGTCGGGCTCGCGCATCGGCGTCAGCGGGTCGTGGCGCTTCGGCGAGCGCGAGATCAGCTGGTCGATGGCGAACAGGTGGCCGGCATAGACGGTGCGGTCGACCTCCGGGAAGGCCGGGCAGAAGGCGGTGAAGGGGGCGCCGGTGGCCGCCATCAGCACGTCGGCGATCGGGCCGATGTTGCCGCGCGGCGTCGAATCGAAGGTGGCGCAGTACTTCTGGAAAAGCTGCCGCGGCGCGCGCGGCGCCAGCACGGCGAGCGCCCGGCGGACGGCGGCGACCGCGGCGGCCTTCGGCGCGACGCGCACCTTGAGGCCGATGACGGTGGCCGGCGCGTCGCCGATGTCCTCGGTGCGGCCGCGGGCGGTGAGAAGGCGGGCGGCGACGCCGCCGCGCACCATCAGCGAGGCGAGTTCGATGCCGCCGGTCAGATCGTCGGCGATGCCGGCGAAGACGAGCGGCGGGAGAGGCCTGGGCGCCCCGGGGCGCGATGTCTGGCGGCTTGTCATGGCTGAATGATACAGGATATATCTTGTTGCGACAGCCGGCGGGCGGCTCGATCACTGAAGGGTGCCCCGGTTTGCGGCGGCGGGCAATCGCCCCGCTGCAGGGTCATCGGCCGCATGGCCGGCGAGGGAGGGAGCGTCCGCCATGAACCAGCCGTTCGCCACACGGGATGCGCAGCTTCGGGCCCGCGCCGGCCGCGTCATTCCCGGCGGCCTCTGGGGACACCAGAACGCGGCACGGCTGCCGGCCGGCTATCCGCAGTATTTTTCGCGCGGCAAGGGCTGCCGGATCTGGGACGTCGACGGGCGGGAATACATCGACTTCATGGGCGGCTGGGGGCCGGTGGTGCTCGGCTGGCACGACCCGGAGGTCGACGCGGCGGCGGCCAGGCAGGCGGCGCTGGGCGACTGCCTGAACGGCCCGAGCGAACGCCTCGTCGAACTCGCCGAGCTCGTCGTCGACACCATCCCGCACGCCGACTGGGCGATGTTCTCCAAGAACGGCACCGACGCCTCGACGCAGTGCGTGATGATCGCCCGCTCCGGCACGGGCAAGCGCAAGATCCTCGTCGCCACCGGCGCCTATCATGGCGCCGCCCCCTGGTGCACGCCCTGGCCGGGCGGCACGACGGCGGAGGACCGCGCCCACCAGATCCCCTACCAGTGGAACGATGTCGCGAGCCTCGAGCGCGCCGTCGCCGAAGCCGGCGACGACCTCGCCGCGATCCTCGTCTCCGCCTTCAAGTACGACCTCGGCAAGGACCACGTCATGCCGACGGTGGAGTTCGCCAAGGCGTGCCGCGCGGTGGCCGACCGCACGGGTGCCGCGCTGATCGTCGACGACGTGCGGGCCGGCTTCCGCATCGACATCGGCGGCACCTGGGAGGCCGTCGGGGTGCGGCCCGATCTCTCCGCCTGGTCCAAGGCGATCGCCAACGGCCACGCGCTCGGCGCCGTCACCGGCAACGACCGCTTCCGCGAGGGGGCGACCAAGGTCTTCACCACCGGCTCGTTCTGGACGGCGAGCGTCGCCATGGCGGCGGCGATCGCCACCATCGAGAAGCTCCGGCGCGACGACGGAGTCGGCCACATGCGCGCGATGGGCGAGCGCTTCCGCGCCGGCCTCGAGGCCCAGGCGAAAGCGCATGGCCTGCCGATCCGCCAGAGCGGCCCGGCGCAGATGCCGGTGGTGCTGTTCGACGACGACGCCGACCGCCGCATCGGCAACGCCTTCTGCCTCGAGGCGCTGCAGCGCGGCGTGTACCTGCACCCGGCGCACACGATGTTCGTGTCGGTCGCCCACACGCCCGCCGACATCGACGCCGCCCTCGACCGCACCGACGCGGCGATGGCGGCGGTGAAGAAGGCGGTGACGTGATCGCAGCGCCCCTCGACACCGGCTCCCCCGGACGTGCCATGATCGCCTCGGCGCCCGACGACCCCGTCGCCGGCTCCGCCGAGAGGGTGGCGACGATGGCGAAGGCGGCGGCGCGGTTCGCGCCGATCGAGTCCCAGAGCCTGTCGGACCGGGTCTACCGGCAGCTGCGCGAGAAGCTGATGCGCGGCCTCCTGAAGCCCGACGAGCGGCTGCGCCTGCGCGAGGTGGCGCTGGCGCTCGGCACCAGCGAGACGCCGGTCCGCGAGGCGGTGTTCCAACTCGTCCGCGACGGTGCGCTGGAACTCAAGCCCCACCACTACATCCGCGTCCGCCGGCTGACGGTGGCGCAGTATCTCGAGATCCGCGACATCCGTCTGCTGCTCGAGCCGCTCGCTGCCGAGCGGGCCCTCGACCACGTCGACGCGGCGGCGATCGAGGAGCTGGCCGCTGCCCACGCCCGCCTCGTCGCGGCGGAGGCGGCGAAGGCATACGAGCCGGCGATCCGCGCCAACTTCGAGTTCCACTTCGGCCTCTACTGGCGCTCGGGCATGCCGGCGCTGATCGAGATGCTCGAGAACCTGTGGATGCGGGTCGGCCCGATGCTGAACCTGCTCTATCCGCACGGCCACCCGCAGTACGCCGTCCGCCACCAGCACGAGAATATCCTCGATGCGCTGCGCCGGCGCGACCGCGTCGGGCTGACGGCGGCGATCCGCGACGACCTTCTGGAGGGTGGCCGCAACTTCCTGAGGCACATCGAGACGCTCGAAGCCGAGGGTTGGCGAGAGGAATAGCGATCGCCACCGGCGTCGCTGCGGCGCCGGCCGATTGAAACGCAAACGAGAGACTGGGCCCCGGCGGCGATGTTGACACCAGCGATCACGAGCGCGTTAGATATATCCTGTATCGGAGCTCTCTCCGGCCGGTCGCGTGCCCGCCTCGAGCGGAACGCAGGCCGCCCGGATCGGACTGTCCCCGCCCGCCACGTTCACAACGGAGGCCGCTCATGACGGCGACGGCAGGCTCCGCAGGGGCGCAGCGCCCCGGCCGGAACGTCGACCTCGACCACCTCGTGGACCGGGCGAAGTTCGTCCGCCTGGAGACGGTGCGGCTGACGAAGATCGCCGGCGCAGGCCACTATTCCAGCACGTTCTCTGCGGCCGAGCTGTTCTCCGCGCTCTACTACGCGCACCTGCGCATCGACCCGTCCCGCCCGGACTGGCCGGACCGCGACCGCTTCATCCTGTCGAAGGGCCACGCCGCCATCGGGCTCTATCCAGTACTGGGCGACCTCGGCTTCTTCGACCCGGCGCTGCTCGACAACTACACCCGCTTCGGCAGCCCGTTCGGCGATCACCCGGACATGAAGAAGGTGCCGGGAATCGACTTCTCCTCCGGCTCGCTCGGCCACGGCCTGTCGATCGGCGTCGGTATGGCGCTCGCCGGCCGCATGCAGGACCGCAGCTACCGCGTCTACTGCATGCTCGGCGACGGCGAGCTGAACGAGGGCCAGATCTGGGAGGCGGCAATGTCGGCCGCCCATTTCAAGCTGCAGGGCTTGGTCGCGCTCGTCGACCGCAACCAGCTCTGCATCGACGGCCCGGTCGACCAGATCATGGGCGTCGAGCCGCTCGTCGACCGCTTCGAGAGCTTCGGCTGGTCGGTGCAGCGCATCGACGGCCACGACATCCCCGCGGTGCTCGGTGCCCTCGATGCCCTCGCCCCGGCGGGCGTCGGCAAGCCGCAGGTGATCATCGCCGACACCATCAAGGGCCGCGGCATCGGCCACATGGAAATGAAGCTCAACTGGCACGTCGGCAACCTGGTCGGCCAGGACTACGACGATGCCATCACCGAGCTGCAGGCGGGCCTGAAGCCCTACGTGCCGGTGGAGGCATGACGATGGGTGTGCAGGTTCCCCCCTCGGGCTCCGGGGCCGAGTCCCAGGACCAGGCCGACTTCTTCCGCGGCACCGGCAACGACGTGAAGCTGAAGGAGGCGCGCTCGGTGCAGGGCACGCCGGCGGCGGCGATGCCGGCCTTCATCCTCGGCGAGGAGCTCGCCAATCTCGCCGACCACGACCCGCGCATCGCCGTGATGACGGCCGATCTCGCCTCGGCCAACCGCACGCTCGACTTCAAGGCGCGCCACCCCGACCGCTTCATCGACTTTGGCATCGCCGAGCGCAACATGGTGACGGCGGCGGCCGGCATGGCGTCGTGCGGGCTCATCCCCTATGCCGCCACCTTCGCCTCGTTCTGCGGGCTGCTCGCAGCCGTGCAGATCCGCACCGACTGCGCCTATCCGCGCATGAGGGTGCGCGTCGTCGGCCACCACTCCGGCTTCTCGATGGGCTTCTACGGCACCAGCCACCACGCGCTCGAGGACCTCGGCTTCCTGCGCACGGTGGCGGAGCTCACCGTCGTCTGCGCCGCTGACGCCAACCAGCTGCGCGCCATCCTGCGCGCCTCGGTGGAGCATCCCGGCGCCATGTACATCCGCCTCGGCCGCGGCCGCGACCCGGAGGTCTACGCGGCGGTGCCCGAGGACTTCCGCTTCGGCGTGGCGGCGACGCTGCGCGAGGGCACCGACCTCACCATCATCACCACCGGCTCGCAGGTG
>CAMDHY010000060.1 GCA_945898215.1 Pseudoxanthobacter soli DSM 19599 | reverse complement strand
GGCGGCACGATGACGGTCGAGGCCGGCTGCATCCTGGAGCGCATCCACGCCGAGGCGGACGCCGTCGACCGCCTGTTCCCGCTGACGCTCGGCGCCCAGGGCTCGTGCCGCATCGGCGGCAACCTGTCGACCAACGCCGGCGGCACGGCGGTGCTCGCCTACGGAAACGCCCGCGACCACGTGCTCGGGCTCGAGGTGGTGCTGCCGACCGGCGAGGTCTGGAACGGTCTGCGCAAGCTGCGCAAGGACAACACCGGCTACGATCTCAAGCACCTGTTCATCGGCGCAGAGGGCACGCTCGGCGTCATCACGGCGGCGGTGCTGAAGCTGCTGCCGAAGCCGGTGGCGCGGGAGGTCGCCTTCATCGGCGTCGACAGCCCGGAGGCGGCGCTCGACCTGTTCAACCGCCTGCGCGGCGCCGCCGGCTCGTCGCTCACCGGCTTCGAACTGATCGCCCATACCGCGTTCGACTTCGCGCTCCGCCATCTCGCCGGCGCCCGCGATCCGCTGTCGGCGCCGCAGCCCTGGTACGTCCTCGCCGAGGTCTCCTCCGGCAGCCGGGCGCTCGATGTCCGTGCCCTGTTCGAGGAAGTGCTCGCGGCAGCCTTCGAGGACGGCGTCGTCGCGGACGCGGCGATCGCCGAGAGCCTCGCCCAGGGGGATGCCTTCTGGCACCTCCGGCACGGGCTGTCGGAGGTGCAGGCGCACGAGGGCGGCTCGATCAAGCACGACGTCTCGGTGCCGGTGGCCTCGGTGCCGACCTTCCTCGCCCGCGCCACCGCGGCGGTCGAGGCGCTGGTGCCGGGCTGCCGGCCGGCGGCCTTCGGCCACATGGGCGACGGCAACATCCACTTCAACGTCTCCCAGCCCGTGGGGGCCGACAAGGCCGCCTTCATCGCCGGCTGGGACGCAATGGGCACGGTCGTGCACGGCATCGTTGCCGAGCTCGACGGCTCGATCTCCGCCGAGCACGGCATCGGGCGGTTGAAGCGCGACCTGCTGCCGGGTGTAAAGTCGGCCCTCGAGCTCGACATGATGCGGCGGATCAAGAGGTCCTTCGACCCGAACGGCATCCTCAATCCCGGCCGCGTGCTCTGATCCCGCCCCTGCCGCCGCCCGCATCCTGAAGGCGCCGCGAGAGCGGGCACGCGGGTGCTGCGGAAATGGTTCGCTCACTGGTTCGCTGTAGGAATAACGACAACCACCCTCCGGCCGGGGGCGGGTCGTCCACGGCCGCGTAACCTCCTGGAAAGCAACGGCAAGCCACTTTCGTCGGGCGGTCATCGATCGCCTTGCATCGTCCACGCCCCCACCGCCACTGTGGGCCGCGAGCGCCGCGGTCCGACCGAAAGCCAGCAATGCTGTTGCGAGATCTGATAGCGACAGTGTCCAGAAGCTCGCTGTCCGAGCTTCTGGACTCGGTCTGCGATCTCGCCGCCAGCCGGCACGCCTGCCATGCCGTCAGCATCGCGCTGAACGGCCAGGACGGCGTGGTGCAGGGGCGCAGCGCCCATTTTCGCGCCTTCTCGGCGACCGACTGGCACAACCTCCACGATCGCGTCGGGCCGCACGTTGCCCGAGCGCCGGCGGTCAAGGTCGACGACCGGATCGCCGTCCGCTTCGCCTCCGACGCGGCGACGATGATGATGCACGCCGAGCCGGATGCCGCCGGGACGGGCGGCGCCACCCTGATGGCGCTCGGTCTCGGCCCAGCCGCCACGGGAGGGCGCGACGGCATCGTCCAGGCCCTCTCCGGGCTGCTCCGCACGGTCGCGGGGCACGTCCACGACTACTGCTCGGCGCAGACCGCCTTCGCCCGCCTGCGCTACCGGCTCGCCACGGTGGAATCGCTCGCCCGGGTCGGCGTCTGGGAGGTGGACCCGGACACCCGCCGCCTGCACTGGTCGGACGAGATCTACCGGCTGCACGGACTGCCGGCGGGGCGCGAACCCGACGTCGAGAGCGCCCTCGGCTTCTATCCCGAGCCCGCCCGCGGCATCCTCCGCGACCACCTCGAGCGTCTCCTGGAACACGGCGAGAGCTTCGACCTGACGATGCCGCTCGACCGGGCCGACGGTGAGCGGCGCATGGTGCGGGCGATCGGCGCCAGCGATCGCACCGGCCACACGGTGAAGAACGCCTTCGGCGTCTTCCAGGACGTCACCTCGCAGGCGCGGCGGGAGGAGGAACTGTGGTGGGCGGCCAACCACGACCCCCTGACCGGCCTGCCGAACCGCCGTGCCTTCGCCGAGCGGCTCGCCGCCGTCTGCACGGAGGCGAGTGCCAGCGGCGGCTTCGGGGTGGCGATCATCGCCGATCTCGACAGCTTCAAGGTCATCAACGACGTCCACGGCCACGACATCGGTGACCGCGTGCTGGTGGCGATGGCCCGGCGCGTCCATGCCGCGACGCCGGTGGCCGGACGGGTCGGCGGCGACGAGTTCGCGCTGGTCGCCACGGGGTTCACGACCCGGCAGGAGGCGCAGGCGGCGGCCCGCCGCATCATCGGCGACCTCGCCTTCGAATTCTCGCACGACGCCCGCCAGGTGCCGATCACCGCCACCGCCGGCGCCTGCGTCGTCTGCGCCGGCTCGTGCGACGCCGCCGAGGTGCTGCGCAGCGCCGACATCGCGCTGATGCACGCCAAGCGCCGCGGCCGGCGCGAGGTGGCCTTCTACGAGGCCCGCTTCGGCGACGAGCTGATCCGCCGCGACCAGACGCTGATGCGGGTGCGCGCCGCGCTCGCCCGCGGCGGCGTCGTGCCCTACTACCAGCCGCAGGTCGACGTCGCCTCCGGCGCCGTGATCGGCGTCGAGGTGCTGGCGCGCCAGGTGCTCGACGGCGCGGTGACGACCGCGGCGGACTTCGAGGTGGCGTTCGCCGACGGGGCGCTCGCGGTCTCGATCGGGCGCGTCATCCTCGCCACCGCCTGCCGCGACCTCGGCGAGCTCCGGCGCCGGGGCATCCTGCCGCCGCGGCTGTCGATCAACGTCGCACCGCTGGAGATCTGCTACCCCGACTATGCCCGCAATCTCGTGGCCGAGCTCGAGGCGCAGGGCATCCCGACGAGCGACGTGCTGGTCGAGATCACCGAGGACGTGCTGCTCGGGCGCGACCAGGACGAGGTGCACGAGGCGCTGGACGAACTCGCCCACGGCGGCATCCGCGTCGCCTTCGACGACTTCGGCACCGGCTACGCCTCGCTCATCCACCTCGCCTCCTACCCCGTCCACCAGGTGAAGATCGACAAGCGCTTCATCGCCGAGATCGTCACCGATCCGGTGAGCCAGGCGGTGGTGCGCGGCGTCGTCGAGGTGAGCCGGGCCCGGGCGATCGAGGTGGCGGCGGAGGGGGTGGAGACGGCGCGACAGCTCGCCATGCTGCGCGCCATCGGCTGCGACGTCGTGCAGGGTTACCACATCGCCCGGCCGATGCCGTTCAAGGCGCTCGCGGCGCTTCTCGCCGACGGACCGATCCTCGGGGGCGGCCGGACCTGAGGCGCGCCGCGCCGTCAGCCGGCCCGAGGCGCCCGCGCCTTCAGCGGGCGAAGCGGCGGTCGTAGGCGAGGACGGCGTTGAGCAGCACCTGCGCGCCGGCGGCGCACTCGTCGAAGGACGTGTCCTCTGCCTCGTTGTGGCTGATGCCGTCCTTGCATGGCACGAAGATCATCGAGGTCGGGCAGACGCGGGCGATGTAGGCGGCGTCGTGGCCGGGGCCGGAGACGATCTCGCGCGCCGGCAGGCCGACGGTGGCGGCGCCCTCGGCGACGCTCGCGACGCAGTCGGCGTCGAAGACCACCGGCGGCGAGTCCCAGATCCGCTTCCAGACGATCTCGAGCCCGGTCTCGGCGGCGACGGCGGTGACGGTCCGGCCGAACTCGGCCTCCATCTCCTCGAGCACGGCGGCATCCGGATTGCGGAAGTCGACGGAGAAGAAGACTTCACCGGGAATGACGTTGCGCGAGTTCGGCTTCACCTCGACGAGCCCGACGGTGCCGACCGCCGGAAGTCGTACCTTGGCGATACGGTCGACCGCCTCGAAGAGCTTGGCCGCGCCGAGGAGCGCGTTCTTGCGCAGCATCATCGGCGTCGAGCCGGTGTGGGCCTCCTTGCCGGTGACGGTGACGTCGTACCAGCGCATGCCCTGCACGCCCTTGACGATGCCGATGGTCTTGCCCTCGGCCTCGAGGATCGGGCCCTGCTCGATGTGGAGCTCGAACATCGCGCTCATCGGCACGGCGCCGGCCTTCACCTCGCCGCGGTAGCCGATGGCGTCGAGCGCCGCGCCGAAGGTCTCGCCCTGACGGTCCTCGCGGGCATCGGCATAGGCGCGGTCGAAGACGCCGGCGAAGACGCCGGAGCCGAGCATCGCCGGGGCGAAGCGCGAGCCCTCCTCGTTCGTCCAGTTGACCAGCATCACCGGGGCGTTGGTGTCGTAGCCGAGGTCGACCAGGGTGCGCAGCGCCTCGAGCCCGCCGAGGACGCCGAGGATGCCGTCGAACTTGCCGCCGGTCGGCTGGGTGTCGAGGTGGCTGCCCATGGCGATGGGTGCCACGTCGTCGCGCTTGCCGGGGCGGACGGCGAACATGTTGCCGACCTCATCGACGGTCACCGTGCAGCCGAGGCCCTCGCAGGCGGCCTTGAACCAGTCGCGCACCTGGCGGTCGAGGTCGGTCAGCGTCAGCCGCCGCACGCCACCCTTCTCGGTGCCGCCGATCTTCGCCGTCTCCATCAGCGTGTCCCACAGGCGCTGCGGGTCGATGGAGAGATTGGTGGAGGTGGTCATGGGGGGCCTCGTCGGTCGGACATTCCGATCGTCAGGCAGACTGGAATGCCTGACGGAGCATGGGGTGAAGGATATCGGCAAAGGGATTGGCGATCGTGAGCCCGGCCCATGAGAAGCCTTCCTGCATGTCCTCGGACAGCAGCAGGCGGCAGCAGGCCTCCACCGATACGGCGAGGATCACCGCGTCCCAGATCTGCAGGTCGTGCCGCTGCGTGAGATCGAGAGCCGCATCAAAGGCTGCGGTCGATGTCCCAGCGACGAAACACGTCTCGCGCCAGACACGCACGCGTTCGCAGGACGCGGCCCGGGACATCCGACCTCGCCTTCCAAGAACGCTTTGCAGTTCACCGAGAACCTGCGCCGGCAGGACGATCCGCGCTACTCCGAGCCTCTCGATCGTGAGGGTGGCGGTTTGCTGTCGGCCTCGATCGTCGACACCCTCGGCATAGGCGAGGACGTTCGTGTCGATCGCCACCTTCAAGCAGGATCATCCGTGTCATCGTAGGCTTCGTCGCGGGTGATGCGGCCGAGATTGAGCGCCGGCTGGCTCTTCAGCCGCGCGATGAGTTCGCGAAAGGCCGCCTCGCGTTCCGCGGCATCGGCTTCCGGCTCGGGCGCGAGGCGCGCCACGGGGCGGCCGCGCGACGTGACCTGCACCGTTTCGCCGCGCTCAACCTCGCCGAGAAGCTTCGAGAAGTGGCGATTGGCATCCGCCGCTGAAACCGTCTTCACGCGCATGTTCCGAATGTAGTGAATTTCACTACTCTAGCTGATCTCGGCGCTTGCCGCCAATCCCCTACGGCGTCACCTCCGCCCGCTCGACCGCCCGCGGCGCGGTCAGTGCCCGCCACTTGGCGTTGGCGACGTGCACCGCCGGGAACGGGTCGCGCGCCACATAGGCGCCGTCGCCGCGCTCGGCGCGCAGCCGGCCGTCCTGCCAGGCGACCTTGCCGCGGGACATCACGACGGCCGGCAGGCCGACACACTCGAAGCCCTCGAAGACGTTGTAGTCGATGCGGCTCACCTGGGTCTTCGGCGAGATCGTCTTCGTCGCCGACGGGTCCCAGACGATGATGTCGGCATCCGACCCCACGGCGATGCGGCCCTTCCGCGGATAGACGTTGAGGATGCGGGCGATGTTGGCGGAGGTGGCGCCGACGAACTCCTCCTTGGTCAGCCGGCCGGTGCCGACGCCGGCCGTCCACAGCACCGGCAGGCGATCCTCGAGGCCACCGGTGCCGTTCGGGATCTTGGTGAAGTCGCCGAGCCCGAGGCGCTTCTGTTCGCTGGTGAAGGCGCAGTGGTCGGTCGCCACCACCTGCAGCGAGCCCGACTGCAGCCCCGCCCACAGGCTCGCCTGGTGCTCCTTCGGGCGGAACGGCGGCGACATCACCCGGCGCGCCGCATAGGTCCAGTCGGGATTGCGGTACTCGTCCTCGTCGAGCACGAGGTGCTGGATCAAGGGCTCGCCATAGACGCGCTTGCCGGCGGCGCGCGCCCGGGCGATCGCCTCGTGGGCGGGCTTGCAGGAGGTGTGGACGACATAGAGCGGGCAGCCGGCCATGTCGGCGATCATGATCGCCCGGTTGGTCGCCTCGCCCTCCACTTCGGGGGGGCGCGAATAGGCGTGGCCCTCCGGCCCGGTGATGCCCTGCTCCATCAGCTGCTGCTGCAGGCGAAAGACGACGTCGCCGTTCTCGGCGTGGACGAGCGGCAGCGCGCCGAGCTGGGCGCAGCGGCGGAACGAGTGGAAGAGCTCGTCGTCGTTCACCATCAAGGCGCCCTTGTAGGCCATGAAGTGCTTGAAGGTGTTGATGCCGTAGGTCTTCACGACGGTTTCCATCTCGTCGAAGACCGGCTCGTCCCACCAGGTCACCGCCATGTGGAAGCCGTAGTCGCAGGCCGCCCCTTCCGACTTCCGCCGCCAGTCCTGATAGGCGGCGAGCATCGACTGGCCGGGCGCCGGGATGCAGAAGTCGACCACCATCGTGGTGCCGCCCGACAGCGCCGCCTTGGTGCCCCACTCGAAGTCGTCGGCCGACACCGAGCCCATGAACATGAACTCGAGGTGGGTGTGCGGGTCGATGCCGCCGGGCATGACGTAGGCGCCACCGGCGTCGATGACGGTGGCGCCGGCCGGCGCCTCGAGATTGCGCCCGACGGCGACGATCTTGCCGCCCTCGACGAGCACGTCCGCCTTCTGCGAGGCGTCATGGTTCACGACGGTACCGCCGCGGATGAGAGTGGTCATGGGGAGCTCCGAGGTCGCTTTGCTGAAAACGCCGATACTTCGGTCGTGATTGACGGGCCCCAACCTGCCGGCTTCGCCGGCTGTCCTCCCCCCTGGCAGGGGGAGGACGGGGCAGCGAATTTGTCGAGCGTCGACGCTTCAAAACCCGCCGACGCGTCCCTCCCCTGCCAGGGGGAGGGACAGACCGCGCAGCGGTCAGGGTGGGGCCTGTCGATCCGATGTGCGACGGCTGCTCGTGCGTCGGTGAACCAGTTTCCGATCCTCCACATCCACGCCACCGAACACCGCCGCCCGGATCGTCTCCAGCACATCGTCGATCCGCAGGAACACGTCGGCGTTCTGGAACCTCAACACGCGATAGCCCGCCCGCTGCAACCACGCCGTCCGCCGGGCATCGTAGTCCGCATCCGCCTGCTCCGTGTGCTGGCCCCCGTCGATCTCGACGACGAGCCGTGCGGTATGACAGGCGAAGTCGGCGACGAAGGCACCGATCGGCACTTGGCGCCGGAAGTGTGAGCCGTCCAGCGGAAGGCGCCGGAGGGCGTTCCACAGCGCGGTCTCCGCCTCCGTCGGCTGGCGGCGGAGACGGCGAGCGGTGTCGCGGCGGGTGCGTTCGACGACCATCGGACCAATCGCTCTCGATTGACGGGCCCCCACCTGCCGGCGTCGCCGGCTGTCCTCCCCCCTGGCAGGGGGAGGACGCGTCAGCAATTTTGTCAGCCACTACGAGTCCAAAGCACGCGACGCGTCCCTCCCCTGCCAGGGGGAGGGACAGGCCGCGAAGCGGCCAGGGTGGGGCCCGTCAATCCAATGACGACGCCCCCCGCCCCTCTCACTTCATCGCGTCATACACCGCCGTCGAGGTCGCCCCCTCCGGCTTCTTGGTGATCACCGGGTCGGAGCCGCCGGACATCAGGATCGCGACCGTGCGGTCGAAGTCGGCCGGATCGAGCTTGCCGTTCGCCGAGGTGTCGAGGAGCTTGGCGATCTCGCCCATCATGCGCTTCTGGTGGGCTTCGGTCTGGGCGCCCGACGCGTCGTTCTCGAGCACGATCATCGCCGCCTCGTCGGGATTGGCGCGCGCGTAGTCCCAGCCCTTCATCGACGCCTTGACGAACTTCGCCATCTTCTCGACGAACGCCGGATCCTGGAGGTTCGCCTCCATGACGTAGAGGCCGTCCTCCATCGTGCCCTCGCCCTGCTCGTCATACTTGAAGACGACGAGGTCCTCGGGCTTGAAGCCGGCGTCGATCACCTGCCAGTACTCGTTGTAGGTCATCGTCGAGACGCAGTCGGCCTGCTTCTGGATGAGCGGGTCGACGTTGAAGCCCTGCTTGATCACCGTGACGCCGTCCGGGCCGCCGTCGGTCTTGAGACCGAGCTTCGACATCCACGACAGGAACGGATACTCGTTGCCGCCGAACCAGACGCCGAGCGTCTTGCCCTTGAAGTCGGCCGGGGTCTTGATGCCGGTGTCCTTGCGGCAGGTCAGCATCAGGCCGGACTTCTTGAACGGCTGCGCGATGTTGACGAGCGGCACGCCCTTTTCGCGGGAGGCGAGCGCCGACGGCATCCAGTCGATGACGACGTCGGCGCCACCGCCAGCGATCACCTGCGGCGGGGCGACGTCCGGTCCGCCGGGGTTGATGGTGACGTCGAGGCCTTCCTCGTCATAGAAGCCCTTCTCCGCCGCCACATAGTAGCCGGCGAACTGCGCCTGGGTGACCCACTTCAGCTGCAGCGTCACCGGGTCGGCCGCCTGGGCGCTGCCGATGCCGAGCGCGAGCGCGATGCCTGCTGCGATGGCCGTTCTCGTCTTCATGTCCACGTCCTCCACCAAGATTGAGACGAAGTCCCCGGACCGGCGCCCTCTATCGCCGGTACGAGGGGTGCCAGAAGGTCACGGAGCGCTCGATGAGCGCGACCAGACCATAGAAGGCGGTGCCGGCGATCGCGGCGACCGCGATCTCGGCCCACACCATGTCGAGCGCCATGCGGCCGGCCTCGATCGAGATGCGGAAGCCCATGCCGACCGTCGGCGTGCCGAAGAACTCGGCGACGATGGCGCCGATCAACGCCAAGGTCGAGTTGATCTTCAGGGCGTTGAAGATGAACGGCAACGCCGCCGGCAGCCGGAGCTTGACGAGCGTGGTCCACCAGGAGGCGGCGTAGGAGCGCATCAGGTCGCGCTCGAGCGTGCCGCTCGCCGACAGGCCGGCGACCGTGTTCACCAGCATCGGGAAGAAGGTCATCACCACGACGACGGCGGCCTTCGAGTGCCAGTCGAAGCCGAACCACATCACCATGATCGGCGCGATGCCGATGATCGGCAGCGCCGAGACGAAGTTGCCGAGCGGCAAGAGCCCCTTGCGCAGGAACGGCACGCGGTCGGCGAGGATGGCGACGAGGAAGCCGGCAGCGCAGCCGATGACGTAGCCCGACAAGACACCCCGTACGAAAGTCTGGACGAAGTCGTCGGCGAGGATCGGCAGCGACGCGGCGATGCGGGCGCCGACGGCCGACGGCGGCGGCATCAGCACCGGCGAAACGCCGAAGCCGACCACCGCCACCTCCCAGAGGAACAAGAGGAAGAGGCCGAACACCGCCGGCACAGCGATCGACGCCGCCCGTTGCTTGCCCGGCGTGGCGAAACGGTGGGCGGCGAGGGCGTCGTTCGCGACCCAGGCGGCGAGCCACAGGCCCGCGACGCCGAGCCAGAAGTCGAGGTCGGCATGGCCGGCGACCACCGGCAGGTGCACGGTGACGAGCGCGGCCGCACAGCCGGCGACGAGGAGCGCGAAGACGATCGCGAGCCGCGGCCCGTCGAGCCGCCGGGTCGCGCCGATGGCGCACAAGAGACCGCCGATGATGAGCCGCAGCACCGCGAACATCAACAGCGGCGTGCCGGCGACCTCGACGCCGGTCGGCAGGAAGGCCGACAGTGCCAGCAGCGCGCCGGCGGCGATCCAGGCGATGGCGCGGCCGCGCGTGACGATCATCGCCGCGCCCCCATGGCGTTCAGCGTCACCCGCTCGGCGAGGCCGACCAGGGCGACGAGGCCGGCCGCCATCGCCGCGGCGACGAACAGCGCCGCCCAGATCTGCACGGTCTGGCCGTAGTAGGAGCCCGACAGCAGGCGCGCGCCGATGCCGGCCTGGGCGCCGGTCGGCAGTTCAGCGACGATGGCGCCGACGATGGCGATGGCGATCGCCACCTTGAGGCTCGCGAACAGGAACGGCACCGAAGCCGGCAGCCTGAGCTTCCAGAAGGTCTGCGCCTTGGAGGCCGAATAGGTGCGCATCAGGTCGAGGGAGAGCACGTCCGGCGACGTCAGCCCCTTCACCATGCCGATGGCGACCGGGAAGAAGCACAGATAGGTCGAGATGATCGCCTTCGGCACGAGGCCGCGCAGGCCGATCGAGCCGAGCACGACGATGACGATCGGCGCGATCGCCAGGATCGGGATCGTCTGGGAGGAGATGATCCAGGGCATCAGGCTCTTGTCGAGCGTCTTCGCGTGGACGATCAGCACGGCGAGCACGATGCCCAGCACGGTGCCCATCAGGAAGCCGAGCAGCGTCGACGACAGCGTCACCCAGCCATGGAAGATCAGGCTGCGCTTCGACGTCGGGTCGACGTCGATCACCGTCTTCTTCAGCTCGACGAGGATCTGGTGCGGCGCCGGCAGCAGGGGCCGGTCGTTCGACAGCGTCGCGATGACGAGCTCTTCCGTCGTGTACGGCGTGCCGGCGCGCTCGAAGGCGTCGCGGACGATGCCGGCGTTCAGCGCCACGGCGGCGATGTACCAGAGCACGACGAGGGCGGCGACGATGACGGCGACCGGCAGCACGCCGTCGGCCGCCGCCCGGCCGGCGGAGCGCGGCGTGCGCGCCGAGGGGGCCGCCGCCTCAGTCGCCATAGGCGTGCCCTGCCCGGAGGCCCGCGCGGACGCGGTGGGCAACCTCGAGGAATTCCGGCGTCTCGCGGATGTCGAGGGTGCGGTCGCGCGGGAAATCGCAGGCGATGACGTCGATGATGCGGCCCGGTCGCGGCGACATCACCACGATCTTGGTGGACAGGAACACCGCCTCCTGGATCGAGTGGGTGACGAACAGCACCGTCTTGCCGGTCTTGTCCCAGAGCCGCAGCAGGCGCTCGTTCAGGTGGTCGCGGACGATCTCGTCCAGCGCCCCGAACGGCTCGTCCATCAGCATCAGGGCCGGGTCGAAGGAGAGCGCGCGGGCGATCGAGGCGCGCTGCTGCATGCCGCCGGAGAGCTGCCAGGGGAACTTGCGCTCGAAGCCGGTGAGATCGACGAGGGCGAGTTGCTGGCGCGCCCGCTCGGCCCGCTCGGCCGCCGGCAGGCCGATGATCTCGAGCGGCAGCATGACGTTCTTCTCGATCGTCCGCCACGGATAGAGCGCCGGCGCCTGGAAGACGTAGCCATACTGGCGGGCGAGCCGGGCCGCCTCCGGCGTCAGGCCGTTGACCAGCACCGTGCCGGCGCTCGGCTGCTCGAGGTCGGCGACGACGCGCAGGAAGGTGGTCTTGCCGCAGCCCGACGGGCCGATGAAGGAGACGAACTCGCCGGCCTGCACGTCGAGGTCGACGTCGGAGAGGGCGAACACCGGGCCGTCGGCGGTCTCGAAGGTGAGCGACAGCCCGCGCGCCTCGATCACCGGCCGCCCGGCCACCACCGCCGCTGAACCAACGCCCGCGCTCGTCTCGGTCCGCATCGCTTCCTTCACAATCCGCCCGTCCTGCTGTTGCGGAGCCGCCGTCCCCGCCGCCATCCGGTTCCGCAGGCGCCAGCCATCGGGCCGGAGGCGGATCGCAAGGCGTGTGCCATGCGGGCAAGATAGCGTGATCGGCCGCCGCCACGCGAGCGATGCGCGCCAATCGGCCGGCGGCGATTTGACCGGCTGGGCAAATCTTGGGCACCATCGCGCCGGATGCGGGCACGGCGGGGCAAGAGGGCGGGATGGAGGGGCACGAAGTCAAGGCAGCGGGCGGTGCCGTCGAGCCGGCAGAGGGCGAATCGCCCGCCGGTCCACGCAAGACGCGCATCGGCGAGGCGAACGCCGTTCGCATCCTCGACGCAGCCCTCACCGTCTTTTCCGCCTACGGCTACCATGGCGCCCGCGTCGAGCAGATCGCGGCCGCCGCCTGCATGTCGAAGCCGAACCTGCTCTACTATTTCCGCTCCAAGGACGCGCTCTACACGGCCGTTTTGGAACGCACCCTCGACATGTGGCTGGAGCCGCTGCGCGGCCTCGACGCCTCGCGCGATCCCTTCGACGCGCTCAGTGAGTACATCGCCGTCAAGCTCGAGGCGTCGCGGCGGGACCCCGCCGCCTCGCGCCTGTTCGCGATGGAGATTATCCAGGGAGCGCCGCATCTCTCCCCCGTGATCTCCGGGCGCCTCAAGTGCATCGTCGATGCGAAGGCGGCGATCATCGAGAGCTGGATCGCCGAGGGCCGGATGGCGCCCGTCGACCCGCGCCACCTGCTGTTCTCGATCTGGGCGACCACGCAGCACTATGCCGACTTCGCCGTGCAGGTGCGGGCGGTGGCGGGCTCCGACCTCTCCGACGACGACTTCCACCAGCGCACGCTCGCTTCGCTGTTGACGATCTTGCTGGGAGGACTGAGGCCGTAACGCGTCCCTCCCCGCCGGTGGAACGTCCCTCCCCTGTCAGGGGGAGGGACAGACCGCGAAGCGGTCAGAGTGGGGCCCGTCAATCCGAAGCTCAGGTCGACGTTGGGATCGACAGGCCCCCACCTGCCGGCTTCGCCGGCTGTCCTCCCCCCTGGCAGGGGGAGGACGACAACCACTTCGCCCTGCCAGGTGAGGGACGTTCCACCGGCGGGGGAGGACAAGAAAACCTCACTCCGCTGCCTCGCGGACCGCCGGGTTGTTCGGGTGCTGCGTCCAGTCGAGGTGGGAGCCGTCGACGAGGCGGCCGGTGCGGCGGTCGACCTCGTTCATCAAGGGCACCATCTCGATGCACGCCTCCACCGGGCAGACGGTGGCGCAGAGGTTGCAGCCGACGCACTCCTCGTCGATCACCTCAAAGTGGCGGACGCCGTCCTTCTCCGCCGTGATCGCCTGGTGCGAAGTGTCCTCGCAGGCGATGTGGCAGCGGCCGCACTTGATGCAAAGGTCCTGGTCGATGCGCGCCTTGACGGCGTAGTGCAGATTGAGGTGCTGCCAGTCGGTGACGTTCGGTACCGCGCGGCCGCGGAAGTCCTCGATGGTGGCGTAGCCCTTCTCGTCCATGAAGGTCTCGAGGCCCGAGATCATCTCCCGGACGATCTTGAAGCCGTAGACCATCGCCGCCGTACACACCTGCACCGTGCCGCAGCCGAGCGCCATGAACTCGGCCGCGTCGCGCCAGGTCTCGATGCCGCCGATGCCGGAGATCGGGATGCCGCGGGTCGCCGGCGAGCGGGCGATGTCGGCGACCATGTGGAGCGCGATCGGCTTCACCGCCGGGCCGCACATGCCCCCGTGCGTCGCCTTGCCGTCGGTGTGCGGGTTCGGCGCCATGGCGTCGAGGTCGACGCCCATGATGGAATTGACGGTGTTGATGAGGGAGACGGCGTCGGCGCCGCCGCGCACCGCCGCCTGCGCGGGGTTGCGGACGTCGGTGACGTTGGGCGTCAGCTTGACGATGACCGGCAGCCGCGAGTGCAGCTTGCACCACTCCGTCACCATCTGCACGTACTCGGGCACCTGGCCGACGGCCGCGCCCATGCCGCGCTCGGACATGCCGTGCGGGCAGCCGAAGTTGAGCTCGATGCCGTCGGCGCCGGTGTCCTCGACGCGCGGCAGGATACGCTTCCAGGCGACCTCCTCGCACGGCACCATCAGCGAGACGACCATCGCCCGGTCCGGCCAGCGCCGCTTCACCGCGGCGATCTCGGCGAGGTTCACCTCAAGCGGCCGGTCGGTGATGAGCTCGATGTTGTTGAAGCCGATGACGCGCCGGTCCGGCCCGTGGATGGCGCCGTAGCGCGGGCCGGAGACGTTGACGATCGGCGGCCCCTCCTCGCCGAGCGTCTTCCAGACGACGCCGCCCCAGCCCGCCTCGAAGGCGCGCTCGACGTTGTAGGCCTTGTCGGTCGGCGGCGCCGAAGCGAGCCAGAACGGGTTCGGCGAGCGGATGCCGGCGAAGGTGACGGACAGATCGGCCATGCGACCCTCCTGCGGTGCGGGGCGGATCGGCCCCGGAAACTCGGATGCGGGCTCGGACTATTCCGCGGCGACGGCGGCGACGCCGCGCAGCTGCCGGTCGATGGCGCGGGCCGCCTGCTTGCCGTCCTCGACCGCCACGACGGTGAGGTCGGAGCCGGCGGCGACGCAGTCCCCGCCGGCGAAGACGTCCGGCAGCGAGGTGCGGCGCTCGTCGTCGATGACGATGCGGCCGTGGGCGAGCGCGAGATCGTGGCCGAGGACCTCGGCGATGAAGGTCTGGCCGATCGCCTTCAGGAGCATATCGGCGGCAAGCTCGAAGCGCTCGTTGGTGTCGTAGACGCGCCCCTCGTCCACCGCGGTGCCGGTGAACTGGACGCTAGCGAGGTGGCCGTCCGCCTCTGCGAGCGCGACGGGCCGGGCGAAGTGGCGGATGACGACGCCGTTCGTCAAAGCGAGCTCCTGCTCGTAGCGGCTCGCCCCCATCGCCTCCGCCCCGCGGCGGTAGACGATCGTCACCTCCTCGGCGCCGAGCTTCTTTGCCTGCACCGCCGCGTCGATCGCCGTCATGCCGCCGCCGATGACGACGACGCGGCGCCCCACCTCGACGGTGTCGAGCCGCCCGTCGGCCTGCGCCTCACGCAGCCGGGCGATGAAGTCGATCGCGTCGACCACGCCGGCGATGCCGGCGTCGTGGAAGCCGAGGTGGTTGACGCCCTGCAGGCCGAGCCCGAGGAAGACCGCGTCATGGTCGGCCCTGAGGCCTTCGAGCGTTACGTCGCGGCCGAGCGCCTTGCCGGTCTCGACCGTGATGCCGCCGACCGACAGCAGCCACTCGACCTCGCGCTGGGCGATGCCGCCGGTCGCCTTGTAGGAAGCGATGCCGTACTCGTTCAGACCCCCGACTTTCTCCCGCGCGTCGAAGATCGTCACCTCGTGGCCGGCGAGCGCCAGGCCGTGGGCGCAGGCGAGACCGGCCGGGCCGGCGCCGACGACGGCGATCCTGCGGCCCGTCGTGGAGGCGCGGCGGAAGATCGGCCGCATCTCGTCGATGACGAGGTCGGTGGCGAAGCGCTGCAGCCGGCCGATCTCCACCGGCTCGTCGGCGTCGGCGTTGCGCACGCACGCCTCTTCGCAGAGCGTCTCGGTCGGGCAGACGCGGGCGCACATGGCGCCGAGCGGATTGGCCGACAGGATCGTTTTCGCCGAGCCGAGGCGGTTGCCGGTGGCGATCTGGCGGATGAACAGGGGAATGTCGATCGAGGTCGGACACGCCGTCTGGCAGGGCGCGTCGTAGCAGAACAGGCACCGCTCGGCGGCGAGCCGCGCCTCGTGCGGCGTCTGCGCCGGGTGCAGGTCGGCGAAATTGACCGCGTACTCCGCGGACGCCAGGCGCCCGCCCCGGATGTCCGGTGCTGCCGTCATGCCATCGTCTCCACCGCGCCCCGTCCGTTTTCGGATTCGGCGGCGCCCTCTGGATTGATTTCAGAGCCCCTGCCCGTTGTGGCGTCAGGCTCAAATTTTGACCATCTGATCAAACCGTCTCGCCGCTGTCAACGGATGAGAGGCGTTCCAAAGTGCTTCCGACGCGGCGAAGGGAGGACAACCGCGCCGGGCGCCGCTATAGAGGGGCGATGCGCCCCGTGATCCCCGCCCTCCTGCTCGCCACCAGCTTCGCCGCCGGTCCCGCCGGTGCCGCGGACGCGCCGATCCCGATCAAGGTGGTGGTCGTCGCCGCCTTCGAGATCGGCAAGGACCAGGGCGATATTGCCGGCGAGCTGCAGCTCTGGACCGAGCGCCTGCCGCTCCCCGACGTCCTGCCGTTTCCGCAGGGCAACTACCACCTGCGCTACAATCCCGACCTCGGCGTGCTGGCGATCGTCACCGGCGAGGCCACCGCCCACGCGGCGGCCTCGATCGCCGGCCTCGGCATGGACCCGCGCTTCGACCTGACGGAGGCCTACTGGGTGGTCGCCGGCATCGCCGGCGGCAACCCGGAGCGGATGTCGGTCGGCTCGGCGGCGTGGGCGCGCTGGGTGGTCGACGCCGACCTCGCCTACGAGATCGACGCGCGCGAGATCCCGGCCGACTGGACGACCGGCTACGTGCCGCTCGGCCGCACCGAGCCCTACCAGGAGCCGCGGCCGCCGACCGGAGCGACGCGCTCGGTGTTCAAGCTCAAAGAGAGCCTCGTCGCCTGGGCCTTCCGCACGACGCGCAACGTCCGCCTCGAGGACGATCGCGCGCTTCGCCGGGCCCGGCGCGGCTACGAGGACTATCCGGCCTCCCAGCAGCCGCCGCGGGTGATCCGCGGCGACACGCTGTCCGGCTCGACCTTCTGGACCGGCAAGCGCTTCAACCGCTGGGCCGGTCGTTGGGTGCGCTACTGGACCGAGGGCCGCGGCGACTTCGCCACCTCGGCGATGGAAGACACCGGCACGCTGACGGCCCTGACGCAGCTCGCCCGCGCCGGCAAGGTCGACCGCGACCGCGTGCTGGTGCTGCGCGCCGCCAGCAACCACACGCTTCCCCGCCGCGGCGAGACCGCCGCCGAGCACCTCGCGGAGAACGCCGACGAGACGAGCTTCTCCGCCTACGACGCCGCCATCGAGGCGGCCTACCGGGTCGGAAGCCCGGTGGTGCGCGCACTCGCCCGCGGCGAGGGCCCGGCCGACGCGCCACCCTGACGCGGCCGCGCGCACCTTGGCAGCGGCCGCGGCCTTTTGCACACGCCGCCCCGAGACCCCATACTAGCCGCCGCGCCAACCGGGCCCAACACAGACCATGTTGTTCTTCGAGATCGCCGTCGTCTTCGCCCTCACGTTCGTCAACGGCGTGCTGGCGATGTCGGAGCTCGCCGTCGTCTCGGCCCGCAAGGCGCGGCTCGAAGGCATGGCCGCCGACGGCAGCCGCGGCGCGCGCGCGGCGCTCCGCCTGAAGGAAGACCCGAGCCGCTTCCTGTCGACGGTGCAGATCGGCATCACGCTGGTCGGCATCTTCGCCGGCGCCTTCTCCGGGGCGACGCTCGCCGACCGCCTCGGCCACGTGCTGGAGACGATCCCGGCGATCGGCACGCACGGGCCGCAGATCGCCTTCTTCGTCGTGGTAGTGGCGATCACCTACCTCTCGCTGGTGGTCGGCGAACTGGTGCCAAAGCGGCTCGCCCTCGCCAATCCCGAGGCGGTCGCCGTCACTGTGGCGCCGGCGATGACGGTGCTCGCGAAGGTGGCGTTGCCGGTCGTCTGGCTGTTGCGCACCTCGACGGAGGCGATCCTGCTCTTGTTCGGCCGCCGCTCCCAGGGCGACGAGACGGTGTCGGAGGAGGAGGTTCGCGCGCTCATCTCAGAGGGCGCGGCGACCGGGGTTTTCGCAGTCGAGGAGAAGGCGATGATCGAGGGGGTGCTGCGGCTTGCCGATCGCAACGTCCGCGCCCTGATGACGCCGCGTAACGAGATCGTCTGGCTCGACCGCAACGCCCCGCGCGAGGAGATCGCGCGTGTCCTGTGCGCCCACTCGCACTCCCGCCTGCTCGTCTGCGATGGCACCGTCGACGAGGCGGTCGGCGTCGTCCACACCAAGGCGATGCTCGCCGCGGTGATGGAGGACCGGCCGCTCGACCTCGCCAGCCTGATGCAGCCCCTCGTCGCCGTGCCCGAACAGACGGCGGTGCTGTCGCTGATCGAACAGTTCAAGGTGAGCGGTGCCCACATGATCGTCGTCGTCGACGAGTACGGCACCACCGAAGGCATCGTCACGCCCACAGACGTGCTGGAGACGATCGCCGGCGACCTGCCGGAGGCACACGAGGACGAGGACCCCGACATCATCGAGCGCGCCGACGGCTCGTGGCTCGTCGACGGGCTGACGCCGGTCGACGAGTTCCGCGACCGGCTCGGCGTGCGCGGCATCGGCGGCGGCGACTATCACACCGTCGCCGGGCTGGCGCTCGAAAAGCTCGGCCGCATCCCCTCTGCGGGCGAATGGTTCGAGCACGCCGGTTACCGTTTCGAGATCGTCGACATGGACGGCCGGCGCATTGATAAGCTGCTCGTACAGGTGGCGGCCACCGAGGAGACATGAGCGTGCCGAGGCTCGCCACCGCGCTGCGGCCGGTCCCCGGCCACTTCCGCCGCCTCTGGTGCGCCGAGAGCCCGCTCTGGCGCGTGGTTCTCGTCGATATGCTGATCTGGGGAACGCTGCTCAACCTGTGCGCGGGCGGCCTCTCGCTGACGCTGATCGCCCACGACGCCCCGGACTGGACGGCGCTCGCCGCCTTCTTGGTGCCGCTGCCCTACAACCTGTTCCTGTGCTTCGCGGTGTGGCGGGCCTCCGGCACGGGCCACGCGGCACTGACGACGGGCGCGCGAGCCCTGGCGATCGTCTGGCTCGCCGGCGTCTTCATGTTCTGAAGATGGGGCGCGCTCAGCTCTGACCGCGCCGCAACAGCCCGCGGTAGATCTCCTCGTCGCCGCAGAGGCCGGCCAGCCGCCCCAGCTGGTCGACGAGCAGGATCGGGTGCGCCGTCTCCTGCTTCAGCACGATCGCCGACTTCAGCGACAGGTCGACGGGGGCGATCAGCACCTCGGCGGCGCGGATGTCGTCGGTGATGCTGCCGTCCGGCCCGCAGTGGGCGATGGTGCCCTGGCGGCCGTCGAGGGACACGGCGATCGGCCGGTCGTCGGCGTCGACGGCGACGCGGATGCGGCCGCCGCGGTCGACCAGCACCGCGCCATCCTCGCGCACCAGCGTGGCCGCCGGCGTCATCACCGAGGTGCCGCGCAGCACGTTGAGCGGGTTCATGTGCTTGACGAACTCGGCGACGTAGTCGTTGGCGGGGCGCAGCAGGATGTCCTCGCCGGTGCCGCACTGGACGATGCGACCGCCCTCCAGGATGGCGATCTTGGTGCCGAGCTTCAGCGCCTCGTCGAGGTCGTGGCTGACGAACAGGATGGTCTTGCGCAGCTTCGCCTGCAGGTCGAGGAGCTCGTCCTGCAGCTTGTCGCGGATCAGCGGATCGAGCGCCGAGAACGGCTCGTCCATCAGCAGGATCTCGGCGTCGGTGGCGAAGGCGCGGGCGAGGCCGACGCGCTGCTGCATGCCGCCGGAGAGTTCGTGGGCGTGCTTGTCGGCCCACTTCGACAGGCCGACGAGGGCGAGCTTCTCATCGACGATGCGCTTGCGCTCGGCCGAGCCGACGCCGCGCAGCTCGAGGCCGAAGCCGACGTTCTCGCGCACCGTCCGCCACGGCAGCAGCGCGAACTGCTGGAACACCATCGAGACGGTGCGCATCCTGAGGTCGCGCAGGGTCGCCTCGTCGCAGCTGACGACGTCCACCGTCTTGCCGGCGTGCTCGACCATGACGGCGCCGCGGGCGACGACGTTCAGCCGGTTCACCGCCCGCATGATCGTCGACTTGCCAGAGCCCGACAGCCCCATCAGCACGCAGATCTCGCCGCGCTCGACACTGAGGCTGACGCCGGCAGCACCCAGCACCGCGCCGGTCTCGGCGAGGATCTGGTCGCGGGTCGAGCCCGCGTCGACCATCTTCAGCGCCTTCGCCTGTTCCTTGCCGAAGATGATGTCGATGTTCTGGAACTCGACCGCCGGCATGGCTCAGCCTCCCTTCCGGCGCGTCTCGGGACGCTTGAAGACGCGGTCCAGCACGATCGCCAGGATAACGATGGCGATCCCCGCCTCGAAGCCCATGGCGACGTTGACGGTGTTGAGCGCCCTCAGCACCGGCACGCCGAGGCCGTCGGCGCCGACGAGGGAGGCGATCACCACCATCGACAGGCTGAGCATGATGCACTGGGTGACGCCGGCCATGATCATCGGCAGCGCGTAGGGCAGCTCGACCTTGTAGAGGAGCTGCCGCTTCGTGGCTCCGAAGGCCTTGCCGGCCTCGACGAGCTGCGTCGGCACCGATGACACGCCGAGGTGGGTGAGCCGGATCGGCGCCGGCACGGCGAAGACGACCGTGGAGATCAGGCCCGGCACGACGCCGAGGCCGAACAGCACCAGGGTCGGGATCAGGTAGACGAAGGTCGGCAGCGTCTGCATCAGGTCGAGCACGGGCCGCATCGCCTGGTAGAGCCAGGGCCGGTGCGCCGCGGCGATGCCGATCGGCACGCCGATCAGGACGCTCACCACCGTCGCCCAGATCACCAGCGACAGCGTCTCGAGGGTCCGCTCCCAGTAGCCGAGGTTGGCGATGAACAACAGCCCGAGGAAGATGAACACCGCGAGCCAGATCGAGCGGTGCAGGAGCCACGCCGCAGCGGTGATCACCACCATCAGCAGGATCGGCGGTACCCACAGCAGGCCGGCCGTCGTCGAGTTGATGAGGAGGCTCAAGACCAGCGAGATGGCGTCGAACAGCCACTCGAAATTATCGGTCAGGAATGTGATGAAGGCCGCGATCCACCGGCCGACGGGGATCTTGTGGTCCGTGATCCAGTCGTACATGGGCGAGACGTCCCCGCTGCCGTCCCTCCCCTGCCAGGGGGAGGGACAGACCGCCGAAGGCGGTCAGGGTGGGGCCAGTGGATCGCAAGTGGGGGACTTGAAGTGATGCTCGCCCGAGCGAGCCCAGCGGTCTGTCGGCGCACGGGCCCCCACCTGCCGGCTGCGCCGGCTGTCCTCCCCCCTGGCAGGGGGAGGACGATAGCGCCGAGATCGCCTCAGAGGCCGAGGCTCGCCTTCACCGCCGGCAGGCCCGGCTGGCCGTCGAGCGTGGTGACGCCGGCGAGCCAGCCGTCGAGGGCGGCCGGGTTCGCCTTCAGCCAGTCCTTCGCGGCCTTGGCCGGGTCCTCGCCGTCGTTGAGGATCTTGCCCATCACCTCGTTCTCCATGGGAAGCGAGAACTTCAGGTTCTTCACCAGCGCCCCGACGTTCGGGCACTCTTCCAGGTAGCCGGCGCGGACGTTGGTGTGGACGGTGGCGCCGCCGTAGTTCGGTCCGAAGACGTCGTCGCCGCCGTCGAGGTACTTCATCTCGAAGTTGGCGTTCATCGGGTGCGGCTCCCAGCCGAGGAAGACGACGTCCTCCTTGCGGCGGGTGGCCCGGGCCACCTCGGCGAGCATGCCCTGTTCGCTCGATTCCACCACCTCGAAGCCGGCGAGGCCGAACTGGTCGCCCTTGATCATCTCGAGGATGAGCCGGTTGCCGTCGTTGCCGGGCTCGATACCGTAGATCTTGCCGCCGAGCTTGTCCTTGAACTTGGCGATGTCGGCGAACGACTTCAGGCCGGCGTCATAGGTGAAGGCCGGGACCGCCAGGGTGTACTTGGCGCCTTCGAGATTGACGCCGACCGTCTCGACCGACTTGTCCTCGAGATAGGGCTTCAAGTCGGCTTCCATCGTCGGCATCCAGTTGCCGAGGAAAACGTCGATGTCCTTGTTCTTCAAGGACGCGTAGGTGACCGGCACGGCGAGGATGGTGGTCTTCGGCGCGTAGCCGAGGCCCTCCAGCACCGTCGAGGCGAGCGCCGTCGTCGCGGTGATGTCGGTCCAGCCGACGTCGGCGAAGCGCACCGCCTTGCAGGCCTTCGGGTCGGCGGCGTCGGCCGGCGCGGCCGTCACGACGACGGCGAGCGACAGGGCCGCGGCGGCGAAGGCCCGGCGGGTTAGGTTGCGGCTGCGGGACGAGAACGTGCTGCGGGAAGCGCTGATCGGCATGTCTGCTGGTCTCCCTCTCCGCCGGCGGCGCTTCGCGCTCGTGCCGGCAATCCCCTCGACCCGGCCCCGGCGATGCCTCTCGCGATGCCTTCCGCACGAACAGCGGCAAGGGCCGTCGCGAAACGGCATCGACGGACGCGGCCTCCACCAACCGGGTCCATTGAACGACTATTCAATGCCCTTCCCGCGCCGTTGTCACGCACTTTTTTCGACTTGTTCCAGGCTGAATTCGCCCATAATTTGTCCAGTCCGACCCTCGGCGCGCGGCACCGCCCGCCCCGCTGGACGGACCATCATCGGCGGCATCCGTCTGCGCGGCGGCCGCTTGCTTGAACGACCAATTAAGGGATGCGAGGCGCGTTTTGCTGCGGATCGCCACCGAGGACGACCGGCGCCTCCAGCTGATCGAGGCGACCATCGAGACGCTCGCCGAGGTCGGCTTCGGCGCGACGACGCTCGCCCTCATTGGTCGGCGTGCCGGCGTCTCGCCCGGCCTCGTCTCGCACTATTTCGGCGACAAGGACTCGCTGCTGGAGGCGACACTCAGGCACATGGCGAGCCGCGTCGGCCGCGCCGCCGGCCGCCGGCTGGCGAGCGCCCGCACGCCGCAGGAGCGCGTCCGCGCCGTCATCGAGGCGAACCTCGCCCCGGAAGAGTTCGACCGCCGCACCGGCTCGGTCTGGCTCGCCTTCTGGGGCCAGGTCATCCACTCGCAGCGCCTGCGCCGCGTCCAGGTCGTCTACCAGAAGCGCATGCTGTCGAACCTGCGCCATGCGCTGCGGGCGCTGGTGTCGTCCGCCGACGCCGAGCGCATCGCCGTCGCCACCGCCGCCATGATCGACGGGCTGTGGCTGCGCGCCACCCTCTCCGACACCCACGAGACCGACAGTACCGCCGCGCGCGCCATCGCCGTCGCCTTCGTCGATTCCTCCGTCGAGGCCGCCGTGAACGCCGGCTCCCTCCCCGCTCCGAGGCCGACCCGCATGTCCAGCATCATCCGCAACCACGTCGGCGGCCGCCCGGTCGACGCCGCCGAGCGCCAGACCTTCGAGACGATCAACCCGGCCACCGGCGAGGTGCTGGCCGAGGTCGAGATCGCCGGCGCCGCCGAGGTGGACGCCGCGGTGGCCGCCGCCCGCGCCGGCCAGAAGCTCTGGGCCCGCATGACCGGCACCGAACGCGGCCGCGTCCTGAAGCGCGTCGCCGACCTCTTGCGCGCCCGCAACGACGAACTCGCGCGGCTCGAGACCCAGGACACCGGCAAGCCGATCCAGGAGACCTCGGTCGTCGACGTCATCTCTGGCGCCGACTGCATCGAATACTACGCCGGCCTCGCCGCCTCGCTCGCCGGCGAGCACATCGACCTCGGCCCCTCGGCCTTCGGCTACACCCGCCGCGAGCCGCTCGGCATCGTCGCCGGCATCGGCGCCTGGAACTATCCGCTCCAGATCGCCTGCTGGAAGTCGGCCCCGGCGCTCGCCTGCGGCAACGCCATGATCTTCAAGCCGGCGGAACTCACCCCGCTCACCGCCGTCAAGCTCGCCGAGATCATGGCGGAGGCCGGCGTGCCAGACGGCGTCTTCAACGTCGTGCAGGGCTTCGCCGACACCGGCCGCCTGCTCACCCGCCACCCCGGCATCGCCAAGGTGTCGCTGACCGGCGAGGTCGGCACCGGCATGAAGGTGATGGCCGACGCCGCCACGACGCTGAAGCAGGTGACGCTGGAGCTCGGCGGCAAGTCGCCGCTGATCGTCTTCGAGGACGCCGACCTCGACAACGCCGTCTCCGGCGCGCTGCTGGCGAACTTCTACTCCGCCGGCGAGGTGTGCTCGAACGGCACCCGCGTCTTCGTCCACCGCTCGGTGAAGGCGGCCTTCCTCGAGAAGCTCGTGGCGCGGGTGAAGAAGATGGTCGTCGGCGACCCGCTCGACCCGAGGACCCAGGTCGGCGCGCTGATCTCCGCCGGCCACATGGAGAAGGTGCTCGGCTACATCGCGAAGGGCGTCGCCGAGGGGGCGAAGCTCGCCGTCGGCGGCAAGCGCGTCACGGCCGGGGCGTTGGCGCGCGGCGCCTTCGTCGAGCCGACCGTCTTCGATGGCTGCGAGGACGGCATGGCGATCGTGCGGGAAGAGATTTTCGGCCCGGTGATGACGGTGCTCTCGTTCGACACAGAGGAGGAGGTGATCGAGCGGGCGAACGCCACCGAGTTCGGCCTCGCCGCCGGCGTCTTCACCCGCGACCTCACCCGCGGCCACCGCGCGGTGGCGGCGCTGGAGGCCGGGACCTGCTGGATCAACCACTACAACGTCACGCCGATCGAGCTCCCCTTCGGCGGCGTCAAGCGCTCCGGCCTCGGCCGCGAGAACGGCAAGGCGGCGATCGAGCACTACACGCAATTGAAGAGCGTCTACGTCGCCCTCGCCCCCATCGACGCACCGTATTGAGAAGTCCGATGCAGGCCGACACCTACGACTACGTCATCGTCGGTTCCGGCTCGGCCGGGTCCGTGATGGCGGCCCGGCTGAGCGAGGACGCCGGCGTCAGCGTGCTGGTGCTGGAGGCCGGCGGCGGCGACGGCTCGGTGTTCATCCAGATGCCGAGCGCGCTGTCGATCCCGATGAACATGGCGAAGTACAACTGGTTCTACGAGAGCGAGCCGGAGCCCGGCCTCGGCGGCCGCCGCCTGCACACGCCGCGGGGAAAAGTGCTCGGTGGCTCGTCGTCGATCAACGGCCTCGTCTACATCCGCGGCAACCCGCTCGACTTCGACGGCTGGGAGGAGCAGGGCGCCAACGGCTGGGGCTACCGCCACGTGCTGCCCTACTTCAAGCGGGCCGAGACGCGCGAGGAAGGCGGCGACGAGTACCGCGGCGCCGACGGACCGCTCGGCACGCGCTACGGGCAGCTGAAGAACCCGCTCTACCGCGTCTTCGTCGAGGCGGCGCAACAGGCCGGCTACGCCGAAACGACCGACGTCAACGGCTACCGCCAGGAGGGCTTCGGACGGATGGACATGACGGTGAAGGACGGCGTCCGCTCGTCCGCCGCCAACGCCTACCTGAAGCCCGCCATGAAGCGTCCGGGCTTGCGCGTGCTCACCGGTGCGCTCGCCACCCGCGTCACCTTCGACGGCCGCCGCGCCACCGGCGTCACCTATCGCCGCGGCGGCGCCGAGCATCTCGCCAGCGCCCGGCGCGGCGTCATCCTCGCCGGCGGACCGATCAACTCGCCGCAGTTGCTGAAGCTCTCCGGCGTCGGCCCGGCGGCCGAGTTGCAGTCACACGGCGTCAGTGTCGTCCACGACTTGGCCGGCGTCGGCGAAAACCTCCAGGATCACCTGGAGTTCTACTTCCAGGTCGCCTGTACGCAGCCGATCAGCCTCTTTTCGTCGATGAACCCGCTGGCGAAGGCGCTGATCGGCATGCGCTGGCTCGCCTTCAAGGACGGGCTCGGCGCCACCAACCACTTCGAGACCTGCGGCTTCATCCGGTCCCGCGCCGGCATCCGCTATCCCGACATCCAGTATCACTTCCTTCCCCTGGCCGTGACCTATGACGGCCAGGGCCTCGCCTCCGAGCACGGCTTCCAGGCCCACGTCGGCCCGATGCGCTCGAAGAGCCGCGGCTGGGTGCGCCTGCGCTCGGCGGACCCGATGGAAAAGCCGCGGGTGATGTTCAACTACCTGAGCCACCCCGACGACATGGTGGAGATGCGCGCCTGCGTCCGCCTCACCCGCGAGATCTTCGCGCAGAAGGCCTTCGACCCCTATCGCGGCCGCGAACTGCAGCCCGGTGCAGACGTGGTCGACGACGAGGCGATCGACGACTTCGTGCGGGCGAAGGTCGAGAGCGCCTACCACCCCGCCTGTTCCTGC
>CAMDHY010000059.1 GCA_945898215.1 Pseudoxanthobacter soli DSM 19599 | reverse complement strand
GATCATGTTCTTCACGTAGTCGGCGTGGCCAGGGCAGTCGACGTGGGCGTAGTGGCGGTTCTTCGTCTCGTACTCGACGTGCGCCGTCGAGATCGTGATGCCGCGCGCCTTCTCCTCCGGCGCCGCGTCGATCTGGTCGTACGCCTTGTAGGTCGCGCCGCCCGTCTTCGCCAGAACCTTCGTGATCGCCGCCGTCAGCGACGTCTTGCCGTGATCGACATGGCCGATCGTCCCGATGTTGCAGTGCGGCTTCGTCCGCGCAAACTTCTCTTTCGCCATGACCCGTGTCCCGCCGATTGTGTGGCAGCCGATAGGATGGCAGCCGACGAGGTCCAAGAGCCGCGGCCGCGCGCGGCAGGTAACCGTCGGCGGGCGGAATTGCAAGGCGGGTGAGTCGTCCGGCGCGTGTTCGGACAGCCCCCCGACGCGCCCGAACGGTCGCGGACAGCTGCGCCGGCATGGGCCTTCGCCGTATCAATCGGGGGCTGGAAGAAGGCGGCCTGGAGCGGGTGAGGGGAATCGAACCCCCGTCATCAGCTTGGAAGGCTGTTGCTCTACCATTGAGCTACACCCGCCCGCGCAGGGGCGCATCGACCGGAGACGAGCACGCCGCCGCCCGCCGGAGCGGGTCGGGCGATCGTCGGACGCGGCGTGGTGGAGGGGGTTGGATTCGAACCAACGTAGGCTGAGCCAACGGATTTACAGTCCGTCCCCTTTAACCACTCGGGCACCCCTCCGGCGCCGCGCGACGTCCCGCCTCCAGTGGACGGACCGCACGTTCGAGGCGGCCGTAAAGGGCGCGGCCGCCGTCGCGGCGCGTGTTATGGCGGGGCGGTTCCGGGCTGTCAACGAGAGAGCGGATTTTCGCGGCGGGAGTGGATCTCAGCCGGCGAGCGGGCGCTTGCCCTCGCTCAAGCGGCGAGCAGGCGCTCGACCTCGCGCACGAGCTCACGCAGGTGGAAGGGCTTAGACAGCACCTTGGCGTCCTTGGGGGCGCGCGAGTCGGAATTGAGCGCCACCGCCGCGAAGCCGGTGATGAACATCACCTTGAGATCCGGGTCGAGCCGGGTGGCGCGGCGGGCGAGTTCGATGCCGTCCATCTCCGGCATGACGATGTCGGTGAGGAGCAGCGTGAACGGCTCCTCGCGCAGCCGCTCGTAGGCCGACAGGCCGTTGTCGAAGGAGACGACCTCATGGCCCGCCTTCTCGAGTGCCTTGGCGAGGAAGCGGCGCATGTCGCCGTCGTCTTCCGCCAGGATGATGCGCGACATCACGATCGTGACAAGCCCCGAGATACTGCCCCAGCTCCCGGCCGCCTCACTTCCTCGAGGAAGATCGGCGCCCGCTGCGTGGGAACCGTTGTGGCGGGATGCGGGTAAAGATCGGGTGAAAGCACGGCGCCGCGATCGACGTGGACAGCGGGGTGCCGGCTGCTGCAACATGGCCGGGGGCGCGCGGCGCCAGCGCCGGGCGGGCCTCGACGGGAGTTTCCGGATGCGGCACGGCGCCTGTTCATCGACGATCCACCATGTCGGCAGATCGCCGTGGGCGAGAGCGTGATGCGGGTCGTCGACGACTTCGTCCACCAGCCGCCGTTCGAGGTGTTGCACCCGCCGCTGCCGTCGGTCCCCTTCGTCTTCAACTCCCCGCATTCCGGCAGCGCCTATCCGCGCGCCTTTCTCGCCGCCGCTAGGCTCGATGCCGAGGCGATCCGCCGGTCCGAGGATTCGTTCGTCGACGAGCTGTTCGCCTCGGTGCTCGCCGCCGGCGCACCGCTGATGCGCGCGCACTTCCCGCGGGCCTACCTCGACGTCAACCGCGAGCCCTACGAGCTCGACCCGAAGATGTTCGCCGGCCGCCTGCCCGCCTTCGTCAACGCCCGCTCCGTGCGCGTCGCCGGCGGCCTCGGCACGATCGCCCGCTTGGTCGCCGACGGCGAGGACATCTATGCCGGACCGCTGTCCGTCGAGGAGGGGCTCGCGCGCATCGAGGCGATCTACAAGCCCTACCACGCGGCTCTGCGGCGTCTGGTGACCGCGACGCAGGCCCGCCACGGCATTGCCGTCCTCGTCGACTGCCATTCGATGCCCTCGTCGACGCGCGGCCACGAGCAGCGGCCGCGGCCCGACGTGATCGTCGGCGACCGCTACGGCACCAGTTGCAGCGCCGAGCTCAGCGACAGCGCCGTGGCGATCCTCACCGACCTCGGCTTCACCGTCGGACGCAACCGGCCCTATGCGGGGGGCTTCATCACCGAGAGCTACGGACGGCCGGCGCTCGGCGTCCATGCCCTGCAGATCGAGGTGAACCGCGGCCTCTACATGGACGAGGCGCGCTTCGAACGCTCGGCTGATTTTCCCGAGACGGTCGGTCTGCTCGATCGCTTCGCGCGGCGGCTGATCGCCGACTTCGCCGAAGGCACCGCTCCGCGCGTCGCCGCCGAATAGGCGTGCCGTAGGCCTCCTCGGGCGCCGTTCTCCCCACCGGACAGGCTCCCCGCCAGACAGAAAAAAAGGCCGATCGCGAGGCGACCGGCCTAAGTCTAGGGAGGAAACGCCCAAGGAGGGCATCGAGGCGGCAAGGCCGCGTCGACACGCGAAAGGTAGGCGGCGCGGCGCCACCGGTCAATCTGCGGATTCCGCATTGCACCCATGCACGAAGCGTCACCACGGCGACCGCAGCGGCCGGCGCGCCGTCGGCGCCGCTCCATCCGCAGGCCGCGCAATCCCTGGAGCGGGCGGCCCGCGCACAAAAAAAGGCCGCTCGCGAGCGAGCGGCCTAAGTCTAGGGAGGAAACGCCCAAGGAGGGCGCGGCGGGCAAAGCCACACCGCACTGCACAAGATAGTGGTGCAGCGCACAAATGTCAAGGACCCGGCAATCGATTGCGGAGAGTGCCGCATTGCTGCGGCGATCCGATCGTCCCCGATGCGCCGGGTGCATCGCGGACGAACCGGACGGTGATCGTGCCTCCGGCCCGGCTCCGGGCGCAAGATCCTGCTTGCAACGAGAAAAAGGGCCGCTCGCGAGGCGGGCGGCCCAAGTCTAGGGAGGAAACGCCCAAGGAGGGCATGCGCGGTGAACGCAGGGCGTCCAGCCGCGCTCCAAAACTCTGGCAGCACACCGATGGCCGGTCAAGCCGCATGACGCGATCTGCGCATCCCGTTCTGATGTAATCACCTCAAAACCGCTGCCCGTGGCAGCGTCCTTCTTTGGCGTAGCTCTCCTATCGTACTGAATTCGAATGATTTTCCGCGCAATCTCGGCGAGGAAAGCCCCTGCCGGGATGAAGCGCATGGCTGCCATGCACACCGTTCATGGCGCGCCTTCCTCCTGCCAGCACGGCTGACGTGCGGCGTTGAAACGACAAAGGGCGGCACACGGTGCCGCCCTCGCCGATCGCTTGCGATGGGGCCGCCCGGGCGGCCCGCTCTTCGCTCAGTAGACGCCTTTGCAGACCGGCTGACCGTAGTAGTAGCTGTAGTGGCACTTCACCGCCGGGGCGGGATAGACGTAGGTCGGCTGGGCCGCCGCCGCGCCGATCGCCACGCCCGCCGCGGCGCCCACGGCCGCACCGGCCGCGACGCCACCCCAGCCCCAGCCGCCGCCGTGCCAGCCGCCGCCGTGCCAGCCACCGCCGTGCCAGCCGCCGCCATGAGCGACCCACGGGTCGATGAACACCGCCGTCGGACCGGCGGTCTCCGGCAGCGTGCCCTCGAGAACGGTCACCGTGTAGGCGAGCGACGTCGGCGAGACCGCCTGCACATCCTCGATCTCGATGACGATCGGCATGCCGTTGTCGGTGATGAAGGACACGGCCGCGTTAGGCGGATCGGCCTTGAAGCCGTCCTTCTCGGCGCCCCACAGCTTGACGAAGTGATCCTGGTTGATGTGGCCGACGATGCGCTGCGGCCGGTCGGAGAAGAAGGTGGTGGCCGGAGCGACGCCGTCGAGCGTCATCGTCTTGCCGTCGAACTTCATGCTGGCAGCCTGCTGCACGAACATGAGCTGGATCGGCGGCCCGCCCTGCGGGGGGGCATTCGCCGGCGGTGCGGCGTCCTGCGCCAGCGCCGCGGCGCCGGAAGCCAGCAGTCCGCCGGCCGTCAGCAGAGCAACGAACTTCATGTGTCTTCTCCCGGTGAATTCGGTGTCGCCGCGCGCACTCGGACCGGCTGCGCGACGGCAGGTCGGTGGCGCTCGTGCCGCGCCCCACGGGCAGACTACGTCTTCACCCCGAAAACGCCAAGCACACGCCTCGCCGATGCAAGCCTCGCGCAAGCCTCAGGCGACCGCGAAGCGCCCCCTAAGGGTGCCGCCCCCGGCGGCCAGTTCGGCGAGCAGCATTGGCGGCCGGAAGCGCTCGCCATGGCGATCGGCGAGTTCCGAACACATCGCTGCGAACCGCGCCGTCCCGAGCCCGTCGACATAGCTTGCCGTGCCGCCGGTGAAGGCCGGGAAGCCGAAGCCGAGGACGGACCCGACGTCCGCCTCGCGGGCGTCGGCGACGACGCCCTCCACCAGTGCCCGCACCGTCTCCAGCGCCTGCACAACCAGAAAGCGCTGCTTCAGCCCTTCGACGCGAATGGTCTCCGCCGGCCGCGGCCGGCCGACGAATCCGGCGAGGCCCGGCCACAGCGCCTTGCGGCCGCCGGCCGGGTAGTCGTAGAAGCCCGCCCCGCCCTTGCGCCCGAGGCGGCCACGCTCGGGGGCGAGGGCCGAGAACACGCGGGCGACGGGATCGCCGGAGGATGCCGCGCCGGCGAGCGACGCCTCCACCACCCGCCAGGCGACGTCGAGGCCGATCTCGTCGGCGAGCGCCAGTGGTCCGGTCGGCATGCCGGCGAGCCGGCCGACGGTCTCCACCATCGCCGGCGGCACCCCTTCCGTCAGCATCCGCACCCCCTCGCCGACATAGGCGGCGACGACGCGCGAGACGTAAAAGCCGCGGCCGTCGGCGACGACGATCGGCGTCTTGCCGAGACGGCCGACGACGTCGAGGGCGAGGGCCAGCGTCGCGTCGTCCGTCTCGCCGCCCCGGATCACCTCGACGAGCCGCATGCGGTCGACGGGTGAGAAGAAGTGGAGGCCGAGAAAGCGCTCCGGGCGCCGGACGGCGTCCGCCAGGCCGGCGAGCGGCAGGGCGGAGGTGTTGGTGGCGATCACCGCATCGTCCGCGACCACGTCGGAAATCGCCGCGAGCGCCGCCCGCTTCGTCGCCGCGTCCTCGAACACCGCCTCGATCACCAGGCCGGCGCCGGAGAGCGCCTCGGTCCCCTCGCCCGCCGTCAGGCACCGCATCGCCGCCTCTGCGGCCGCCCCCTCGAGGTGGCGGACCCGCACGCGCTCGGCGAGCCCCGCCAGCGCTGTCTCGCGGCCCCGCGATGCCGCCGCCGCATCGCGGTCGACCAGCACCACCTCGAAGCCCGCGAGCGCCAGCGCCGCCGCGATCGCCGAGCCCATGAAACCGGCCCCGAGGACGCCGACCGTGTCCGGCAGCCGGTGCGGCACCCCGGCGGGCCGGCGGACGAGGCGGTCGAGGGCGCGCTTCTCGGCGAACACCGTGCGGATCATCGCCGCCGCCTCGGGGCCGGCGAGCAACTCGGCGAACAGCCGCGATTCCACCGTGAGCGCCCGGTCGATCGGCAGCTGCAGGCCCTCGAAGGCGGCCCGCAGCAGTAGCCGCACCGCCGGATAGTTGTCCGAAGTTTCCTGTCGGTAGCGGGCGATCGCCGCCGGCCAGAACCGGTATCCCGCCGGCGTGTAGGGCCCGCCGCCGCCCGGCGGCCGGAAACCCGAGCGGTCCCAGGGCTTCACCGTCTCGATGCCGGCGGCGATCATCGCCCGCGCCTCGTCGACGAGGCGCTCGCGCGGCACCACGCGGTCGACGAGCCCGAGCGCCGCCGCCTCCGCCGTGCCGTGCTCGCGCCCGCCGGTGAGGAACGTCAGGGCCCGCTCCGGCTCGAGCATCCGCATGACGCGCTGCGTGCCGCCGGCACCTGGGAACAGCCCGACCTTCACCTCCGGCAGGCCGATGCGGGTGGCGCCGTCGTCGGCGGCGACGCGGGCATGGGCGGCGAGTGCGAGCTCCAGCCCGCCGCCGAGGCACCGGCCGGCGATGGCGACGACCCACGGCTTGCCGCAGGTCTCGATGCGCCGGTAGAGCACCGACAGCCGCCGCGAGCGCTCGAACAGCGCCGTCGCCGCGGCGACGGCATCGGCGGCCGCGGCGGCGCGGTAGTCGGCGATCAGCCGCTCGATCAGCGCGAGGTCGGCGCCGCCGGAGAACTCGGCCTTGGCCGAGACGACGACCACGCCGGTGATGGCGGCATCGTCGACCACCCGCGCCAGCACCGCGTCGAGCTCTTCGATCGCCCACTCGGCGATCACGTTCATCGAGCGGCCGGGGGTGTCCCAGGTGAGCACCGCGACACCGTCGTCGCCAGCCTCGAAGCGGAAGCAGCCGAGGTCCAATGGTCCAAACGTCTGCATGGCGCCTCAGACCCGCTCGATCAGCGTCGCGGTACCCATGCCGGCACCGATGCACATGGCGACGAGCCCGCAGGCGAGGTCGCGCCGCTCGAGTTCGTCGAGGAGGGTGCCGAGGAGCATCGCGCCGGTCGCGCCGAGCGGGTGGCCCATGGCGATCGCCCCGCCGTTGACGTTGACCTCGTCGGGGTCGAGCTCGAAGGCCTGCACCGTGCGCAGCACCACCGCCGAGAACGCCTCGTTGATCTCGAAGAGGTCGACGTCTGCGAGCGAAGCGCGGGCGCGCCTCAGGAGCTTGTCGGTGGCATCGACCGGTCCGGTCAGCATCAGCGCCGGGTCCGAGCCGGTGGAGACGAAGGCGCGGATGCGCGCCCGCGGCGTCAGCCCCGCCGCCTCCCCCGCCTCCTCCGAGCCGATCAGCACCGCGCTCGCACCGTCGACGATGCCGGACGAATTGCCGGCGTGGTGGACGTGGCGCACCGCCTCGATCTCCGGGTGCGCGGCGATCGCCACCGCGTCGAAGCCCGCCTGCTCGCCGAGCGCCCGGAACGATGGCTCCAGCGCCGCCAGCGCCCGCAGGTCGGTGCCGGGGCGCATGTGCTCGTCGCGCGCGAGCAGCGGGATGCCGAGGCCATCGCAGACCGGCACCACCGAGCGGGCGAAGCGCCCCTCCGCCCACGCCTGAGCGGCGCGCCGCTGGCTCTCGACGGCATAGGCGTCGACGTCGTCGCGCGAGAAGCCGTACTTCGTCGCGATGAGGTCGGCGGCGACGCCCTGCGGGAGGAAGGAGGACGGCAGCGCCACCCAAGGGTCGACCGGCCAGGCGCCCCCGGAGGCGCCGATACCGACTCGGCTCATCGATTCGACCCCGCCGGCGACGACGAGCTCGTGCTGGCCGCTCATCACGGCGGCCGCCGCCATGTTCACCGCCTCGAGGCCGGAGGCGCAGAAGCGGTTGATCTGCACGCCGGCGACGCGGCGGTCCCAGCCGGCGGCGAACACCGCGGCGCGGGCGACGTCGCCGCCCGCCTCGCCGACCGGGTCGACGCAGCCGAGGACGACGTCGTCGACCAGCGCCGTGTCGAGGTCGTTGCGCTCGCGCAGCGCCGCCAGCACGATCGCCGCCAGCCGCACGGTCGAGACCTCGTGCAGCGCGCCGTCCGGTTTGCCGCGGCCGCGCGGCGTGCGCACATGGTCGTAGACGAAGGCGTCCGGCATCTCCACGCGACCTTCCCGTTGCCGGGGGGATCATCACCGGGAATGGGGCCGTTTGACGGGCCGCCGGCCGGCGCGGGCCGGAGGCTCAGCCGCCGCCGGCGCCCTCGCGCTCGCGCAGCATGCCGGAAACCACGGCCACCGTGCGCTTGAGGTCGTCGAGGGCCTGCTCGATGTCGCGCTTCTGGTGCTCAAGCACGGCGATCTGCTCGTTGAAGCGCTCGATGGCCACCCGCATCTGCGACACCTGGCCGTGGCGGAAATCATAGAGGTCGAGCATCTCGCGGATCTGCGACAGCGAGAAGCCGACGCGCTTGCCCATCAGCACGAGCTTCAGCCGGCCTCGGTCGCGCCGCGTGTAGATCCGTGTCGCGCCGTCGCGGCGCGGATTGACGAGGCCCTTGTCCTCGTAGAACCGCAGCGTCCTGAGCGTCACGTCGAACTCACGCGCGAGCTCGCCGATGGTGTAGGTGGCCGGCACCGCGACGCGTCCGTCCGGCTCGTCGCGCCCGTCCACCATCGCGATCTCGAGCTCGTCCATGCCACGCCTCTCAACCCCACGCCCGTCGAGAGCTACCTGCACGTGACGTAAGGGTCAATGCGCGGCGCAGCATCCCATGCAGGGCGGCGTGCCCCGTTAACCCGCCAGTAACCATGAGGGCCGATGAATGGGGGCGGATCGCTCGGGCGGCGAGGATCCGACGCCAGGCGCGCATCTCGAGGGGCGGCGATGACCTACGACGACGACAGCGAGTGGCGCCGCGACGACCGCCCCTCCTGGCGACGCGAGGCGTCCCGCCCGGCGGAGCCGATCCGGGCCGCCGGCCGCCGCGACGTCGCCGCCGACGCGCCCGAGCCGCCGCGCAGCGACATCGTCCGTGACGAATCCCTGCGTGCCCAGGCATCCCGTCCGCTGGCCAGACGCGCCGCCCTCGCGCGCGTCTATGCCCCCCGGCCGGCGGTGGCCGCCCCGCGGGAGGAGCCCGCCCAGGTCGGCACCATCGCCCAGGTCGGCACCATCGCCCAGGTCGGCGACACCGCCCACGTCGGCGACATCGCCTCGATGGTCGACCGCATCATCACCCAGCTCGACGCCGTCGAGCGCACCCGCCGTCCGGACGCCGCACCCGCTGAGCGTACTCCCGAGCGACGCGCCGACCGACCCGCGACACGCGCCCCGGCGTCGGGAGCGCCCGCCCCAGCCACAACCCGTCCGTTCACCGAGGCGCTGCGCCAGAGCCAGCGCGAGAAGGCCCGTGCCGAGGCCCATACGGAGGACCACCGGGATCATGCGGCCGAACATCGTCCAGCGCGCGGCCCTGCGCGGGCCGACGAGCGCCCGGCAATGCGTCCACCGGAGCGCCCGGCGCCCCCGCCCGTCGACGAGATCGACCGCCACTTCCGCTCGCTCGCCGAGCGCGTCGACGCGCTGCGCCAGCGCACCGATGACCGCATAGCCGCCGTGCGCGACGACGTCGCCCGTCTTTCGGAGGCCGTCCTCGCCCGCCCGGTGGCGAGCCTCGCCGCCGAGGACCGCGCCGCCCTCGACGCCCTCGCGAGCCGTCTCGATCGCGCCGGTGCCGTCGGGTCCGACACGCTCGACCGTCTCGACGCCATGCAGGACCATCTCGCGGCGCTGCACGAGGCCGTCGCGGCCCGGCCGGCCGCGAGCCTCGACGCCTGCGACCGCGCCGCGCTGGACGAACTCGTCGTCTGCGTCGAGCGCGCCGGCCGGGCCGGACCGCTGGCACTCGACCGGCTCGACGCCGTGCAAACCGACCTGACGGCCCTCGGCCGCACCGTCGTCGACCTCGATCTCGACCGCCGCCTCTATGCCATCGAGGCCGGCCAGGACGCGATGCTGGACCGGCTCGGTGCCGTCGTCGCCGGCGGGCGCCCGGACCCCGGCATCGACGCCCTGCGGCGCCGCATCGACTGGATCGCCGAGCGTCTGGAGACGGCGCCTGCGTCCGACGCGGTGGCGGGGCTCGATCTGCGGCTGGCGCGGCTCGCCGACGACGTGCGGCGCATCGCCGAGGCGCCGGCGCGGACCGGCGGCGAGAGCCTCGCCCGCGACGTCGCGGCGATGCGTGCAGAGCTCGGCGAGCTCTCCCGCGGCGGCATCGTCGCCCAGTTCGACGAGCTCGGCTCCGCCCTCGCCCGCCTCGCCGGCGAGGTTAAGACCGCCGCCCGCTCCGCCGGCGCCGAGACGATGCCCGTCGTCGCCGATCTGGTGCGCCGGATCGAGAAGCTCGACCGCCGCCTCGACGGCCTGACCCCCGGCGACCGCGAGGACCGCCTGCACGGCATCGAGCGCGCCGTCGCCGCCCTCGACCGGCGCCTCGCCGATTCTCGCCCGACCGCGCCGCGCGACCCGCAGCCCGAGGCGGCGCGTACCCGCGAGGCGCGGACGCAGGTCGAGCCCGCTCCGCCCACCCACCGCGTCTCCGCCCCGCCGCCCGTCGCGCCCCCCCTCCCCGAGCCGGTTGCCGACGCAGCCGTCACCCCCACCGCCGAGCCGGTGGCGCCGACGCGGACGAGCCGCCTCATCGCCGCCGCGCGCCGGGCGGTCGAACACCCGATCCTGCGTCGCAGCGGCGAGGCGGCGGCGACCGACGGCGCCGCGAGAGGCCCGCGCGCGCCGTCCGCCTCCGATGCCGCGGCCCAGGCCGAGCCGTCGCCGGCGGACAGTTCGCCCGCCGCCCCATCGCCGGATGCGCGCGTGGTCGACCTCGCCGGGCGACGCGTCGCCACGCCGGAGCCGGACTTCTTCCCGGTCGAGACCGCTTCCCCCGACGAGGCGACGGCGACGGCCGCCGCCGCGGGGCTCGGCACGCGCCGCATGCTGCTCCTCGCCGCCGCCGTCGTCGGTCTCGTCGGCGGCGCCTACGGCTTCGCCTCCGAGCCGCTGCGGGCCCTGATCCTGACGCTCTCCGGCAGCGAGACGACGAGCACCGTCGCCGATGGCGTGCCGACCCTGCTCGATCCGCGCACCACGGGCTCGATCGCCCGTGCCCTGGACGCGGCCGCCGAGGGTGCCGCCTTCACCGCCGCGCGCACGACCGTTCCCGGCGCCGCGACGCTGCCGACGACGCTCGGCTCGCCGGGGCTGCGCGAGGCCGCCGCCGGCGGCGACCCGCGCGCCGCCCTCGAGGTCGCCGTGGCCCTGCTCGACGGCGTCGGCGTGACCCGCGATCCCGCTGCGGCGGTGCCGTGGCTGACGCTCGCCGCCGATTCCGGCCTCGCTCCGGCGGAGTTCCGCCTCGGCACGCTCTACGAGCGCGGCATCGGCGTGGCGCGCAGCCGCGACACCGCCAAGGCCTGGTACGACCGCGCCGCCGGCCGCGGCCACGTCAAGGCGATGCACAACCTCGCCGTCCTGCTCTCGGAAGCCGGCGAGGAGCGCGACTTCGGCCGCGCCGTCTCGTGGTTCGAGAAGGCGGCCCGCCACGGGCTGGTCGACAGCCAGTTCAATCTCGCCGTGCTCTATGTCCGCGGCCTCGGCGTCTCCGCCGATCAGGCCGCCGCCTACCGCTGGTTCGCTCTTGCCGCCCGCCAGGGCGACCAGGAGGCGGCGGTGCGGCGCGACGAGGTAGGCCGGGACCTCTCGCCGGCCGATCGCGGCGCCGCCGATCTCGCCATCGCCGGCTGGACGCCGCTGCCGGCCGACACGCTCGCCAACAACGGCCCGCCGCTGCCGCAGCAGTGGACGGGCGTCGCCGCCGCCGCCACGCGCGGCTGAGCCTCAGTCGCCCAGCCGCCGGCGGCGCTCGTCCTCGAGCATCTTCGCCGTCTCCGCCGTGGGCGACGGCAGCCCGAACAGGTAGCCCTGGCCCTCGACGCAGCCGAGCGAAAGCAGCGCACGGCGCTCCTCCTCGCGCTCGATGCCCTCGGCGATGACGCGCTTGCCGAGGTCCTTGCCCAGCGCGATCAGCGCCCGCACGATCGCCTCGTCCTCGGGCTGCGTGTCGATGTGCTCGATGAACGAGCGGTCGATCTTGATGAGGCTCACAGCCAGCCGGCGCAGGTGCACGAGCGAGCCGAAGCCGGTGCCGAAGTCGTCGAGCGCCACCTTGACGCCGAGGGCATCGAGCCTGGCGATGGTGTCGCGGATCTCGCGTCCCTCGAACTGCAGGAAGACGGTTTCCGTCACCTCCACCTGGAAGCGGTCGAAGGGGATCGCCTTGCGCTGCAGCACCTCCGCCACCTGTTCGTGGTAGGCGCCGCGCATCAGCTCGATGGCGGTGACGTTGACGGCGACGCTGCCGAACGGCAGCCCGGCGTCGAGCCAGTCGCGGATGTCGTCTGTCACCTTCTCGAGCACCCGCGTGGCGATCGCCGAGCCGAGGAAGCCGTCGGAGAGCGCCGAGCCGAACTCAGCCGGGAAGACGAGGCCGCTCGAGCCGGTGCGCCAGCGCACCAGCGCCTCGAGACCGATCACCGCCCCGGTCTCGAGGTCCACCTTCGGCTGGTAGTGGGGAAAGATCTCGTCGCGGGCGAGCGCCCCGCGGATCGCCTCGTGGATGCGGAAGCGCGAGTCGGCGCCCTGGCGCATCTCGTCGTCATAGACGAGGCCGATGCGCCGGCCGGTGGTCTTGGCGCGCGCCAGCGCCGCCTGGGCGCTGTCGAGCATGTCGCCGACGCCGCGGGCGTGGTCGGGGAACAGCGCCCCGCCGACGCTCGCCCGGACCGCCACCTCGCTGCCGCGGATCGGCACCGGCTGCTCGACCGCCTTCAGGATCTGGCGCGACAACGCCACCAGCGACGCCGGCCCCTCCGGGTCGCGGACGAGCACGGCGAACTCGTCGCCGCCGGTGCGGGCCACCTCGTCGGCCGGCCCGACCGCCCGCCGCAGCCGCCCCGCGACGACGTGCAGCAGCACGTCGCCGGTCGCGTGGCCGAGGGAGGTGTTGATCTCCTTGAAGTAGTCGAGATCGAGCAAGAGCAGGCCGACCTTGCCGCCGTTGAAACGGGCGACCTCGAGGGCGCGCTCGAGCGATTCCTCGAACAGCCGCCGGTTCGGCAGGCGGGTGAGGAAATCCTGATTGGCGAGCCGCCAGGTGCGGTCCTCGAACTGCCGCCGCTCGGTGACATCCTGGGCGATGCCGACGAGGCGGCGCACGCCGTCGCCGCGCTCGGGCGCCTCCGCCCTGAGCCGCACGAGGCGCAGTTGCCCCCGGCCGGTGATCAGCGGCGCCTCGAGGTCGAAGGGTTTGCCGGTGGCGAGCGCCTCCTCCACCGCGGTGCGCAGCTTGCCGCGGCCCTCCTCGGAGACCGTGTCGACGAGGGCCTCGAGGGAGGCCGGAGCCTGCTGCGACCAGTCGAGGAGCTTGAACATCTCCTCGGACCATTCGACCGGGCGGCCGTCGGCCTCGTAGACGAAGCTGCCGATGTGGGCGATCGATTCGACCTGGGCGATCAGCCGGCCGTGATAGTCGTTCTCGGCCCTGCCTCCGCCCGCACCATCGCCACCGGCCACATCACCGCCCTTCGCCGCCACGGCAGCACTGCCGCGTCCCTCGTCGTCGCGTGCGGCCACGGTCCGTTCTTCCCTGCCCCCCGGCGGCCGCCTTGTCGGCGGCTCGCGTCGGCCGCCCGGCGGGCGGCCCTTATTCGGTCAGAACTTGCGCTTGGTCAGGCGCTCGTTCAAGACTTCGATCGCCGCCAGCGCCTCGATCTGCACGCCGCTCGCCTTCACGGCGTCGAAGATCTGCCGCGCCTCCTCGAACTGGCCGAGGTTGTAGTGGGCGTAGCCGCGCAGCATCAGGAGGTCGTGGGTGAGCGGCCGCATCTCCGCGAGCGAGGCCATCGCCAGGATCACTTCCGTCCAGCGCCCGTCGCGGGAGGCGGCGAGCGCCCGCTGGATCAGGATCTCCGCCCCGAGTTCGTGTTTGCGCGTGAGGCTGAGCGGCGTCCGCGACGAGGACACCGCCGCCTGGTCGGTCAGCCCGAGCCGCAGGTAGGCGAGCGAGCGGCCGTAGGTCGCCTGCTGCGCCGTCTCGCTCGCCGGTGACGCCGTCAGGGCGAGATCGAAGGCGGTCGCCGCCTCGTTGGGGCGGTCGAGTTCCATCAGGCACCAGCCGCGGGCGAGGGCGTCGGCCGGTGACAGCCGGCCGGTGCGCATGCCGGCGTCGGTGCGGGCGACGCAGGCGGCGTACTGCCCCGCTCCGGATGCGGCGGCGACCGCGGCGCTCGGGGCCGCGGCGGAGCCGGCGGCGGGGGACGCCGTGGAGCCCGCGCCGGCAAGGATCATGTCCATCGCGGCGGTGGTGGTCGGCGCGCTCGCTGACGTGGCGGCGGCGGCGCGCGGCGCGAGGCCGGCGGCGGCGGGCGCCGTCGCGGTCGCCGACCGTGTCGCAGCGCTGGCGGCCGGCGCCGTCAGGCCAGCCCGCTGCTGAAGCCGGAGCGCCGCGGTGCCGCCGCCCAGCACCATCTCCGGCAGGCGCGGATAGCGCGTGCCCCAGATCTCCAGCGCCTGGCGCAGTCCGGGGCGGTCGTTCAGCCGCTGCAGGGTCAGAAGCAGCCCGAAGGCGGCGACCTCGGACGGCTCCCAGGCGAGCGAGGTCTGGAACCAGGCGACGGCGGTCGGCGCCTGGCCGGTGTTGTAGGCGTACCAGCCGAGAGCCTGCGCCCCGAGCGGCGAGCGCTCCTCGGTGACGACCGGGGCGAAGCGGTCGACGACGCTCTGGTCGACCTGCGCCCGCTCGGACGTCAAGAGCGCCGTCGCGAGCGTGATGTAGGTGACGAGGTTGTCGATGCCGGCGTTGCGCCATTCGTAGGCGATCGGCTCGGCCTCGGCGTCGCGCCCGACCGCCCGCATCGACAGGACGTAGCCCTCCGCCGCCTTGGCGCTGCCGCCGCGCTGCAGGGCGAGGTCGAACCAGCGGATCGCGGTGGCGGGATCGCCGTGGCGGTAGGCGTAGAAGCCGAGCAGGATGGCGTCGTCCGGGCCCGTCCCCGACTGCGCCGCCCGGTCGAGCACGGCGAGGTCCTCGGCCGGCACGGTCAGGGACGGATCCTCGTTGGCGGCCCCGACGCTGCGGCGGATGAGGTTGAGGCGGATCTGGGCGAACTCGTCGCCGCCGCCGTCCTGTTGCCGGGCATAGCGGAACAGCGTCGTCACCATGTCGACCGGCAGGAGCGCGCTCGCCTTGTCCATGGTGGCGAGCCGCTCCTTTTCGCCGGTGCAGTTCTCGAGGATGTAGACGTAAACGTCGCGGGCGCGGTCCATCCGGCCGCTGCCGGCGAACGCCTCGGCGACGCGCCACAGGACGTCGATGTTGGCGCAGGTCAGCACCGACGGGTCGTCGGTGGCGATCGCCAGGACGGCGTTCCACTGCTTCGAATCGGAGGCGTTGACGAGGCGGATGCGCGCCTCCGCCTGCTTGAGGCGGGCGAGCAGGTCGGCCGGTGGCACCCACGTCGGCTCGGCCAGCTGGCGGCGGACGATCTCGGCCCTCAGTTCAGCATAGCGGCCGGCGGTATAGAGGTCCCACAGCGGCTGCACGTCGCTCGGGCCGGGCGCCTTCGGGTCGAAGAGGTCGGTCGGCGGCTCCCAGCTCGGATAGAGCGTCTTCAGGCGGCGGATCTCGGCTTCCAGCCGGTCGAGGTCGCCCTCGCGCGCGAAGTAGCGCAGCGCCTCCTCGTCGACGACGGGAACGCCGGGGGCCGCGGTATCCGGGCCGGCGGACGCGGCAGACCCGGCGGTGGGCGGCGCGGCCGGGCCGGCGTCGAGGGTGGCACGCGGGACGACGCCGCCGCCGGCGGCGGGAGCGGCGGGATCGCTCGTCTGGCCGACGGCTGCGACGACGGCGACGAGAACGAGCAGGAGGGCGGCTGTGCCGAACCTCACAAACATCGCGAGTACCGTCGGGCTACGACGGTCATCGCGAGAAGGTGCAGCGTCGAGGCATAGTAGGACGTCGGCTGAAACCGCCTGAGATCGTCCGGGATCGCCCGGCCGGCGAGCGCGCACGCCAGAATCGCGGTCTGCATCCGATATCCCGGCTCCCCGAGTGTCTCGATGACCCTGCCCGTCTCGACATCGACGATCGCCGGCCGATCGTCGCCGTCGCGCGTCCAGGCGCGGAGGAAGGGCTCGAGCAGCTGTGTCTCCGTCTGACCCGCCCACAAGAGGTAAAGCGGTATCCTTAAGGAGTTGTAACCAAAGTAGGGCGGGAAGCCCTCGGCCGGCTGCGGCGGCCGGCCGGCCGGCGCCGAGATCCAGTCGGTCGGCAGTTCCACGGTGCCGAAGCGCGCCTGCACGACGAGCTGCAGGCCGGTCTGGAACAGGCCGTCCCAGTCATACCCCGGCGCGAGGCCGCGCATCACCGGCAGCGCCTCGAAGACCCAGTAGGAGAGGTTCAGCACCGGGCCGTCGGGGCGTTCGCCGGCGGCAAAGCCCGTGGCGCCCGGCAGCATGATCGGCCGCGCCCCGTCGTTGCGGATCGCCACCGTTCCGATGGCCCGGGCGATGCGGCGGGCGGCGTCGAGATAGACCGGCATGGCCCATCGCTCGCCCGCCATGGCGAGCGCCCAGGCGATCAGGAGGTCGCCATCGGTGGCGTTGTTGATGTCGGTGACGTGCGGCTTCGCCCGCGGGTCCCACTTCCAGGCGGCGAGCCCGTCGTCGCGGATGAGCAGCTCCGTGAGGGTGAACGTCCAGATCTGCTCGAAGGCGGCGCGGTCGTTGGCGTAGTAGGCGAGCAGCAGTCCGTAGCCCTGGCCCTCGCTGTGGCTGATGTCGCCGTTGGCGGTGTCGACGATGCGGCCGCTCGGGTCGAGGAAGCGCGTCTTGTAGGCGTGCCAGACGTCGGCCGGCAGCACGAAGTCGACGACCGGCGAGGTCTGCGCCCGCGCCGGTCCGGCCGCGACGGCGGCGGCAACGAGGAGCGCGCAGAGCAGGAGGCCGCGGAGGGCGCGCGGAAGGGTCATGCGTTGTTCTCCCGTCCGATTTGACGGATCAGCACCCAGGAGACGATACCCAGGCTGCCGCTCGAGAGCATCAGCGCGAGTGCGTACTCCAGCACGTTGATCGAAAACCAGTTGGCGGCGATGAGGCGTGCGTTCTGGAAGGAGAACGGCACCGTCTGGACATGGTAGCTCTGGCCGGGGAAGAAGTCCTGCACCAGGCCGGTGGTCTCCTGATAGGCGGCGACGGAGCCGTCCATCGTGAACCACGTCTGCGGGGCGGTGATGCCCTCGACGCCGGCGGCGAGCAGCGGACCGGACGGCGCGGTGACGACGGTCCAGGTCGAGACCGCCGATCCCGGCCCGCGCGCCTGGGCGATCACCACCGTGGTGCGCGGCGCCAGGCGGACAGTGCGGTTCTCCGGCTCGGCGAGATGCAGCATGTCGAGGGTGAGGCCGAAGCTCTCGCGCAGCCAGTCGAGGACCCGCTGCACCACGTCGCTGACGCCGGTGCCGCCGACGCCCGTGCGCCAGCGCTCGTAGACCTCGCTCGTCGGCCCGCTGGCCTCCGGCGGCGACTGCGTCGCACGCTCCGCGCTCGACGCCGCCGGGACCTCGGGCTCGAGGCCGAGCCGCAGGGCGCGCAGCCGCGCGAGCACGGACTCGTACTCGTCGGGCGAGGCTGCCGCCGTCGCCGCCGCTCCCGCCGTCACCGGCGTCGCCCAGGCCGCCCGCACCGCGTTGGTGAGGCCGGCGGCGTCGAGGATCTGCGGGTCGAGGTCGGGGGCGGCGCCGACGACCACGGCCGACTGGCCCTCGAGCTCCACCGCGTTGGAGAGGAAGCGGTTCGGCAGCGGCACGCCGGTCGAGACCGACATGCGCGCGATGAGCGTCGCCGCGGCGCCGATCGAGGACGGCCCCTCGCCGGCGAGATAGACCGGGATCGGCGGACCGCCGCCGGCGTCGCTGCCGTCGCGATAGGGGAAGGCGCCGGCGGCGAAGGCGGCGAGATTGGGCAATTCCCCGAAGCGGGCGAACGGCGGCACGCGGAAGATGCTCGAGGAGAACATCACGAAGCGGTCGCGGCCGGGCATCGTCGCCCCCGGCAGGCAGCGCTCGTCCGCGTCGGTGATGAGGTTCGCCTCGATGTGGACGCGGTTCGGACCCGGCCGGAAGTTGCGCAGCGGGATCTTGACGAGGCGCTGGTCGAACAGGCCGCCGTCCCGCGAGGTGATGTTCACCGTCACCGCCAGCGCCTGGTTGACGTAGATGTCGATGGTACTGCCGGCGCGCACCTCCGGCGTGAAGGCGGCGTCGAGGAGGAGGTTCGCCTCGCCATAGGCGGCGGCATAGAAGTCGTCCGGCAGCCCGACGTCGAAATGCGTCTGGAAGCGGCGCCCGGAGAACTCCGTCGTCTGCAGACCGAGCTCGGCCAGCGACATCGCCTCGCCGCCGCGAAACACCGGCACGTCGGGGGAGCGCCACGGGAAGCGGCGATCCGGCCGCTCGACGGCGCTGCGCTCCGCCTGCACCGACAGGCGGGCGAGCGCGCGGTCGACGTCCTCGGGGGTCGGCCCGGAGACGACGAGCGTCGGCACCTGCGTGCGCGGGTCCGGCATCAGCGCCACCACCGGGCGCGCCGCCGCCTCGCCGGCGGCGATCTCCGTCACCTGGCGCACCGCCGCCGCCGTGCCGACGACCAGCGCGAGATGGCCGGGCCGCCGCTCGATCCGGGTGCCGGGCTCGACGATCTTCGCGACCGGATGGTCGAAGCGGCCGAAGACGGACGCCGCCGACACCGCCGCGGCGATCCGCGACAGCCGGTCCGGACCGGTCGGGCCGACCGGCACGACGTTGATCCGGGTCGCACCGGAATCGTCGACGCCGATCGCGGCGAGGTCGCCGAGCCCGCTCACCGGCACCGCGCCGCCCTGGAAGATGAAGCCGGTGAGCGAGGGCACCAGCAGCGTCCACAGCTCGTAGGTCGCCCGCAGCGAGCAGTCGACGCGGTGGCGCTGCGTCGCCTCGATGCGGATCGTGTTCGGGCCGGGCTTCAGGAGCCCCTGCGGCAGCGGCGTCTCCTGCCGCCCGGCGCGGCCGGGACTGTTGATCTGCATGTCGGTGACGGTGCGGCCGTTGATGACGACGCGCAGCCGCGAGGCCTCCGGCATCACCAGCACGGAATTGACGATGCCGATCGAGAACACCGCCGGCCGGGCGGCCTCGGCCGCCGACAGGTAGGTCGTCAGGATGGTGAAATCGACCTCGCCGGTGAGGCGCAGGTCGGGGCGCGGCAGCACCGGCCGGTCGACCCCCTGCGCCGCCGTCTGCGCCGGTTCGACCGGGGCCTCGTCGCGGTCCGGCACGAAGTTCGGCGAGAACGGGCTGCCGGCCGCAGGCTGGCCGCTCGCGGCGGGCTCGGGCCGGCCGCTCTGCATCTGGAACGGCGTGGCGCCATCGGCGGCGTTCGGGTCGGGCGGGGCGACGCTGAAGGTCGAGGACGGAGCCGGCCGGGGCGCCGTCTCGGCGGGCCGCGGCGCCGCGGCGCGCGCCGGGCTCGCGGTGAACGACCGCCCCGGCGTCGCCGGCGCCGTCTGCGACGGGTCGATGCGGAACGGCTCTCCGCCGCCGGCCGCGGGCTCGCCCCCGCCGACGCTGAACGGACTGCCACCGGAGGGCAGCGGCAGAGCGTCCGACGGCGGCGCCGCGCTGAACGGCGACGAACCGGCCGCCCCGAAGGCGCCGGTGCCGGCGGTCCCGGAACCGGGCTGAGCGACGGGGTCGCCGGCGGTGAACGGCGGGGACGGGCCCGCGCCCTGCGCGGCCGGCGCATCGAGCGGGGCGGCGCGGAAGCCGTTGGTGCCCGTGTCGCCGAGGGTCGGCGCGCCGTCCGCGGGTGCGGGCGCGGTCCGGTCGGTCCCGTCGGTCCCGCCGGAGGGCGCCACCGTGAAGAACGGCACCCCGCCTGCCGCCGGCGACGACGGCGGCGTTGGCGACGGCGGCGACGATGGCGGCGACGGCGACGGCGGCGACGATGGAGGTGGTGCGGACTGCGGCGCCAGCGGCGCCGTGTCGTCGACCGCCCCGCGCAGCGGTGCCTCCGCCGTCGATCCGCCGCCCCCCATGTCAAAGGGCGCCTGCGCCGAAGCCGGTGGCGCCAGCAGGGCGAGGGCGGCGACGAGGGCGACCCGGGCCGCGATCATGCGGGCTTCCGCTGCGGCGCGGGGGCGGCACGGGCCGCCTCGCGCCGCCGGTGCGCCAGGAAGCTGATGCCGCGCACCGTCTGGTAGAGCGCCCACCACAGGAAGATCGCCGTGCCGGCGATGACGCCGACGCCCTTCCGCCGTCCCCCCTGGAAGCGCATCCACTGGGCGGAATCCGAATAGACGAGGTCGGCGATCAGCCGGTAGTGCAGGGGCGAGGACAGCGTCGGCTGGCAGCCGAGATGGATGCCCTCGTCGTCGCGGGCGATCGAGCGGATGATCAGCGGCAGTTCGTTCGTCGGCAGCGGCGTCTTCGTCTCGAAGCGCAGCACGATCATTTCGCCCGAGCGCAGTTCCTCGGCCGGCTCGCCGACCGGGCGCACCTTGACGCCGCCCATCGAGCCGTCCTCGATCATCGCCGGCACGACGACGTCGCCGATCAGGATCTCGCCGCGCCGGTCGAGCCGCACGCGCGGCGCCCGCCGGAGGTTGCGCCGCTCCGAGACGACGCCGAGCGCCGCTCCCGCCATGATCAGGTTGAAGACGTTCCAGCCACCTACCACCAGGGTGATGTCGGCGGTGTAGGGCTGGGCATAGACCCGCCAGACCGTCATCCCGAGCCCGGCCAGCAGCAGCACGAAGGTGGCGTAGAACGGCCAGCTGAGCTCCGAGATCTGCGCCTCGTCGAGGGTCTCGCCCTTCGCCGTCACCTTGAAGGTCGGCTTGCGCGGGCTCATGAGCACCGACACGATCGCCCGGAACAGATAGATCGACTGGATGTATTCGTAGAGCTCCGAGATCCACGGCCATCGGTAGTGGCCGTAGAGGTAGTTCTGGATCATCAAATTGACGACCATGTAGGTCGACGTATAGGCCGCAAACTCCGTCCCCGACGCCTGGAAGATCTGCAGGCCGAAAAAGAGGTAGAGCAGCGGCGAGAACAGGAAGATGAGCCGTGCGAACGGGAAGAACCAGAACAGCGGGCTCGACATGTAGCAGATGCGCTGCGGCATGGTGAGGCCGCGGCGGAAGGCCGGGTTCTTCAGGAGCATGATCTGGATCATGCCCTGCGCCCAGCGGGAGCGCTGGCCGATGAAGGTGGCGAAGGTCTCCGGCTGCAGGCCGGCGATCAGAGGCTTCGAGACATAGACGCTGTTCCAGCCGCGGGCGTGCAGCTCGAGCGCCGTCTCGCAGTCCTCGGTGATGCTCTGGCCCGAGAAGCCGTTCGTCAGCTGCAGCGCCCGCCGGCTGATCAGCGCCGCCGAGCCGCAGAAGAAGGCCGCGTTCCACTTGTCGAGACCGCGCTGCACGACGCCGTAGAATTGCTCGTTCTCGGAGGGCATGCGCTCGAAGGTCTCGAGGTTGTGCTCCAGCGGATCGGGATTGATGAAGAAGTGCGGCGTCTGGACGAGGAACAGCTTGGGGTCGGCGACGAAATAGCCGACGGTCTCCTTGAGGAAGTCCTTGGTCGGAGCGTGATCGGCGTCGAAGACGGCGACGAGGTCGCCGAAGGTGTGGCCGAGGGCGACGTTGAGGTTGCCGGCCTTGGCGTGCTCGTTGCGGGCGCGGGTGAGGTAGAGGCAGTCGAGGCCGGCGCACAGCGCCTGCAACTCGGCGCGGCGTCGCTGCGCCGCCACCGCGGCGGCTGGATCGGTGGCGTTGCACTTCTGGTCGGTGCCGCCGTCGTCGAGCAGGTAGACCTTCAGCTTCTCCGGCGGATAGTCGATCGCCTTGGCGGCGGCGAGCGTCACCGCGAGGATCGACTTGTCCTCGTTGTAGGTCGGCACGAAGATGTCGACGGTCGGCAGGTCCTTCGCCGGGAAGCGCGGCGCGGCGGGGCGGTCGAGCGGGTCGGCGACGGTGAACAGGCTGAGGCCCAGCATGCCGACGCTGTACATCTCTGCGAGATAGAGGATCAGGCCGGGGATGAAGTTCTCCGGCTGGTTGATCGGCGGCAGCGTGCTCGTCGTGCGCCAGTAGACGTAGCGCAGCACGACCGCCGTCCCCATCGCGAGGAACACCTGCCGCCACGGACCGGCCGGACGAGCGATCTTGATGATCGTCAGGACGAGGACGACGATGCAGCCGGCGATCAGGTGCGCCTGGATGTTGATCGGCTGCGTGATGAGGAAGGCGACCATGGTCGCACCGATGCACCACAGCACCGTCGCCAGCGTCCTGCCCATCCCGATCCGCCTCAGCTACCGACGTCGGCCCCGCGGCGACATCGCCCGCCGGCTCGCCCACCCCCGCCATGCCGCCAACCCTGAACGAACAACCCTAAGGGCGGGATAACGGCGAAACAAGCATGGCCGCCGGGGCGCGGCCGGTGCGCACCCGCCCTCATGGCGGCGGCGGCACGATCGCCGCTGCCCCCGACCCCGTCGCCGCACCCGACGGCGCACCCGGGGCGACGACACGCACGTCCGCCGCCCCGGCGGGAGGCTGCGGCCGCGTCACCGTCATCGACTGCGACGACGTCGTCGCCGAGGAGATCGGCGGCGGCACGGTGGCACTCCCGGTGCCGGTCGGCAGCGTCGCGGGGATGCTGGTCGGCCGCGGCACGCCGGCGCCGGACGGGACCGCGGGCGGCGAGGAGATCGCCGCACCACCACCCGTGGCCGCCGGGGCGGGAATGCCGGAGGTCGACGGCGCCGCCGACGGCGGCAGCGCGCCGGGTGCGCCGAGCGGCTGGTCGAGCGATGGCGCCGGCGTCGTGCGCGATGCCGGTGTCGTCATGTAGGGGGAGACGTCCGTCTCGACGGCGGTGGTGGCCCGACGCGTCGGGGCGGCGGCCGCCGGCGCGGCCGGCAGCACGCGGAGTTCGCGCGGCTCGCGGGCGCGCGGCGCATAATAGGGGTTCTCGCCCTCCGGCACCGGCAGGCTCGGCGCACCGAGGCCGCCGAGATCGGCCGGCGGCGACGGTGCCGGCCCGTAGGGGTTCCAGGCGACGGGCAGGAAGTAGCCGCTGATGACGAGCCCGTACATGAAGCGCAGCAGGTCCTCTTCCGTCGCCGTGGCGCGGCAGAGGCGGACGCGCAGGCTGATCGAGCCGCGCGACTTCGGCTCGCCGAACTTGTTGCGCGCCGGCTCGATCTGCTGCCAGGCGTAGAGGCAGGTGCCGCCACCGCGCGGTCGTCCGACGCCGTAGCCGAACGGGCCGTAGCCGTTCTGCACGTAGTAGGGCGAGCGCGTCATCCGCACGCCGGGGAACTTCTCGATCATCTCGTTCGAGACGCGGACGGGATCGAGCGGGCGCCAGCGCAGCGTGTCGCCCTGCGCCGCCCCGGGGCCGACCGGGCCGAAGAAGGTCACCTCGATGGCGTTCTCGCCGGAAACGGTGCTGTCGCTCGCCAGCACGACGGTCTGCGTCAGGGCGTTGGCGTAGCGCCGCTCCAGCACCGTGACGACGGCGAGGCTGCCCGGCGGCGGCAGCACGAGGGCGGCCGTCGGGGGCACTTCCTGCAGGAGCGTCGCCGTCTTCGGGTCCTGGCCGGCGCCAAAATACGGCGGCGGCAGGTTGCAACCCGACACCAGCGTGGCTCCGATCAGGGCCAACACCAATCGCACGTGGGCCTCGTGACGCTCGCCGGCGCAGCACCCGACCGCCGATCTCGCGGCCGGCGGTCCGCCGTCCGCCCCGGCGGTCGCGGCGAATCAATTCGCCGTGCGTGATTCTAACCCGAGCCTCAAGGGGATAGCGACGCGGCCACCGGCTTTTCGGCACCCTTCGTGGCATCGCGCACGGCCACCGGCACGACGTCGACCCCGACCTTCAGCCGCTGCCCGCCGGAGCCGACGATGACACCCGCGACAGGGGCGACGTCGGCATAGTCCCGGCCGATGGCAAGCGTCAGGTGGTCCACGCTGGTCAGCATATCGTTGGTTGGGTCGAAATCGACCCAGCCGATCGCCTCGCCGCACCAGACGCTGACCCAGGCGTGGGTCGCGTCGGAGCCCTCCAGCCGCGGCCGGCCGGGCGGCGGCGTCGTGCGCAGGTAGCCGCTGACATAGGCCGCCGGGATGCCGAGACCGCGCAGGCCCGCGATCATCACGTGGGCGAAGTCCTGGCAGACGCCGCGGCGCATCTCGAAGGCCATCAGCGGCAGCGTCTTCACGTCGGTGGCGCCGGGCTCGTAGACGAAGTCGGCGTGGATGCGGCTCATCAGTTCGATCGCCGCCGCCAGGATCGGCCGGTCGTCCGGGCAGCTCTCCGCCGCATAGTCGCGGATCGCCGAGGGCAGCGAGACGATGCGGCTCGCATAGAGCTGGTGAACGGGCGCGCGGGGACCGAAGTCGTCGCTGGCGAAGGCGGCGCGGCGGACCGCCGCCACCGTCGGGGCCGCCTCCGGCGCCGGGATCGGCCGACGCTCGAGCTCGATGCGGGCGCGCACGGTGAGCACGAGCTTCTGGTGCGGCCCGTCGAGCACCACCCGCGACACGGCGTTGTCGAAGAAGTCGCGCCCGTCCTCCCACTCCGCCGGCGGCGGGTCGATGGTGAGGGCCGCCGCCAGCACGCGCTGCCCCGGCCGGTCGACCGGCAGCATGCGCGCGAGGTGGCGGCCGTAGGGCACCGGCGTGGCGTAGGTGTAGGCCGTCTCGTGGCGGACATCGTAGAGCATGGCGCGCCCTCAGCCGAGCTCTTCGGCGGCGACGGCCTCGGGCCGCCCGCGGTGGCTGAAGAAGCGGGTGGCGATCTCGTCCGACATCGACAGCAACGCCCGCTCGCCCGCCCGCACGTCGTCGACGGTGACGGTCGCCGGATCGGCGGTGCGCAGGTCGGTCGCGAGCCGCGCCGCGATCCGTTGCGGCGGCGTCAGCGGCCCGCCGCCGGTGCCGCCCGGCAGCATCGCCAGGTGCTCCTCGATCTCTCCGATCTGGAAGGCGAGTGAGCGCGGATTGGCCGGGTCGAGCAGCACGAGGTCGATCACAGGCGTCCGCGCGAGGCCGGCGAGGTAGCGGGAGCGGTAGGTGATCTGCGAATCGGCGAGCTCGAGCAGCACGTCGAGATCGCCGAAGCTCGCCGCCTCCTCGCCGAACATGGCGGCGAAGCGGGCGGTGGCGATGCCGCGTTCGATGCGCCGCCCGAGATCGAGGAAGCGCCAGCCGCTGTGGCGGTTCATGTTCTCCTGGGCGAGGCCCGCGAAGGCCGAGAGCGTGCGCAGCGCCGCGTTGGCGAGTTCGAACAGGTCGGCGCCGGTCGGGGCGGCTGGCGGGGCCTGGTCGAGCCGCTGCAGGTCGCCGAGCACCCGCCAGGCGTCGGGCGCGAGGCGCTCGCGGATCGAGGAGGCGGTGCAGCGCGCGGCGCTGGCGAGGGAGGGAATGGCACCGCCGAGATCGGCGCGCGTCATGGCGGCGAAGGCGGTGACGATCAGCCCGACCGGGCGCGGCTTGGCGGGCGCGGCATTCCAGGTGACGAGCAGGTCGGCGAGGCGGCGGATCGGCGGCGCGGACGCCGCATCGACGGCGTCGAGCCGGCCGACCAGCGCCCGCACGACACGGAGCGTCGCCTCGGCGCGCTCGAGATAGCGGCCGAGCCAGAAGACGTTGTCGGCCACCCGGCTCGGCAGCACGCCCGTCGAGCGCCGCACGGCACTGCGGTCGGAGGCCGGCAGCAGCGTCACCGCCTCGACCGGCCCGTCGGACAGCACCCAGACGTCGGCGGAGGTGCCGCCGTCCTGCATCGTCACGGCGCGTGCGTCGGCGCGGCTGGAGATGCGGCAGAAGCCGCCGGGCATCACCTCGTAGCCGTTCTCGGTGCGGGTGACGAAGACGCGCAGCGTGAACGGCCGCGGCTCCAGTTTGCCGTCGTGCCAGACCGGCATCGTCGACAGCCGCACCACTTCCTGGCCGACGACGTCGGCGCCGCGCCGGCGGATCGCGGCGGTGACGCGCGCCAGTGTCGGTGCGTCGAGGGCGCTGCCGAGCGTCATGCCGCGGTCGAGCACCTCCGGCAGCGACGCCTCGAAGGCGGGGCCGACGGCCATCGTGGCGAGGCGCTCCAGCACCTCGTCGCGCTCCCCCGGCTGGCCGCACCACCACGTCGCGATGTTGGGGATCTCGAGGTCAGAGCCGGTCAGGCGCTGGGCGAGGCCGGGCAGGAAGCCCATCAGGGCGCGGCCCTCGACGAAGCCGGAGCCCAGCGCGTTGGCGATCACCACCGAGCCGTGGCGCACCGCATCGACGAGACCCGGCACGCCGAGGCGCGATTGAGGGTTCAGCTCCAGCGGATCGGCATAGTCGGCGTCGAGGCGGCGCCACAGCACGTCGGCGCGCTTCAGGCCGGCGACGGTGCGGATGTAGACGGCGTCGTCCCGCACCACGAGGTCGCCGCCCTCGACGAGCAGGAAGCCGAGATAGCGCGCGAGATAGGCGTGCTCGAAATAGGTTTCGCTCAGCGTCCCAGGCGTGAGCAGGCCGATGCGCGGATCGTCGCGCCGCACCAGCCCGGCGAGAGCGCCACGGAAGGCCTGGAAGTAGCCGGCGAGCCGCTCGACCTCGAGCTCTCGGAAGAGTTCGGGCAGCGCCCGCGACACCGCAACGCGGTTCTCCAGTGCGTAGCCGGCGCCCGACGGCGCCTGGGTGCGGTCGCCGAGCACCCACCAGCGCCCGTCCGGCCCGCGCCCGAGATCGACGGCATACTGGCGCAGCCACGCCCCGCCCGGCGGGGCGACGCCGGCGAGCGGGCGCAGGAACTCGCGGCTGCCGGCGACCAGCGCCGCCGGCAGCGCCCCGTCGGCGACCAGCGTGGCGGGCCCGTAGGCATCGTCGAGCACCGCTTCCAGGAGGGCAGCGCGCTGCTTCAGCCCGCGGGCGAGTGCCTTCCATTCGTCGGCGGCGACGACGAGGGGCAGAGGCGCGAGCGGCCACGGCCGCTCG
>CAMDHY010000058.1 GCA_945898215.1 Pseudoxanthobacter soli DSM 19599 | reverse complement strand
CGCCGAGCAGCAGCGCCAGCGAGGCGGCCGGGTCGTAGCCGTAGGTGAACGGTAGCAGCAGCGCCATCGCGACGATGCCACCGAGTCCCGGCAGGATGCCGACGATGATGCCGTAGACGACACCGATGAACATGAACAGCATCGCCTGCACGGTGAGCAGCGACACCAGGCCCGCACCGATGGCTTCAAACATCGCTTCGACGTCCTCCCTGCCGGGGTCGGTGCACCGGGCGGTTGATCCGCCTCGGCCCGCCCCCGCGTTCTCTCATCCGGCTCTTCGCTACGACCGCTCCTGCTCTCATCGTCGCCGATCTGGCCGGACGAGACCGGCCGGTTCCCGGCGTATTTCAGTCGACGATCTTGCCGAGCAGGCGCACCACGTCACTCTTGTTGTTGATCATCACGTCCGGGAAGACGATCGTGATCGCTTCCGTCGGACAGATCGACTGGCACAGTCCGCAATACCAGCATTCATCGGGATAGACGACTTCCGGCATGGTCGTCTTGTCGTTTTCGATTTTGTAGATGATGTCGCCGGGGCAGATCCAGTCGCAGAGGTTGCAGCGGATGCACAGTTTCTCGTCTATGACGATAGGGTTGTGAACGGCGGCCGTGCCGGCGGTGGCCATCTTGGTGTCAGCTGACATGCTCGATCCTCCCGGCAGCGGCGTTGGGGGTGCGGGCGAAGGCGGCCGACAGGGGCTGCGTCGCGTCGAGGGTGCGCACCGTGGGCACCCCGTCGCCGCCCTTCTCGACGATGACGAACTTGCGCCAGTTCGCCTCGTCGGTCTCCGGATAGTCGAGACGCCGGTGCGCCGAGCGGGTACGCGTCTCCGTGCGAGCGAGCGCCGCCGTCGTCATGATCTCGGCGTTGAGGCGGATGTTGCGTGCCTCCTGGAAGCGCATGACGCCGTGGAGGTTGTCCGTCTTCACGGTGTCCTCCTTCTTGGCGAGCGCCTGCAGCGTCTCGAGGGCGAGCTTCAGGCCCTTGCCGGTGCGGCGCACACCGGCATAGTCGGTGACGGTGGAGCGGATCTCGTCCTCGTAGGCCTTCCAGCCGAGGTCGCTGTCGCGGGTGAGCGAGGCCTCGGCCCCGGCGCGCAGGCGGTTGGCGTCCTCCCAGTCGATCTCCGGCAGGGCCGCATTGCCGCGCTGGCGGATGCGCTGCACGGCACCCTCGCCGGCGATGTGGCCGAGCACCGCCGCCCCGGCGATGCCACCGGAGACGGTGGCGCAGTCGCCGGCCGAGAACAGCGCCTCGACGGACGTCTCGCCGGTGGTGTCGACGGACAGGCCGCTGCCGCGGAAATAGAGGCCAGAGCGCCGAATCGTCAGTTCCGAGATCGACACTTCGATCGGCGTGTCGCGGAAGTGCACGCCCTTCTGCTGGTAGAAGGCCGGAAGGGTGTAGCGGTCGACCTGCAGGGTCGCTTCCATGTGGTCGAGCTCTTCCGCCGGCAGGTGCCGGCAGTCGACATAGATCGGCCCGTTGCCGAGCAGGTACTCGTTGACGACGGCATCGGCCAGCACCGCCCGGCGGGCGTTCTCGCCCTTCTTGTCGTAGCGGAACATGAACCGCTCGCCGGTCTTGTTGAGGAAATAGGCGCCCATGCTGACCAACGCATTGAGGCCCTGGGCGGAGAAGCCCTTCGGCGTCAGCGTCGCCTCGGTGAATTCCATGTTGGCGAGCTGCGCCCCCACCTTGTAGCCCATCGCCTGGGCGTCGCCGGTGTTGAAGGGGAAGTGCCAGCTGTCGAACGCCAGGCCCGATGCGTTCATCGACAGCCGGTTGACGTCGCCGGTGGTGACCGCGATCGCCTTGGCGCGCACCGCCACCCACTCGCCGGTGCGGAAGCAGAAGGCGAGCGCGCCATAGCAGACATTGTCCTCGACGAGCAGCTGCAGCGCCATCGTGCGCATCAGGAGCGTCGCCTTGCCGGCGCGCACGTGCTTGCCGATGCGCCGCTTGAAGTCGGTGCCCTCGAAGTTGATGTGATAGGCGCCCGGCAGCCCGAAGGACGGATGGCGCGAGTATTCGCCGGTGCGCGGGTCCTTGAAGTCGACCCCCATGTCCTCGATCTTGCGAAGGATGCGCGGCATCTCCTCGAGCACCCGACGCGTCACGTCGAGGTCGACGATGCCGTCGGTGAGCGTCGGGATGTGCTTCATCAGGAACTCGGCGGTATCCCACTCGGCACCGCTCTCCATGACGGTGAGGTAGTGGTCGACGCCGCAGCCGACGCTGCCGCAGTTGTCGAGGACCCGCCCCTTCTCGCAGATCGTGACGTCGAGCCCGGCTTCCAGCGCCGGAATCGCGAGCATCGAGCCCGCTACGCCGCCTCCAATCACCAGGAGATCGGTGTCGATCGTCCGCCAGTCCGTCATACACACTCCTCCGGTCCGCCGTCCGCACGAAACCTGTCCGACGCGTTCGCGCCAGCCTGGCCCGCCGAGCCGCCGATTTATCCGAGGGCACCGGCCGTTCGCCCGCGCCCGATGACGTATCCTGCCCATTCGCGCCGCGGTGGCCGCAGCGGGTGGGCGCTTCGCCCTGTCGTTGGTCATATTGTGTGATCGTATTACGGTAGTGTCAACGCGAATTGCACAGGTTCCAAGGCAGCGGGCACGAGACTGCCGCCTTCGGTTCTGTTGTCTCGGCCACAACCATTCGCTGGTGATTTCCGGGCGAATCGCGTCCACAAGGCGAACCACTGTCCCGTGGACCGTGACCACGAAGGCTTGCCGTCTTCCTGTGTTATGGTCATATGATGAAATGGCGACCGGGCGATGCTGGATTCGCGGCGCACCAATGGCCGTTTGGGCGGCGACCGCGGAGCGGCGACGCCGCCGTCCTTCGGAAGGGTGCCGGCCGCCTCCCCTCCATGGGTGGCGGCGGACGTCCGGGGCGAGGGTCGACTGACCGGGCGGAGCGGAGCGGAAGGAGCGGTGGCGTAGATGGCCGAAGCGAACGAAAGCGCGCTCTTCGCGGAGCGACCGTCGGTGCCGACGATCCGCAAGTCGGCGGCGCCCTTGCGCCATCACGTCGTCGACGCGCTGCGCACGGCCATCATCGAGGGCCGCATCGCCCCCGGCGAGCGGCTGGTCGAGCGCGAGCTCATCGAGATGACCGGCGTCTCGCGCACGGTCATCCGCGAGGCGCTGCGCCAGCTCGAGACGGAAGGCATCGTCGACATCATCCCCAACAAGGGACCCGTCGTCCGCAAGCTGACGATCGGCGAGGCGAAGGATCTCTATCTCATCCGCTCGGTGCTCGAGGGCCTGGCGGCGCGGATGTTCGTCTCCAACCACGCGCCGAAGGACATCGCGGCGCTGCGGCTGGCGCTCGACAGCACCATCCACGCCTACCAGCACGATTCGCCCGAGGCGATCCTCGCCGCCAAGAACCGCTTCTACGACACCCTGTTCGCCGGTGCCGGCAGCGAGGCGCTGTCGCTGATGATCGCCGCCCTGCATGCCCGCATCTGGCGGTGGCGGGCACTTGGCCTCGCCCACCCGAAGCGCTCGCCGGACCGGTCCAGCGAGAGCATCCAGGGTCTGCGCGACATTCTGGCAGCCATTGAGCACGGCGACGGCGGCGCCGCCGAGCGGATCACCCGGCGCGAAGTCGAGAACGCCGCCCACGAAGTGATGACGTTGCTCTCCGCCGAGGCGGTGAACGCCTGAGCGAACCGGCGCGCCACCGCGCCGGTCGCCGGTTTGCAGCCTACTTCGCCGGCCCGATCGTCAGGCTGAGGTCGCCGTAGCCCTCGACGCCGCCGGCGATCACGTCGCCGGGCTTCACCGGTCCGATGCCGGCCGGCGTGCCGCTGTAGATGAGGTCGCCCGGCTTCAGCTCGAACGAGTGTGACAGGATCGCGATGATCTCGGGCAGCTTCCAGATCATCTCCGATAGGTCGCCGTCCTGCTTCACGACGCCGTTCACCGACAGCCAGATGCGCCCCGCCGCCGGATCCTCGCCGGGCTTTGCCGGGCGGAGCGGACCGCACGGGGCGGACTCGTCGAAGCCCTTGCCGAGATCCCACGGCCGGCCGCTGTCGCGCGCCCTGAACTGGTGGTCGCGCCGCGTGAAGTCGATGCCGGCGGCATAGCCCCAGACATGGGACAGCGCGTCGGCCGCCGAGACGTCGATCGCCTCGCGGCCGATGGCGGCGACGAGCTCAATCTCGTGATGGAGCTCGGTGGTGTCGCGCGAATAGGCCATGACGCGACCGGAATCGATCACCGCATCGGCCGGTTTGGAGAAGAAGAACGGCGGCTCGCGCTCCGGCTCGAAGCCCATCTCGCGGGTGTGCGCCGCATAGTTGCGGCCGACGCAGAAGATGCGGCGGACCGGAAAGCGCGCGCTGCCGCCGGCGACGGCGACGCTCGGCACGGTCGGCGGATCGATGACGTAGAACGTCATGGGGGCTGCGGCACCTTTCTATTTGTCGGCGAGGTCGAGGTCCTCGATGACGGTTGCGTAGTGCTCGTGGATCCGGTCGAGCACCGCCCTCGTCTCGCTTGACGGGACGTATTCGGTGACGAGGAAGTTGTCTTCCATCGTCGTATGCCAGGCCTTTGTCTCGATCATGCGGGACAGTTTGTCGTCCCACCATGCGACGACATCGGACGTCAGGCCCGGAGCGCCGGCAATGCCGTACCAGGAGCTCCACACGACATCGACACCCTGCTCCCGCGCGGTCGGCACGTTCGCGTAGACCCCGATATCGACCCGCTCGTCGGCGAGCACGGCAAGCGGCCGGACCCGGCCGTTCTCGATCAGCGGCGCCGCCTCGTCCAGGGTGAGCAGGATCACGTCGACGCTGCCGTCCCAGAAGGCCGACATCAGTGGATCACCACCGCCATCGAACGGCACATAGCGGAACCGGATGCCTGTCGCTCGGTCGATCAGGGAGGCAACGATATGATCGGTGGTGCCGACGTTCGCACCGCCGAACCTCACCGACACGTCGCCGCTCCGCCGGACGCGCGTCGTCATGGCGGCGAGGTCGGCGTCCGCGCCATCCGCCCGGGCAACCAGCACGAGGTTCATCCGTACCAACATGCCGACGGGCGACAACTGGTCGTATGTCTTCGGCTGTTTCCTGAGAATGGGGTTGGTGAGGAGGGTAGGGACGATCGCCACCAACAGGTTCTGGTTGCCCTCCTGACTGAGGACGTATCTCGTCGCGACCGCCCAGTTGTCGCCGGGACGGTTGGTAACGACGATCGGTTGTGGGACGAGCCCGGTCTCCCCCAGCACCCGCGCCACCCGCTTCATCATCAGGTCCGGCGTCGCGCCCGCGCCCGATCCGACAGTGATCTCGATCGGGCCCTGCGGCCCCTCTTGCGCACCGACCGCGAGCGGCGCGTGGGTCAGTGCGATGGCGAGCACCACGGCGCGTAACGATCCGACGGACATTCAGCACCCCCTCCCTAGCCGTGCCGCGCCAATGCCGGCGATGCCGGCAGCCACGGGTCTCGCGCGGCAGGAGTGACCATAGTCTGGCCGAGGGTCGAGATTACGGCCGCCTCAGTAGACGCGGTGCTTCGGCGCCTCGCCGCGCAGCACCCGCTCGACGTTCTCCCACGACGCCCGGAACAGCGTCGCCGCCGACTGGCGGGTGACGCCGGCGATGTGTGGCGTCAGCAGCAGGCGCGCCGCGCCGGCTTCACCGATGGCGACGAGCGGATTGTCGGCCGGCGGCGGCTCCACGGAATAGACGTCGACCGCCGCCCCGGCGATGTCGCCGGCCTCGAGTGCTGCGGCGAGCGCCGCCTCGTCGACGATGCCGCCGCGGGCGGCCTGGATCAGCACCGCCGTCTTCTTCATCGACGACAGCTCGCGGGCGCCGATCAGGCCGGTGGTCGCCGGCAGGAGCGGCACGTGCAGCGTCACGACGTCGGCTTCGGCGAGCAGCCGGTCGAGCGGCAGCGCCTCGGCGCCGATCGCCTCGGCCGCCGACGGGTCGGCGGGAGCCGGGTCGTAGTAGACGATGCGGCTGCCCATACGGTGGAAGGCGGCCGCCACCGCGGCGCCGATGACGCCGAAGCCGACGACGCCGATCGTCAGGCCGCCGAGCCCGCCGAGGTTCTCGGCAAGCTGCTGCGCCCGCGATTCCACATAGCGGCCGGCGCGGATCTCCGCGTGGCCCCAGGAGAGGCGGCGCAGCAGCACCAGCGCCGTCGACACCGCGTACTCCGCGAGCGCGGCGTTGCTGCCGCCCGGCACGTTGGCGACGGGGATGCCGAAGCCCTGCATCGCCGCCCTGTCGAGGCGGTCGAGGCCGGCGCCGGTGACCTGCACCAGCGACAGCTTCGCGCCCTCGAACAGGTCGGGGGCGAGCTTCGGCCCGACGGCGGGGATGACGAGCGCCTTCGCCGCTGCGATGCGCGCCTTCAGGTCCGGATCGGTCGGACCGGTGTAGGCGACGTCGAGGCCGGCCGGCGGCAGCGCGCCGACGCGGGCGAAATCGGCCTCGGGGCGCAGGACGAGAACGTCGGCGGCCGCAGCGGCGCCGGCGGGCGAGGAGACGGAAGCGGTCATCAGGTCTGTCCGGATTGGCTCTCGGGCGGGAATTCGCGCGTTCCCGCGGCGACCTCGACGACCGGGAAGAAGCAGAGCATCACCAGCGGCTCGCTGCCGGTGTTGCGGGTGGCGTGGCGCTCGCCGGCGGGCATCAGGATGGTGTCGCCCGGCTTCACCGGCAGCCGGCCGCTGTCGCACTCGGTGACGCCCTCGCCGGAAACGATGATCATCACCTCCTCGAAGCCGTCGTGGACGTGCTTGCCGCGGCCCGGGCCACCGGGCCCTTCGGGCTCGATGGTGACGTGGCGCACCGCCACCGATCGGGCACCCGTGCTCGCGCCCACGATCTCGCGCGACACCCGCCCCGGCAGCGAGAGGAGGCGGGCGTCGGCGAGCGGGACGACGACGGCCATCAGACCGCCTGCCGGAAGCTGCGGACCTCCGCGGTGCCGCCGCCGAGCACGGCGTCGAGCTGCTTGAAGATCTCCGTCGCTTCGGTGGTGATCGAGTCGGCCACGGTGGCGACGAGTTCCTCGCCGCGGTCGGCGGTGGCGTTCTTCGGGTCGCCGTACCAGCCGGTCGGCGCGATGCAGCGGATGTCGGTCAGCACCGGCTGGTAGCTGTGGGTGCGCCGCAGCTTGTCCATGTGGTGGCCGTGCGAATGGTCTGACGAGTAGTCCACCCGGTCGAGGTGGACGAGGTCCGGCCGGTTCGACATCACCGCCAGCGCCTCGATCTCGCCGCCGTGGGTGAGGCCGCCGCACTGGTGGCCGAACAGCTCGTTGGCGACGTAGCAGGCCTGTACGGTCAGCACCGTCATGCCATGCTGGCGGTGCAGCGCCTCGGCCGCGATGGCGAGCGAGGGGATGTTGCCCTCGTGCCAGTTGAGGATGAGCAGGTACTTGGCGCCGTGCTTGGCCGTCGATGAGCAGGTCTCGATGACGAGCCGCATGTAGGTCTCGGGCGTCAGCGTGATGGTGCCGGCGAAGGGGGCGTGCATCGGCGTCACGCCGAGCTGCGTGCCGGGCAGGACGATGCCGTCCATGCGCTCGGCGACGGCGTGGGCGATGACGCTGGCTGCGATCGAATCGGTGCCGGTCGGCAGGTGCGGACCATGCTGCTCGACGCTGCCCGCGGGCATGATGACGAGGCCGGACCGCTTGAAGTGCTCGGCGATCTCCGGCTGCGTCAGGTCGTAGAAGTAGCGGCTCGGCAGCATCGGTCCATCCGTTTCTGGGCCGGACCGGTCGCTGCCGGCCCGTGCTTGGCGCGCAATGTCGGCGGGGCGCCGCGTGCGCGGCGCCCCGCGTTTGGCGTGTCAGGCGACCTTCTGGCCCTGGGCGGCGAGCTTCTGGTTCGACGCCTGGTAGATGTCGGCGAGCGGCACGTGCTTGCCGCCTTCGGAAAGCGACTTCAGCGCCGCGTAGCAGCACGCCACGGCGACGTTGCCGTTGTACGCCGACAGCTCGCTCGGCTTGCCCGACCGGCAGCTTTCGGCAAACAGCTCGAGCTCCGCCTTGAACATGTCGGACTCCGGCTCGGCCAGCACTTCGCGCTTGGCGAAGCCGTCCTTGCCGCGCTGGATGTAGAGCGACGACGACTTGTGGATCTGGTCCGGATCGTCCCACACCCCAAAGTCGATCTCGTAGTGCATCAGGCCCTTGGAGCCGAACACGCGCACCGCGAAGATGCCCGGCGACGTCCAGCAGGTGCCGACATAGGCGATCTTGCCGTCGGCGAACTTGAGCAGCGTCATCGACTGGTCGTCGACCTCCGCACCCACCGGCGACAGCTTCGACGAGGTCGAGGAGGCCGAGACGATGTCGCCGCCGAGATAGTGGACGAGATCGAACATGTGGATGCCGAGCTGCGACAGCGGCCCGCCCGGGGCGCGGTGGTTGTACCAGCGCCAGGTCTGCGGGGTGAGCTCGAGGGCGCGCTCGTTCGAGAAGTTCGCCTCGATGAAGCCGACGGTGCCGAGCTCGCCGGAATCGATCGCCGCCCGCATCAGGCGGATGCCGGCGAGGAGCCGGGCGCTGTGGCCGACGGTCACCGTCACGCCGTGCTGGCGCTCCAGCGCCGCGATCTGCAGCCCTTCCTCGAGGGTCGAGGCAATCGGCTTCTCGGTGTAGACGTGCTTGCCGGCCGCCGCGACCTCGGCCGCCACAGGCAGGTGCTGCTCGTTCGGCACCGTCAGGATGACGCCTTCGATGGACGGATCGGCGAGCATCACCTTGAGGTCGTCATAGACGGCGATGCCGGTGTCGCGATGGTAGCTCTCGCGCTTTTCGGCCGAGCGGTTGAAACCCGCGACGATCTCGAGCTTGTCCGACTTCTTGGCGGCGCGGGTGAGCACGTGGGCCCAGCGGCCAAGGCCGATGATCCCAAGCTTGACGGGTCCGGAAGACACAGGCGACCTCCATTTCTTAACGACCGTCGTACTGTATTACGGTCTGATGGGGTCGTCAAATAGCGGCAACGGCGCGGCCTGGCAAGACGGGATCGGCGCTCGTTTGAGAGCGATCGGCCCGGGCGGGTGCCCGTCCCCGTTTCACGCCGCCACCGGCGCCCAGAGCACGTCCTCGATGCGGCGGGCACCGGTCGACAGCATCACCAGCCGGTCGAGCCCGAGCGCGATGCCGCTCGTCGGCGGCATCGCCGCCACCGCGGCCAGCAGGTCCTCGTCGAGCGGATAGCGGTCGCCGTAGCGGCGCTGCTTCTCGTCCATGTCGGCGGTGAAGCGGCGGCGCTGCTCGTCGGCGTCGGTCAGTTCCCCGAAGGCGTTGGCGAGCTCGACGCCGCAGGCGAACAGCTCGAAGCGCTCGGCGACGCGCGGGTCGCCCGGCTTGCGGCGGGCGAGCGCCGCCTCCGGCGCCGGATACTCCGTCAGCGCTGAGGCACGGCCGCGGCCGAGCGCCGGCTCGACCCTGTCGACGAGGATGCGGGTGAACACGTCCGACCAGGTGTCGTCCTCGGCGACGCGCACGCCGGCCGCCCGCGCCATCGCCACCAGCATCTCTCGGTCGGGCCGGTCGGGATCGCCGAGGGTCGCCAGCAGGTCGATACCGTGGCGCAGGCACGCCTCCGCCACGGTGACGCGCTCGACCGGCGCGGCCGGGTCGACCGTCTCGCCGTCGAAGCCGAGCACATTCATCCCCGCCGCCGCGGCGGCCACTCGCATCAGCGCCGAGCAATCCTCGATCAGCACCTCGTAGGGCTCGTTCGCCCGGTACCATTCGAGCATCGTGAACTCGGGGTGGTGCAGGCGGCTGCGCTCGCCGTTGCGGAACACGCGCGCCAGCGTGAACAGCCGCGGCACGCCGCCGGCGACGAGCTTCTTGCAGGCGAACTCCGGCGAGGTGTGCAGGTAGAGGCGGTCGCGGGCGCCGTCCGGCGCGATCCGCTCCGTGGCGAAGGCCGAAAGATGCACCTCGTTGCCGGGCGAGCGTTGCAGGATCGGCGTCTCGACCTCGACGAAGTCCCGCTCCGCGAAGAAGCCGCGGATCGCCGCGACGATGCGCCCGCGCGCCGCCAGAAACGGGCGGCGGTCCGCCAGAACGTCCGCCCGCCACCACGGCGTCTGCGTGCTCTCCACCCCTGAAATCCCTCGTCGCCGCGCCGTCATTGCGGCGGACGGCGGAAAAAACTATAGAAACCGCGCGCTTCTTAGACTGAAGGGAAACTCTCGTGAAGGTGCAGGCGAGCTCGCTCCGGCAGGGCAACGTCATCGAGGTCGACGGTCGGCTCTATGCCGTGCTGCGGGCCGAAAACATCCACCCCGGCAAGGGCACGCCGGTGACGCAGCTCGACATGCGCCGCATCAGCGACGGCGTGAAGGTGTCGGAGCGCTATCGCACCACCGAGCAGGTCGAGCGCGCCTTCATCGAGGCGGCCGACTTCCAGTATCTCTACCAGGACGCCGACGGCCACACCTTCATGAACGGCGAGACCTTCGACCAGGTGGTGGTGCCGGCCGACGTCATCGGCGAGCAGGCCGTCTACCTGCAGGAGAACATGACCGTGAAGCTCAGCCTGCACGAGGGCGTGCCGGTGGCGATCGAGCTTCCCCAACGCGTCACGCTCGAGATCGTCGAGACCGAGCCGACGATGAAGGGGCAGACCGCCTCCTCGTCCTACAAGCCGGCGATGCTCTCGAACGGCGTGCGCACCGCCGTGCCGCCGCACATCGCGACCGGCACCCGCGTCGTCGTGATGACCGCCGACGGCTCCTACGTCGAGCGCGCCCGCGACTGATCCGGCGGTCCCTGCGGGTGCGGCCGCCGTGCCGCAGCCGCGTCAGCCTTGAATCCGGCGGCATGGCGCGCCATCCTGCCTGGATGACGCCCATTCGCACCGATCGGGCCCTCGGCCCGCGCTCCGCCCCGGCTCCCCGCCGGATCGTCCTCCGGTCCTGCGCGCCGGGAGTGGCGCTGGCGATGGTGCTCGCCGCCCTCACCCCGGCGGCGGCCACCGCCGAGGCCGATCCGGCGGCGATCCGCATCGTGCTGCCGGGATCGACGTCGCTGTCCGGCAACTATCTCGCCGCCAGGCTCGCGGGCTCGGCCCGCGACATGGCCGCCGGCGCGGAGTTCTACAAGGAAGCCCTGGCGGACGATCCCGACAATCCGCAGCTTATCGAGCGCGCCTTCACGCTGGCGCTGGCGAGCGGCGACATCGAGGAGGCCGCGGCGCTCGCTGGGCGGCTGCCGCCGCGCGCCGACACCAACCGCCTCGCCGGCCTCGCCCAGGCGGTGCTCGACCTCAAGCGCGGTGACACCGCCGCCGCCCGCAAGGTCGTCGGCGAGCACGCCCGCGGGCCGCTCGCCGATCTCACCGCCGCCCTCGTCGGCGCCTGGACCTACGCCGCCGAGGGTGACCGCGCCGCCGCGCTGAACCGCCTCGACACGCTGCGCGGGCCCGACCTCTACACCGCCTTCACCACCTTCCACGGCGGCATCATCGCCGACTATCTCGGCGATCACGCCGAGGCGCGCCGCCGGCTCGCCGTCGCCTACGACAACGAGCCGTCGATGCTGCGCATCGTCGACGCCTATGCCCGCACCCTCGCCCGCGACGGCGCGGCGAAGGAGGCGGAGGGCGTCCTCGACCGCTACACGGCGACCGTCGGCACCCATCCGATCATCACCTCGCTGAAGACCGAGATCGCCGCCGGCCGGACGCCGCCGCCGCTCGTCGAGAGCCCGCAGGCCGGCGTCGCCGAGGCGCTGTTCGCGCTCGGCACGGCGATCTCGCGGGAGGGCAGCGAGGAACTCGCCGCCGCCTACCTGCAGCTGGCGCTGCTGCTCGAGCCCAAGTCCGGCCTCGCCGCGATGGCGCTCGCCGGGCTGCACGAGCGGCTCGAGCAGTCGGAGGAGGCGGTCGAGATCCTCGAGACGATCCCGCCGACCTCGCCCTTGTCGCGCGACGCCCGCACCCAGCTCGGCCTCAACCTCAATGCGCTGGAGCGCGCCGACGAGGCCCGTTCGGTGCTCGACGCCCTGGTCAAGGAGGACCCGAGCGATCTCGAGGCGGTGGTCGCGCTGGGCAGCGTGCTGCGCTCGCGCGATCTCTTCGCCGAGGCGGCGGCCGCCTACACCCTCGGAATCGACAGCGTGAAGGCGCCGGACCGCCGCCACTGGACCCTGTTCTACCAGCGCGGCATCTCCTACGAGCGCTCGAAGCAGTGGGAGAAGGCCGAGGCCGACTTCCAGCGCGCCCTCGAACTTTCTCCCGACCAGCCGCTGGTGCTGAACTATCTCGGCTACAGCTGGATCGACATGGGCCGCAACCTCGACCAGGCGCTCGAGATGGTCCAGAAGGCCGTCGATCTGCGCCCGACCGACGGCTACATCGTCGACAGCCTCGGCTGGGCCTATTACCGCCTCGGCCGCTACGAGGAGGCCGTCGCCGAGCTCGAGCGCGCGGTCGAGATGATGCCGAACGACCCGGTCATCAACGACCATCTTGGCGACGCCTACTGGATGGTCGGGCGCAAGCTCGAGGCCCGCTTCCAGTGGTCGCACGCCCGCGACAGCAAGCCCGAGCCGGCCGATCTCGAGAAGATCCTCGCCAAGCTCGAGAAGGGCTTGCCGCCACCGACGCCGGCCACCGCCGCCGATGCCGGCGGCCAGCAGCCGGCCCCCGCCGCCGCGCCGAACTGAGGTGGACGACCCGGCGCGGGAGCGTGCGGCGGGTCCGGCCGGACGGCCCGGACTTGGGCGAGTGCCGGAGCAACGCTCGGCTCCCGATCCGGCCGAGTTCGGTTCGAGGGCGGGCCGTCCCGTCCCGGTGAGCGAGCCGGCACGGGCCAAGGTCAACCTCGCCCTCCACGTCACCGGCCGGCGCGCCGACGGCTTCCACACCCTCGACACCCTCGTCGCCTTCCCGCCGATCACCGACACCGTCACGGTGACGGCGGCCGGTGATGGCGAGGGCTCGACCCTGACCGTCGACGGCCCGTTCGCCGGCGCCGTCCCGACCGGCCCCGACAACCTCGTGCTGCGCGCCGCCGCCCGCCTCGCCGAAGCGGCCGGCGACGGCGCCCCCGAGGGCCCGCACCCCTCACCAGACGTCCGGGGTGGCGGCTCGCCGATCACCGGGGCTCCGCTCGGCGCCGCCCACATCCGCCTGACCAAGGTCCTGCCCGTCGCCGCGGGCCTCGGCGGCGGTTCGGCCGACGCGGCTGCGACGCTGCGCGCCCTCGACCGGCTGTGGAGCCTCCGCCTCGGCCCCGACCGCATCGCCGCCATCGGCCGCCCGCTCGGTGCCGACGTCGCCATGTGCGTGCACGCCCGGCCGCTCCGCGCCATCGGCATCGGCGACGTCGTCGAGCGCTTCGTCGACCTGCCGCCCGCCGGCATCGTGCTGGTCAACCCGGGGGTCGCGGTGCCGACGCCGGCGGTGTTCGCCCGCCTCGCCCGGCGCGACAACCCAGCCCTGCAGCCGCTGCCCGCCCGCTTCACCGACGCCGCCACCCTCGCCGCCTGGCTGCGGCAGGGCCGCAACGACCTCCAGTCCGCGGCCGTCGGCGTCGCGCCGGCGATCGCCGACGTGCTCGCCGCGCTCGGGGCCGACCGCGAGGTTCTGATCGCCCGGCTGTCGGGGTCCGGCGCGACGGTGTTCGCGCTGACCGCCGACGCCGCCGCGGCCGGCCGCGTCGCCGCCCGCATCACCGGCCTCGGCCAGCCGTGGTGGGTCGCCGCGGCCCCGCTCGACGCACCCGCCGCCTGACAGGGGACGCGCGCGAAAAGGCCAGCCGTCAGCCGCGCCGACCCGCTTCAGGCGAACGCCAGCGGCGCCGCGTCGCGGACGATCGCCTCCGCCTCCGCGGTCCACGCCGACCCCGTGCCGGCGTGCAGCACCAGCCGGTCGCACAGCGTCATCGGCCCGCGGCTGCCGAGTCTCGCGCGGATGACGACGCGGATCGCCGGCGCTCCGGCCCGCGGATGCACCGGCCGGATCGCCACCGCCCCGAAGCGTCCCTCGAGCGCCGCGAGCAGCCGGTCGAGCCCGTCGGCCGGGAAGATCACCGCGACAACACCGCCCGGTGCCAGCGCCCACGCCGCCGTCCTCAGCCAGCGCTCCAGGCCGTCGGGGGCCAGCACATGGGCCGCGGCGCGTCCGGCGTCCGGTGAAGCACGCACCGCCCCGGGGGGATGAAAAGGCGGGTTGAGGATGACATGCGTCGCGCCGCCGCGCGACAGCCCCGCCGCCACCCGCTCTGCCTCCGGCGCGCCGATGTCGGCTTCCACCACGGCGACGCGGTCGGCGAAGCCGGCGTTCTCCGGCACGATCAGCGCGGCGCGGGCGAGGTGGGCCAGCAACGGCTCGCGCTCGACCAGCGTCACAAGCGCCGCCGGGCAACGCGCGGCGACGGCGAGCCCGGCCGTGCCGCAGCCGGCGCCGAGGTCGACGACGAGGCCCTCGGCATCACCGGGGACCGCCGCGGCGAGGAGCAGAGCGTCGGTGCCGGCGCGGTGATGGCCGCGGGCCGGCTGCACCACGGCGATGCGGCCGCCGAGCAGCAGGTCCGTCGTCGTCTCCGGCGCCTCGCCGCCGTCGACGGGCATCGTCACCGGACGGGGGCGAGCTCGCCGCCAAGCCCGGCTTCCGACAGGATGGCGCGCGCCTGCGCCGCCCGGTCCTGCTGGACCACCACCCGGCGCGGCAGGATGCCGAGCGAGCCCTCCAGCACGCTCATGTTGCTGTCGAGCACGGCGTAGCCGATCGACGCCTCCTTGAGCAGCGCCTCGGCGAAGGAGAGCGTCGCCGGGTCGTTCGTCCTCAGGATCTCTTCCATCCGTCCTCCCGGCCCGTCCGCGCCGGGCCACACTGTGTCGATGCGGCGGTGCGCGCCGCTGCGCGTCTCTTGTCGCGCCCCGCCCTACTCCCTATCCTCCCGCACGACGAAGGCAAATCGGGAGAGCAGGCGTGGCTTTGGCCCAGCCGGTCGCGGAACGCGCGGCCGACGATACGGGGATCGACGATCTCGTCCGGCTCACCGCCGCCGACATGGCGCGCGTCAACGCGATGATCCTGTCGCGCACGGGCTCCGACGTCCAGATGATCCCGGAGGTGGCCAACCACCTGATCTCGTCGGGCGGCAAGCGGCTCCGGCCGATGCTGACGCTCGCGAGCGCCGCCCACTTCGACTATGGCGGCGAGGGCCACATCAAGCTCGCCGCCTCCGTCGAATTCATGCACACCGCGACGCTGCTGCACGACGACGTCGTCGACGAGAGCGACCTCCGGCGCGGTAAGCCGGCAGCGCGCATGGTGTGGGGCAACCAGGCGAGCGTCCTCGTTGGTGACTTCCTGCTCGGCCAGGCCTTCAAGATGATGGTGGAGGTCGGCTCGCTCACAGCCCTCGACATTCTCTCCAGCGCCGCGGCGGTCATCGCCGAGGGCGAGGTGATGCAGCTCGACGCCGCCAAGGACCTCAAGACCGACGAGGCGACCTACCTCGCCGTCGTGCGGGCGAAGACGGCGGTGCTGTTCGCCGCCGCCGCCGAGGTCGGCCCGGTGGTCGCCGGCGCCGGTGCGGCCGAGCGCGCCGCGTTCTCCGCCTATGGCCTCAATCTCGGCCTCGCCTTCCAGCTCGTCGACGACGCCCTGGACTATGGCGGCTCCAGCCAGAAGCTCGGCAAGCGCGTCGGCGACGACCTGCGCGAGGGCAAGATCACCCTGCCGGTGATCCTCGCCTACGCCGCCGGCTCGCCGGACGAACGGGCGTTCTGGCGGCGCTGCATCGAGGAGGGCGACGTCCGCGACGCCGACCTCGGGACCGCCATCGGCCACCTCGCCCGCCACGGCGCCATCACGGCGACGCTCGAGCGCGCTCGCGGCTTCGGCGCGGCAGCGATCGAAGCCCTCGACGGCCTCGCCCCCTCGCCGTTCCGCCGGGCGCTTGCCGACGTCGTCGGCTTCACGCTGTCGCGCACGCACTGACGCCCGTCGCGAGCCCGCGTCGCCGCCCGGCTTGATCGCCCGGGCGGCGCGCGCTATGCACCGCGGTCCCGCAACCGCCACCCGACGCTTCGACCGCGCCCTCTGCGACGCCCTCGAGACTCGGACCCGACGGCCGAGCGGCGCCGGGGCGATCAGGCCGTCCGGCGCCGGCCGCGGCAAGGGTGAGGAACCCCGGACCCGATGTCGAGCGCGTTCCGCCGCGTCTTCCTGTTCCTGCAGGGCCCACCGTCCACCTTCTTCGCCGAGCTCGCCGACGAGCTGTTGCGGCGTGGCGAGCGCGTCGTGCGCGTCAATCTCGCCGCCGGCGACCGCCTCTACTGGCGCCGCCCGGGCGCCATCAACTACCGCGGCAGCTTCGCCGAGTGGCAGGGCTTCGTCGCCGCCCTGATGGCGCGGGAAGGCGTCACCGACGTCCTCTTCTACGCCGACCGCTACCCCTACCACCGCGTCGCCGGCGCCGTGGCGCGCGCCCGCGGCGCCCGCGTCACCGCCGTCGAGTTCGGCTACCTGCGCCCCGACTGGATCACCTTCGAGCGCGACGGCATGGGGGTCTATTCCCACTTCCCCGACGATGCCGAGCAGATCCGCGCCGCCGCCGCGGCCCTGCCCGAGCCGGACGCCACGGTGCGCTACCGCTACCCGTTCCGCACCGAGGCCTTCCACGAGGTCGTGTACAACCTCGCCCAGGTGTTCGCTCCGTACCTACACCCGCGCTACCGCTCGAGCGCCTACTACCATCCTCTGCACGACTACCTGTCGTGGGTGCCGAAGCTAGCGCTGGAGCCCTTCAAGGAGCGCCGCGCCCGCGCCACGGTGGAGCGCCTCGTCACAGGCGGAACGCCCTATTTCGTGCTGCCGATGCAGCTGCAGAGCGACTATCAGATCCAGGACAACTCGCCCTTCGAGGACCTCGGCGAGGTCATCCGCAAGGTGATGTTGTCGTTCGCCGAGCACGCGCCGCAGCAGACGCGCCTCGTCGTCAAGATCCACCCCCTCGATCCCGGCATCGAGCGCTGGCCGATGGTGGCGCGCATCGTCGCCCGCGAGCTCGGCCTCGCCGACCGCGTCGACGTCATCGACGGCGGCGACCTCTACCGCCTGCTCGGCAAGGCGGAGGGGTGCGTCGTCGTCAACTCCACCGTCGGACTGCACGCGCTCCGGCTCGACTGCCCGGTGGCGGTGCTGGGCGTCGCCGTCTTCGACGTGCCCGGCCTCACCTTCCAGGGCGATCTCGACGCCTTCTGGACGACCGCCGCACGGCCGGATGCCGAACTCCGCGATGCCTTCGTGCGGCTGCTCGCCGCCGCCACCCAGGTGAAGGGCTGCTTCTACACCGCCGAAGGCCGCGCCGCCGCGATCACGGAAGCCGCCGACCGCCTGCTCGCCGACCGCGTCAACGAACCCGGCGCCTTCGTCGACCCGCCGCCGCGTCTCGTCCGCGCCCGCGCCCTTGGCATGGACGCGGCGGTCGACGTCGTCACCGAGCCGGCCGGGGCGTCCCGCCCGTGAGCGACGGCGGCACCGCTCCACCGCCCGGACGGCGCTCGACGCTGTTCCTGCAGGGGCCGCTGTCGCCGCTCTACGCCATGATCGGCGACCGGCTGGAGGCCCGCGGCCACGCCGTCCATCGCATCGACCTCTGCCTCGGCGACAGTCTCGACTGGCGACGCCGCGGCGCCGTCGCCTACCGCGGCTCGGTGGCGAACTTCCCGGCCTTCGTCGGCAAGCTGATGGACAAGCACGCCGTCACCGACCTCGTGCTCCACGGCGACCGGCGAATCTACCACCGTGCCGCGGCGGAAGCGGCGCGCGAGCGCGGCATCGTCGTCGCGGCGACCGAGCTCGGCTACCTGCGGCCGGACTTCATGACGATCGAGCGCGACGCCACCGCCACCGGCTCGCACTTTCCCGAGGATCCCGACGCGATCCGCGCCGTCGCCGCCGCCGTGCCGGCGCCGGACCTCACCTTGCGCTACCGTGGCTCCTTCGCCGCCCAGGCGGTGCCGGACCTCGTCTACAACCTCGCGAACGCCCTGTTCTGGTTCCTGCATCCGGGCTACCGGCGCCACACCATCCACCACCCCTTCGCCGACTACCCGGCCTGGGGCCTGCGGCTTCTCACCGAGCGCCGCCGCAAGACGGCCGCGGAGATGCTGCTCGCGGCCCTCGTCGACGCGCGCACCCCCTTCTTCGTCTTCGCCATGCAGCTCGAGGGCGACTTCCAGATCCGCGACCACTCCCCCTACGGCAGCCTGCGGCCGGCGCTCGCCGAGGTGTTCGCCTCGTTCCACGCCCACGCGCCGCACGGCACCCTGCTGGTCGTCAAGAACCACCCGCTCGACAACGGTCTCGAGGGCTGGCGCACCGCCGTCCACCGGCTGGCGGCCGCGAACGGCCTGCGCGGCCGCGTCCTCTTCGCCGACGGCGGCGGCCTCGCGCCCCTCGTCCGGGCGAGCCGCGGCGTCGTCACCGTCAACTCCTCCGCCGGCCTCGAGGCGCTGCAATGGGGAACACCGGTGAAGACGCTGGCGCCGGCGATCTACGACATTCCCGGCCTCGTCGACCCCGGCCCCCTCGACGACTTCTGGCGCACCCCGCGGGCGCCGGACCCGGTGCTGCTCGAAGCCTTCGTGCGGGCGCTCGCCGCGACCGTGCAGGTGAAGGGGACGATCTATTCGAAGGAGGGGTGTATGGCCGCCGCCGACGCCATCGCGGCGCGCATCCACGACCGCACGCTCAACCAGCCGGGCGGCTTCGTCGATCCGCCGCCCCGCCTCGCCCGCGCCCGCGCGCAAGGCTGCCCGCTGTGACCACACCGCGCTCGTCGTGACCGACCGTCCTTGCTGACGGGAAGCCCTCGTCCTCGGATCCCGGCGCCCGTGGGCGCCGGCGCAAGCCTCAGCGCTTCAGGGGCGCGAGCGTCGCCGCGGCGGCGGCCGCAAGCAGGCCGGAATCGTGACCGAGCGCCATCAGGCGGAAGCCGGCGGCCTGCATCGAGGCGAACTCCTCGGCGTTCTGGCAATAGACGCCGGCGAGCTTGCCGGCGGCCACAGCCGCCTCGCCGATCGCCCGCACCGTCGCGAGCGTCGCCGGGTCGGAAGCGGCGAGCCGGCCGCCGGTGAGCGCGATCGACAGGTCGGATGGGCCGACGAAGACACCATCGAGCCCCTCGACCGCCAGGATGTCGGCGAGCGCCGCATGGGCGGCGGCCGTCTCGATCATCGCGAAGGCGAGCGTCGCGGCGTTCGCGGTGGCGAGCCATTCTTGCTGATCGGTGATGCCGGCGACGCCCATCGCCTCGAAAGGACCCCAGCTGCGCTGGCCGAGCGGCGGATACTTGACGTGTGCGACCAAGCGCCGCGCGCCGGCCGCGTCCTCGATCATCGGCGCGATGATCGCGACCGCGCCCATGTCGGCGACACGGCTCGCGCCGGCGAAGTCGTCGACCGCCAGCCGCACGATCGGTGCCGCGCCGTTGGCGGCGGCGGCGGGAATGCCGAGCGCCACCGAGGCGAGGTCGTGAAGCCCGTGCTGCATGTCGAAGGTGATCGCCGGATAGCCGGCGCGGCCGAGCACCGCCGGGACGCGCGGGTCGGGCAGCCCGCTCCAGGCCGTGATGATCGTCTCGCCCGCCCGCATCCTGCGGGCGAGGTCCATCGGTGCGGAGCGGACGTGGGCCACTCTCAGCCTTCGGTGCGCAGCTGGTCGATCGCCATCGCCATGAATTCATTCATGGCGGTGCGGATCTGCGTGTCGGACTGGGCGATCCCGGCGGCGTCGAAGTCGGCGCGGATCTTCTCGAAGACGTCCTCCTCGCCGGGCTTCTCGAAGTCGGCGCGCACCACCGAGACGGCGTACTCGGCCGCCTTCTCGCCGGAGAGGCCGAGCTTCTCCGCCGCCCACATCCCGAGCAGCTTGTTGCGGCGGGCGCCGGCCTTGAAGCGCAGCTCCTCGTCACGCGCGAACTTGCTCTCGAAGGCCTTCTCGCGGTTGTCGAACGTGGTCATCGGGTTCCTCCGGAAGCACCAGCCAGCCCTTGCATATCGACGGGGAGGAGCCAAATCAACGGCGACACTCCGGCACCCTTGGCCGTGCCACGGAACGCCACGCGGTCCGGTCGCGCCGAGACCGCGGGAGCGCCACATTTGTACTGTCCGGGCGGATCGAGTAGGGTCCGACCGTGAACGCGGGGGACGGGCCGAATGGGTCGTTTCCTGCGCATTTGTCGTTGCTGTGGCGGCTTCGACCGATGGCCCAAGGCCCGTGTGCTCGAACGCTCGTCGTTCGCGGACCCGGCGTCTCATCCGCGGAGACCTGACCCCGGCTATGGATTTCCTCAAGCCCACTCGGTACATCCCCATGAACCGTCGCCGCCGTGTCTATGAAGGCAAGGCCAAGATCCTCTACGAGGGTCCCGAGCCTGGTACGCTCATCCAGCACTTCAAGGATGACGCCACCGCATTCAATGCGAAGAAGCACGAGGTGATCGACGGCAAGGGTGTGCTGAACAATCGCATCTCCGAGTACATCTTCACCCACCTGAACAACATGGGGATCCCGACGCACTTCATCCGTCGGCTCAACATGCGCGAGCAGCTGATCCGCGAAGTCGAGATCATCCCGCTCGAGGTGGTGGTGCGCAACGTCGCCGCCGGCTCGCTGTCGACCCGCCTCGGCATCGAGGAAGGCACGCCGCTGCCGCGGTCGATCATCGAGTTCTACTACAAGAACGACGAACTCGGCGACCCGATGGTCTCCGAGGAGCACGTGACGGCGTTCGGCTGGGCCAATCCCCAGGAGATCGACGACATCATGGCGCTCGCCATCCGCGTCAACGACTTCCTCGCCGGGCTCTTCCTCGGCGTCGGCATCCGCCTCGTCGACTTCAAGATGGAGTGCGGCCGCCTGTGGGAAGGCGACATGATGCGCATCGTCGTCGCCGACGAGATCTCGCCGGACTCGTGCCGGCTCTGGGACATCGTCACCAACGACAAGCTCGACAAGGATCGCTTCCGCCGCGACCTCGGCGGCATGCTGGAGGCCTACCAGGAGGTGGCCCGCCGGCTCGGCATCCTCAACGACAACGACCGCACCACCACCCAGGGCCCCACCCTGGTGCAGTGAGGTTCGTCGCATCCGGTGCGGGCCTCGGCCCGCACCGTCGCGCGCGACGGCGGGTGCGTTGCCGACGCGGGCCCTGCAGTGCTAGACGCGCGGCGGACCGCAGCCCCGGAGCAGCCATGAAAGCCCGCGTCGTCGTCACCCTGAAGTCCGGCGTCCTCGATCCGCAGGGCAAGGCGATCGAGGGGGCGCTCGCCGCCCTCGGCTTCTCTGGCGTCGAGGCCGCCCGCCAGGGCCGCGTCATCGACCTCGACCTCACCGAGACCGACCCGGCCGCCGCCAAGGCGCGGGTCGCCGAGATGTGCGAGAAGCTCCTCGCCAACACCGTCATCGAGAGCTACGCGATCGAGGTCGCGTGATGATTTCGATGGCGTGATACTCTCGTCAGCGGATCGCGGAGGGCCCCCCGCCGATGGCCGAGGTCACCAACGAGCTGCTCTATGAGGTCCTGAAGGCGGTTCAGGACAAGCTGACGACATTCGATCGCAAGCTCGATGAGCTGAAGGCCGAGCTGCAGGCCGTTCGCATCCACTCGATCGCCACGCAGCAGGACATCCAGAACATCTATGCGACGCTCGCCCGCCAGGAAGGCCGCGTCGAACGCATCGAGTGCCGCCTCGAATTGTCCGAAGGAGAGTTCGCCCGATGAAAGCCGCCGTCGTCGTCTTCCCCGGCTCCAACCGCGAGCGCGACGTCCTGCGGGCGCTGACGCTGTCGGGCTCCGAGGCCTCCACCGTCTGGCACGCCGAAACGGTGCTGCCCGAGGGCGTCGACCTCGTCGTGCTGCCGGGCGGCTTCTCCTATGGCGACTACCTGCGCTCCGGGGCGATCGCGGCGCGGGCGCCGATCATGGCGGCGGTGCGCCGCCACGCCCAGCGCGGCGGCCTCCTTCTCGGCATCTGCAACGGCTTCCAGATCCTCACCGAGGCGGGGCTGCTGCCCGGGGCGCTGATGCGCAACGCCGGCCTCACCTTCGTCTGCCGCGAGGTGAAGCTCGCGGTCGAGCGTGCCGACACGCCCTTCACCGCCCACTACCAGGCCGGCCAGGTCATTCGCTGCCCGGTCGCCCACCACGACGGCAACTATTTCGCCGACACCGCCACCCTCGACCGCCTCGAGGGCGAGGGGCAGGTGGTGTTCCGCTATGCCGAGGGCACCAACCCGAACGGCTCGGCGCGCGACATCGCCGGCATCTGCTCGGCCAACCGCAAGGTGCTCGGCCTGATGCCGCACCCGGAGAACCTCGTCGAGGAAATCGCCGGCGGCACCGACGGCCGGCCGATGTTCGAGAGCCTCGCGGCGGCCTGACCGCTGGCGGGGCGCCTGCCGCGTCGCCCCGCGCACGACCGCCGGACCGAACCTCCCCGTCAGACCCCCGCCTTCTTCGCCGCCGCCTCGTCGGTGAGCGCGATCGCCTCCACCGCGCCGGCCTGGATCGCCTGGGTGCGCGCCGCCGCATACTCCGGCGTCCCCGGCTCGCCCTCGACCCGGACCGTCACGACGCGGTTGGCGAACTTGATGCCGGCCTGCTGGAAGGCCGCCTGGATGCGGTGGTAGACGATGCGGCGCAGCACGAACTGGTCGTTCGGCTTGGTGCGGAACTTGACGCGGATGATCATCGCCGAATCGTCCATCTCGTAGACGCCCTGCGACGTCAAGGGATCGAGGAACATCGGCCCGTAGGTCTCGTCCTCGAGCAGGTCCTGCCCGACCTTCTCGATGATCTCGCGGACCTTCTCGATGTCGGTGTCGAGCGGCAGCCGGAGCGGCAGCTTCATGATCGCCCAGTCGCGCGAGAAGTTGGTGATCGACGACACCTCGCCGAAGCGGATGGTGTTGAGCGGGCCGTTCTCGTGGCGCAGCTGGAAGGATCCGATGGAGATCTTCTCCACCGTGCCCTTGATCTTGCCGATGTCGATGTATTCGCCGACGCGGAAGGCGTCGTCGACGAGGTAGAACGCCCCGGAGATGACGTCCTCGACGGCCCGGCGCGAGCCGAAGCCGATGGCGAGGCCGATGACGCCGGCGCCGGCGAACAGCGGCGTGATGTCGACGCCGAGCTGCGACAGCGCCATCATCGCCACCATCACGACGATCGAGGCGAGCAGGAAGAAGCGCAGCAGCGGCAGGATGGTGGCGAGGCGCGACTTGCCCGTTCCCATCGTCACGTTGCGGGAATCGACGTCGGCATTCTCGGCGTGCAGCGGCGTCGGGTCCTCCTCGGCGATCTTGCGATCGATCCAGATCTTCACCGCGTCGTAAGCGAGCCAGCCGAGGAAGACGACGACGAGCACGTCGAAGATGCGCCCGCCGACGTCCGGCTTGCCGATGAAGTCGACGCCCCACAGGTGCAGCAGCACCGCGATGCCGCCGAAGGTGACGACGAGCGCCGCACAGCGTTCGAGGAGGTCGCGATAGTCGGCGATGCGCTTGCCTTCGTCGGCGCGATTGTGGCCGGCATAGAGCTCCGGCAGGCGCTTCATGCTGCGCTCGATGACGAGCACGGCGATGCCGTAGAGACCGAGGCAGATCATCAGGATCGGCAGCGGCGCGAGCGTCAGCCCTTCCGCGCCGGGATGGCCGAGCAGCAGCCGCACCGAGCGCACCAGCCAGGCGACGACGAGGTAGACGATGACGAACAGGTGCCAGTTGTAGACGAGCCAGCGCTTCCAGATCGGCGCCGGGGTGCCGGTCGGCGGCAGGATCGCCTCGGCGATGGCGCGCCGGTTAGCCACGCACACCCCGATGACGAGCAGCACGGTGACGGCGCTCATCACGATGGCGATGAGGTCGCGCTGGGCGTCCCCGATGGCGAGCCCGTGCAGCCACACGTTGATGGCGAGCACGACGAACGCCAGCACTACCACGACGTTGATGTCGCGCGTCAGTCGTCGGGCCTCGTGGTCGTCGAAGTTGAGCACGCGCTGGTGCGGCATGTGCGGGGCGATCACGCACGTGACGATCGCCGTGAAGCCGCGCGCCAGCACGGCGGCGGCGATCATGATCATCACGGTGCGGTGCGCGTAGGGCGCCATGCCGTGGGCGATCTCCTTCGCCAAGACGGCGACGAGGCCGAGCACCAGCGCTCCGGCGAGGCCGATCGCCGTGCAGATCAGCAGCCAGCCGATGCGCTGGTGCAGGTGCTCGGGCGCCGCCGGCAGCTTCGACAGCCACCGCCGCCGCGCCCATCTCTGGAACAGCCAGTCGGCGATCAGCCCGATCAGCACCGACACCACGCCGACCGCCAGCGCCGACGGCAGCCAGTTGCCGCTGCCGGGCGGCGCCTCCTTCTCGACCGCCTCGCCGATCGCTTCGGGAAGGTCGGGCGCCGAGGCGATCGCCTCGCGCAGTTGGTCGCGCGACGCCTCAAGCGCCAGCTGGATGACGATCTCCTCCGCCGCGATCTCGGCGGCGAGCGCCTGGCCGAAGGTCTCCGCCGGGGCAGCCGGGGCCGCGGCAGCGGCGGCGTGGCCAGCGGCGGCAGGCTTCGCCTCCTCCTCCGCCGCGAACGCAGGCCCGGCCGCACCGGCGAGCATCAGGGCGAGAGCGAGAAAGACCTGCGACAGCCAACCGGCGGATCGGGTCCCGGCCCGTCTCGCGGCGAACGGCCCCGCCTTGCTACGATCCGACATCACGGCCCCCCCCCCCGTCGATCGCGGTGCTCCGCGATTTGTCGGCATCCTTCGCTGCCACGTCCGGAGCCGTCAAGCGAGGCGTGGCGCCGGACGGCCCCGGCCGGTGCGACGAGGTCGTCGACCCGGCGGCGTCGCTGCGCTATGGCGAGGGAAGCGCGGAGGAGGACCCATGGCCGAGACCTACGACCTGATCCTGAAGGGCGGCACCGTCGTCGGCATCGGCGGCATCGGCCCGGCCGACATCGCGGTCCGCGACGGCCGCGTCGCCCGCATCGGCGACCTGCCCGCGCACGCCGCCGGGACGGTCGTGGACTGCCGCGGCCTGACCGTGCTGCCGGGGGTCATCGACAGCCAGGTGCATTTCCGCGAGCCCGGCCTCGAGCACAAGGAAGACCTCGAGACCGGGTCCCGGGCGGCAGTGCTCGGCGGCGTCACCGCCGTCTTCGAGATGCCGAACACCAAGCCCACCACCGTCACCGCCGGGCGCCTCGCCGACAAGCTCGCCCGCGCCCGCGGCCGCATGCACTGCGACCACGCCTTCTGGGTCGGCGGCACCGCCGAGACGGTCGACGACATCCCCGCTCTGGAGCGCCTGCCGGGTGCGGCCGGCATCAAGATCTTCATGGGTTCGTCCACCGGCGACCTGCTCGTTCCGGACGACGCCGCCCTCGGCCGGGTGCTGGCGAAGACGCGCCGGCGCGTCGCCGTCCACGCCGAGGACGAGCCGCGGCTCGAATCGCGCAAGGGCCTTCGCGTCACCGGCGACCCGAGCTCACACCCCGTCTGGCGCGACGAGGAGGCGGCGCTGCTGGCGACCCGCCGGCTCGTTGGTCTCGCCCGCCGCCAAGGCGCGCTCGTCCATGTCCTGCACATCTCCACCGCCGCGGAGATGGCGTTCCTCGCCGGCCACCGCGACATCGCCAGCGTCGAGGCGACGCCGCACCACCTGACGATGGCGGTGGAGGAGGACGGCCCCCGCCTCGGCACGCGCCTGCAGATGAACCCGCCGGTGCGCGACGCCCGCCACCGCGCCGCCCTCTGGGACGCGCTGACGCAGGGCATCGTCGACGTCCTCGGCTCCGACCACGCCCCGCATACGCTGGAGGAGAAGGCCCTGCCCTATCCGCAGTCGCCCTCCGGCATGACGGGCGTGCAGACGCTGGTGCCGATCATGCTCGACCACGTCGCGAGCGGCCGGCTCACCTTGCAGCGCCTCGCCGACCTGACGAGCGCCGGCCCGGCGCGGCTGTTCGGCATCGCTGGCAAGGGCCGCATCGCGGTCGGCTACGACGCCGACTTCACGGTGGTGGACACGGCCGCCCGCTGGACGATCACCGACGACTGGGTCGCCTCCCGCGCCGCCTGGACGCCCTATCACGGGCGCACCGTCACCGGCCGGCCGGTGGGCACCATCGTCCGCGGCATCCGCGTCGTCTGGGACGGCGACCTCGTCGAGGCCGGGCGCGGCGAGCCGGTACGCTTCCACGCCGCCCTCGCCCCGTCCGCCTGAGATCGATCGGCACCCCGCGACCCCTCGGGCCCGCGCGAGCCGGCGCGCAGCGCGAACCGGGGCGCAAAAGCAGAACGGCCGTCGCTGGGGGCGACGGCCGTCTGGTGTTCAGGATCGGCCGGCGCTCCGGCCAACCGGGAAAGGCATCAGCGCAAAGCGACGGTGATCGTCGTGTCACCGACGTCGGGTGCGAAGCGGTCGGTGCGCGGGCCGGGCACGATGCCGGCATAGAGGCCGTCGGTCCCCGGCAGGTCGACCGCCGCGATGATCGCCGGCAGGCTGCGGCAATCCGGGGCGCTCAGCATGGCGAAGTCCATCGCCCGCACCGTCACCTCGTTCGAGAGAAGCAACGGCTCGGAGCGATCGGGGGCGGTCAGTTCCTCCGCAAAGGGATCGTCGGCGGCGACGGCGACGAGGCCCGGCATCGGCGCAATGCCGAGTTCGCTGGCGCCCGGCATGGCGTCGTCGGAGCCGCTGCGGGCGGCGGTGGCGGAGCCGCGCAGCGGCGCCGGCGGGCGGCTGTCACGCAGCACGGTGGCCGCCGTCTCCGCGAACGGATCGACCGGGCCGCCGAGC
>CAMDHY010000057.1 GCA_945898215.1 Pseudoxanthobacter soli DSM 19599 | reverse complement strand
TCGGCGTGGCGCTCCATCACGGCGAGGCGGTCTACGGCAACGTCGGCGCCCTCGACCGGCTCGACTTCACCGTCGTCGGGCGCGACGTCAACGAGGTGGCGCGCATCTCCTCGCTGTGCGGCCAGCTCGGCAAGCCGATGCTCGCCTCGCGCGCCTTCGCCGCCCTGATGCCGGAGCGCTTCCGTCCCGCCGGGGCCCATCTCGTGCGTGGCATCGCCGAGCCGCTGCCGGTGTTCGAGCCGGCGGCGGTTGCCGTCAGTCGCGCCCCACCGGCAGCCGAGGCGCTCGGATGACGCGCGGGCCCGATCGCATCCGCGTCGCCGCGGTGCAGCTTCAGATCGTCCGGCCGGCGTCCTTCGCCGCCTGGGCCGACCGCATCGCCGACCTCGTGCGCGACGCCGCCGACACCGGCGCCGACCTCGTCGTCTTCCCCGAATACGGCATGCTCGAGCTCACCGGCATGTTCGAGGACGCCGTCGCTGCCGATGCGTCCCGGGCTCTCGCGGCGATCGACACGGTGCTGCCGGAGGCGCTCGGCCACTTCGCCGGTCTGGCGGCACGGGCGCGCGTCCATATCCTCGCCCCGAGCGCCCCGGAGCCCGGCCCCGACGGACGCCTGCGCAACGTCGCCCGGCTCTACACGCCCGCGGGCGGCGTCGGGGCGCAGGAGAAGATCGTCATGACGCGCTTCGAGCGCGACCCGTGGGGCATCGTCGGTGGCGGCCCGGTGCGCGTCTTCGACACCGCCCTCGGCCGGCTCGGGGTGGCGATCTGCTACGATGTCGAGTTCCCGCTGATCGCCCGGGCGATGGTCGAGGCAGGGGCCGAATTCATCCTCGCGCCGAGCTGCACCGACACGCTGGCCGGCTTCCACCGCGTCCGCACCGGTGCCCGCGCCCGCGCGCTCGAAGGCCAGTGCGTCGTCGTGCAGGTGCCGACGGTGGGCAGCGCGCCGTGGTCGGGCACGCTCGACACGAACCGCGGCGCCGCCGGCTTCTACGGCCCGTCCGATGACGGCTTCCCAGACAGCGGCGTCATCGCCCAGGGCCCGCTCGACGTGGACCACGTCCTCGTCGCCGACATCGATCGCGCCGCCATCCGGCGGGTGCGCACCGACGGCCAGGTGCTGACGGTCGCCCACTGGCCAGACCAGGGCGGCGGCGGCAACCCGCCGTCCGTGGTGGTGCGGCTCGACTGAGCCGCGTGCGTCGCCGCAGGCCGATCTCCGGCTCGTCGCGGCGATCCGTTGCGCGCGCCCGGCGCCCTCCCTGCACGGGGCGGCGGGACGATCAGTGGTCCGTCCCGGCGTCGCGCCGCCGCCGTCGCTGCAGCGCACCAAATGCGCGCGACAGTGCCGGCCGGACCGGCAGGAACAGCCGGTAGCCGGTCTCCAGTACCGTCATTGCCCCCGGCAGCGTCGCCAGCCGGGCCGCCCAGCGCCAGCGCGGCAGCACACGCCAGATGCCGACGAAGGCCTCCGCCCCGGACAGCAGTGCACCATCGGCGCGGCGGACATGGAAGCGCGCCATCGCCTGCGGGCCGGTGAGGTCGGGACCGAGCCCCGCCTCTCCCGCCGAGACGTCGCGGAAGCACAGGGCGGCGGACCCGGGCTGTGCGGCGTAGTGGCCGATCTCCGCCCGGCACAGCGGACAGGACCCGTCGAAGTAGACCGTCAGTTCGGGCGGATCAGGCGGCATGGCCGACCTCCAGTCCGGCGAGCACGGCGTCCGCCATCGCCTCGCCACTGTCGAAGGCGGCCTCCACGCGCGGGCCGAGGCACCAGTCGCCGCAGGCGCCGAGACGCGTCGCCTCGTCAAAAAGGAACGTCGCGCCGGCGGTCTCCTCGACGAGCGCATAGCGCCAGCGGTGGGCGGCCGCGTAAGTCGGCGTGGCGGAGATGCCGGCGGCGGCCCGCCAGTGCGGCTCGAGTTCGGCGACGATGCTCTCCGGAGACCCCTCGAGGGTGTGCCGCGACCAGTCCGGCCCGGCATGGACCACGAGCGTCTCGCGGCCGCGACTGCGACCGGGCTTGCTGTCGTTGCGCGCGACCCACGCGACCGGCCCGTCGGAGGGCTTTAGGTGCTCCCAACCGACCGCGAGCGGCGCGTCGAAGGCCAGCATCAGCGCCCAGCACGGCGCATAGCGCACGGCCGCCAGCTGCGGGAACGACACGCCGGTGGACGCGGCGAGCGGTCCCGCCTGCGGCGCCGGCAGCGCCAGCACGACGGCTGAGAACCGGCCATTGCCGGGCGTCTCGACGGCACCCGTTGGAGCCTTGACCGTCCATCCGGCGGCATCGCGGGCGAGCCCCGTCACCGTGCATCCGCCGACCACCGCAAGCCCGTCCGCCATCGCCCGCGCCGGTGCCGTCATGGCGGGGGTGCCGACGAAGCCGCCCGCGAACCACTCCGCCGCGCGCCCCGCCGTGCGCCAGTCCTCGACGAGCGCACGGAAGCGCGGCCCCTTCGCGGTGAAGTACTGCGCTCCGTGGTCGAACTGCAGGTCGTCGACACGGCGCGTCGCCATCCGCCCGCCGAGACCGCGGCTCTTGTCGAACACGGTCGGCTCGACACCGGCTGCCGCGAGCCGCCGTGCCGCGGCGAGACCCGCCATGCCCGCCCCGATCACCGCCACCCTCGTCGCCATGCCCGCTCCACCTCGAGGACCGGCACCAGGCCCGGCCGCCACCCAACCGATACGCCGGGGCGACCCGTGTGGACCTGCGCGCCGGCGTCGCGGCAGTGGTGACAATGCGGTCTATCGGCCGCTAGCCCGCGTGCGGCTGCGCGGACTTCCAGATGCCGCGACGGACGAGGTCGGCGACGACCTCGTGGATGATCAGTTGCAGCCGGCGCGCCGCCATCGTCTCCGGGCGTGCCTTGTTGCGGGCGAGATAGACCGGCCGGGTCATCGGCGGATCGACGATGCGCGAGGAGACGAGTTCGCCGCGATCGACGCAATCGAGCGCCGCGGCGGGCGCCAGGATGGTGAAGGCGCTGCCGCGCAGGACGAGGTCCTTGATCTGGCTGAGTGCGTCCATCTCGAGGAAGACGTCGAGCTCCAGGCCGGCGTCGCGCGCGAAGCGGTCGATGGTCTTCCGGAGCCCGTGCCGTTGCGACGGCAGCACCAGCTGCAGCTTGGCGACCTCGGCGAGCGGCACCGGTTCGCCGGGCGGCGCCGCGAGCGGCCAGTCCTCCCGCGTCGAGAAGAAGTGCAGATCCTCCGACATCAGGAGGTCGATGTCGTGATGGCGGACCTCCTCCACGTCGTAGAGGAAGCCGAGGTCGACGGTGCCGTCGTCGAGCCACTTCTTGATGAAGCCGCTCATCGCCTCCATCACCTGCAGCTTCACCTGCGGCAGCGTGAGGCGCACCGTCTGGGCGAGCGGCACGGAGAGCACCATCGACACCGACGGCGGCAGGCCGAGGGCGACCAAGCCGTGCGGCGTGCCGCCCGACTGGCGCACCGCGTCCATGCAGGCGGTCATCGAGGCGCAGATCTCGCGCGCGTGGCGCAGCAGCACCATGCCCGATTCCGTCAGCACGACGCCGCGCGGCGAGCGGCTGACGATCGTCACGCCGAGTTCCTGCTCGATGCGGATGACGTGCTGGGAGAGCGAGGGCTGCGCGACGCCGAGGCGCTGGGACGCCGCTGAGAGGGAGCCCTCCTCGGCGATCGCGATGAAGTAGCGCAGATGCTTGACGTCCAACGGGCAACCTCGCGGACGCTGACGCTAGAGAGAAAAGCTCTAGCCTGTCAAGGAACGCCGTCTTTCTCCGGCAGGGGTCGCCTCCTCTATCCTCGCTCCGGCACGCGGGAGGTAGGGATGGCCGATCTGGAGGGTTTGCTGGTCGTCTCGCTCGAGCAGGCGGTCGCCGCGCCCTACGCCTCCTGCAAGCTCGCCGACGCGGGCGCGCGCGTCATCAAGGTCGAGCGCCCGGAGGGCGACTTCGCCCGCGGCTACGACAGCCTGGTGGAAGGCCAGAGCGCCTATTTCGTCTGGCTGAACCGCGGCAAGGAATCCGTCGCGCTCGACCTCAAGTCCGAGCCCGACCGCGCCCTCCTGCGGGCGATCGTCTCTGAAGCCGACGTCTTCATCCAGAACTTCGCGCCGGGTGCCGTCGACCGGCTCGGGCTCGGGGCGGCCGAGCTCTGCGCCCTCCACCCACGCCTCATCTACTGCTCGATCTCCGGCTACGGCGACGCCGGCCCCTATCGCGACCAGAAGGCCTACGACCTGCTCGTGCAGGCCGAGAGCGGCCTCCTGTCCGTCAATGGCACGCCGGATGCCTCGGTGCGCGTCGGCATCTCGGTCTGCGACATCACCGCAGGCCTGACCGCCTACGCCGCCATCCTGCAGTCGCTCATCCAGCGCGGCCGGACCGGCAAGGGCCGGCACATCGAGGTCTCGCTCTTCCATGCCATCGCCGACTGGATGAACGTTCCCTACCTGCAGACGCGCTATGGCCACAAGCCGCCGCAGCGGGTCGGGCTGCGCCATCCGACCATCGCCCCCTACGGCGTCTTCACCTGCGGCGACGGCAAGCAGGTGCTGCTCGCGATCCAGAACGAGCGCGAGTGGGCGCGCTTCTGCGCCGACGTGCTCCACGATCCGGCGCTGCAGACCGATCAGCGCTTTGCCACCAACATCGCCCGTGTCGCCAACCTCGAGGCCCTCGAGGCGGCGGTCCACGCGGTTCTGGGGACGATGACGCGCGAGGCCGCGATCGCCCGGCTCGAGGCCGGCGGCATCGCCTATGGGCGACTGTCGAGCCTCGACGACCTCGTCCACCATCCGCAGAACAACCTCGTCACCGTCCGCACCGACGGCGGCGAGATCGAGCTTCTCGCCCCGGGTGCGAGCTTCCCCGGCGAGGCTCCGGTGCAGTTCGGCCCAGTGCCTGCCGTCGGCGAGTACACGGAGGCGCTCCGGCGCGAGTTCAGCGGGCCACAGCCGGAGGGCGCGGCGGCGCCGCGCAGGGTGGCCGGCGAGTGAGCCCCGCCTGGGCCGCCCTCCTGTTCGTGCCGGCGGACGCCGAACGCTTCGTCGACAGCGCCCTCAAGCATCGGCCCGAGGCGGTCATTCTCGATCTCGAAGACGGTGTGGCACAGAGCGCCAAGCCGGCGGCGCGGGCCGCCATCGCCGGCAGCCAGCGCCGGCTGAAGGCGGCCGGGATCGACGTCGTCGTCCGCATCAGTGGCGGCTTGCCGGACATGGTCCACGACCTCGCGGCGCTGGACCTCGAGGCGCTCGATGCGGTGATGGTCGCCAAGGCGTCGGACGAACGCCCGTTGCTCAATGCCGCCGAGATCCTCGCCGCCGCCGGCCCGCGGCGGCCCGGCCTGATCGCGCTGGTCGAGTCGCCCGCCGCCCTGCCCCGCCTCGAGCGGATCGTCTCGGTGCCCGGGCTCGTCGGCATGATGTTCGGACCCGAGGACTACGCGGCCGACCTCGGCGTGTCGCCGGACGCCGGCGCCCTCGCCGTGCCGGCGACGCTGGTGGCGGCGGCCTGCGCCGGCCGGGGCCTTTTCGCCATCGGCCTCGCCGGCTCGCTTGCCGGCTTCCGCGATCTCGACGCCTATGCAGCGAAGGTCGCCCACGCCCGCTCGCTCGGCTTCACCGGCGCCGCCGCCATCCATCCGGCGCAGCTGCCGGTGCTGCGCGCCGGCTTCCGGCCGGGCGAGGCGGACATCGCGCGGGCGCGTCGGATCGTCGAGGCCTTCGATGCGGCGACCGGTCGGGGCAACGGCGCCGTCGCGCTCGACGGGGCGATGATCGATGCGCCGGTGGCCGCCCGCGCCCGTGCGCTGCTCGCCCGCGCCGGCGCCGCGTAGGGCACCGGCGGACGACGGCCGTCAGAACGCTGCCGTCCCCGTCATCGTCGGACCGCCGGCCTCGGCCAGCACGGCGACGGCGATCTCCGCGTCTCCCCGCCAGTCGGCCTCGACGGCGAAGCTTTCGCCGGCGCAGAGCGGCGCGAGCCCGCGGTAGGCGAAGCGCGACGGCTCGCGGCCGGCCGCCCGGGCGGCGAGGTTCAGCATCAGCGTCGCCTGCAGCGGCCCGTGCACGACGAGCCCGCGGTGGCCCTCGACGCCGGTCGCATAGGCGACGTCGTAGTGGATGCGGTGGCCGTTGAAGGTCATCGCCGAGTAGCGGAAGAGCTCAGTGGTGGTCGCCGTCCTGACCTCGCGGAAGGCGGCCGCCGGGCGGTCGGCGGGGCGCGCCGCCGGGTCCGCGCGCCGCGTGCCGGCCTGGCGGTAGACGATGTCCTGGCGCTCGTCGACGACGACGCGGTCCCCGACGGCATAGGCGTGGCGCACGGCGACAAAGCAGAGCGGGCCGGTGGAGCCGTCCTTGAAGGCGATGCTCTCGATCACGGAGGTCTTGGTCACGGTGTCGCCGGGGGCAAAGCTGCCGTGGATCGCGACCTCGCCGCCCGCCCACATCCGCCGCTCGAACGGCAGGTCCGGCAGGAACAGCCCGAGCCGCGGATGGCCGTCGCCCCCGAGGTCGCCGGCGCCGACGATCTCCGGGGCGAGGCACCAGAAGAGGCCGGGTGGGACCGGGGCTTCGGCGAGCGCATCGCCGAAGGTCGCCCGGAACTCGGCGAGCAGCCGCGGGGAGACGACGTCCTCCCGGACGGTGCGGCGGCCGATCCAGTGGGCGTAGCGTTCGGCGAGGGCGGCCGACGGGGCGCTCATGCCGGTCCCACGACGAGATGGGCGGCGAGAGCGCGGGCCGACAGGTCGTCGATGGTCGCGACCGCCGACCACAGCCGGTCGGCCGCCGCGTCGCCGATCACCGCCCGCGCCTTCGCCTGTAGGCCGGCGGCGATCGCCTCTGCGGGCATCGGGTCGGAGAGGTCGTAGGCCACCTCGGCCGCGCCGGCCGCGCCGGTGATCGAGACGATCGCGCCGGTGTCGGAGACCGAGGGGTCGCCGACGACCCGCACCTTCGCCGCCAGCGCGCGCAACGGAGGATCGGCGGCGAGCGCATCGGTGTAGGTCGCCTCGGCCGCCGTATCGACGCCCTCGATGACCATCGCGGCGAGGTGGCCGTAGGCGAACTTCACCTCGAGGCCGGTGCGCGGGTCCTTGATGTCGCAGACCGTCAGCCAGCGCGGGTTGGTGCGGACGGTCACCTCCTCGACGCCCGCCGTGGCGCCGTCGCGCCGCAGCGTCGCGAGCGCCTCGATCATCGCGTGGGTGCCGTGGCAGCAGGCGTGGAACTTGTACTTCACGTCCTCGAAGACGAACTGCCCCGGCGGCGGGTCGGCCCAGGCGGCGGCCTCGTCGACGCTGTCGGCGTGGGTGTCGACGAAGCCCTGCGGCCCGCCGACGCCGTCGCGGGCGGAGACGAAGCCACGCGAGGCGAGGAGTGCGGCCTCGACACCGTTCGAGGCGGAAATGCCGGCATTGAAGGGCTTGCCCATCGTGCCGAACTGCGACTTCAGGCCTGAGGCGCGGGTCGCGACGAGGCTGAGGGCGTTCGCCATCTGCGCGTCGTCGAGCCCGAGCAGCCGGCCGGCGGCGACGGTCGCCCCGAAGGCGCCGGCGGTCGCCGTCTGGTGGAAGCCGCGGTCGTAGTGGCCGCGACCGAGCACCATGCCGATCCGGCAGGACGCTTCCGCCCCGATGAGAAACGCCTCGGCCACCCGCGCGGCGGGGGCGTCGACGAGTTCCCCCACGGCGAGGGCGGCGGGATAGATGCCGACGGACGGGTGGCCGATGTGGGCGAAGTGGGTGTCGTCGTAGTCGAGGGCGTGCGAGGTCGTGCCGTTCGCCAGCGCCGCCGCCCTGGGCGGCACCTTCCCGCCCGTGCCGGCGAGCGTCGCCTGCGGCCGGCCGCCCTCGTCGAGCACCATGTCGCGGACGATGCGGGCGACCGGCTCCTCCGCCCCGGCGCGGGCGCAGACCATCCAGTCGAAGAGCGAGAAGCGCGCCATCTGCAGCGCCCGCGCCGGCAACGCCGACGCATCGACGGCGGCGAGGGCGACGAGGCGGTGAAGGGTCTCGGGGGCGATCATGGGAGCATCTCCGCGGCCGCAGGGTCAGCCGTAGGACTTCGGCAGGCCGAGCACCTTCTCGGCGATGAAGGAGAGGATGAGGTTCGTCGAGATCGGCGCGATCTGGTAGAGGCGCGTCTCGCGGAACTTGCGCTCGACGTCGTATTCCTCGGCGAAGGCGAAGCCGCCATAGGTCTGCATGCACGCCTCCGCCGCCTCCCAGCTGGCGTCGGCGGCGAGCATCTTCGCCGTGTTCGCCTCGACGCCGGGGTCCTGGCCGGCGTCGTACATCGCGGCCGCGCGATAGACGATCGCCTCGGCGGCCAGCATGTGGGCATAGGCGCGGGCGAGCGGGAACTGGATGCCCTGGTTCTTGCCGATCGGGGCGCCGAAGACGACGCGGTCGCGGGCGTAGGCCGAGGCCTTGTCGAGCAGCCACTTGGCGTCGCCGATGCATTCGGCGGCGATCAGGATGCGCTCGGCGTTCATGCCTGAGAGGATGTAGCGGAAGCCCTGCCCCTCGACGCCGACCAGCGAGGAGGCCGGAATGCGGACATTGTCGAAGAAGACCTCGGTCGTGGAGTGATTGATCATCGTCCGGATCGGCCGGATGGTGACGCCGCGCCCGACACACTCCCGGAGGTCGATCAGGAAGACGGAGAGCCCGTCGGTGCGCTTCGTGACGTCCGCGCGCGGCGTGGTGCGGGCGAGCAGCAGCATGAGGTCGGAATGTTCGGCGCGCGACGTCCAGATCTTCTGGCCGTTGATGACGTACTCGTCACTCTCGCGCTTCGCCGTTGTCTTCAGGGCGAGGGTGTCAGTGCCGCTCGTCGGCTCGGTGACGCCGAAGGCCTGCAAGCGCAGGTCGCCGGAGGCGATTTTCGGGAGATACGCCTCCTTCTGCGCCTCGCTGCCGTGCCGCAGCACGGTGCCCATCGTGTACATCTGCGCATGGCAGGCGGCGGCGTTGCAGCCGTTGCGGTGGATCTCCTCGAGGATGACGGCGGCCGCCGTCAGGTTGAGGCCGGAGCCGCCGTAGGATTCCGGGATCATCGCGGCGAGGTAGCCGTCGGCGACCAGAGCGTCGACGAAGGCCTTCGGATAGGCCCGTTCGCGGTCGAGTTCGCGCCAGTATTCCCCCGGAAAGCGCGCACAGGCCTGCGCCACGCCTTCACGGATCTCGGCGTAGTCGGCCGTCGGGTCGAAACTCTTCATGATCCCTCGAACCTCGCTCTTGCGTCTCCGGCACCTAGTGACCGGACCGCCGATGCCCCGTCGCCCATCCGCCCGTCCCCGTCTTTCTTCCACACGGCCCACCCGGCCGGAATGATCGATTTCCTATACGGGCGATAGCGTCCCGCGATGGCCGGGCGGTCGCTCATGCCGCATCGACCGCAGGCTCGAGCAGCCGGCTGCGCGCCGCGACGAACGTCGCGATGACGTCGGCGCCGCTGCGGTTGCGGGCGTCCGGCGGGCGCACGACGGCGATGGTGCGCCGCATGTCGGGATGCTCGAACGGCCGGCAGAACAGCTGCCCCGTCTCGACGTCGGCGCGCACGCCATGCTGGGGCAGGATGGTGGCGTAGTCGCCCGCCCCTTCCTCGAGCACGCGCTTCACCGCGTCGAGGGAATCGAGTTCGAGGTCGGGCGTGAGCGCCGCGCCGGCGCGGGCGGAGACGGTGTCGATGATGCGCCTGAGCTCATGGATGCGGCTCGGCAGGATCAGCTTGCGGCGCGCCGCGGCGGCGAAGTCGACCGGCCCCTCGACGGGGCGGGCGGAGACGAGGGCGAGTCGCTCGGAGAACAGGTCGATCACCTCGCAGCCGCCCCGCGGGCGGGGACCGCGCGGGCTGTAGGTGAGCGCGATGTCGAGGCGGCCACTGTCGAGCAGGCTCTGCAGATCGCCGCTGTAGGCCTGGATGACCGACAGCGACAGGTTCGGATGCGCCTCCCGCAGGTGGGCGGTCACCTCCGCCAGGAAGAACGGCGCGATCGTCGGGCAGATGCCGAGGACGACCGGGCCGGAGACGTCGGAAAAGCGCCGGCGAAGCTCGCGGACGATGTCGTCGAGGCCCTCGAGGTGCCGCCGGGCGTGGGCGAGGAGGTAGCGTCCGACCTCCGTCGGCTCCGCCCCGCGGGCCGTGCGGATGATGAGCGGCAGCCCGACCTCGCCCTCGAGCAGCTTCACCTGGCGGGTGAGCGCCGGCTGGGCGACGCCGATCACCGACGCCGCGCGCGAGAAGCCGCCGCACTCGCACACCGCCACGAAATAGCGCAGCCGCCGGAGATCGAGCCCGCCGCCCGGGTCGCGAACGCTCATGGGGTCGTCCCGCCCGTCATCGCCTGGCGACCCGCGCCAGCGTCCGCTCGATCCACAGCGGCGCGCGGCGCTGGAACGCCGACGGCGGCCCGGTCTCGTACGAAACCCGCCGGGCCGGGCCGGGTTCGATCACGGCCATCCGGCCGTGGTAGGCGAGCCACCAGATCAGGAACACGCCGACGAACCAGAACAGCACCTGCCACACCCACAGCGACGGCAGACCCACCTGCGCCGGGCCGCCGGCGAAGATCGGATCGGAGAAGAACGTGTTGCCGAGGATCGCCCCCGGCCCGAGCGCCAGGAACGACCACAAGAGCACCAGCGACCACTTCGCCCCGCGCGCCGCGCCGCTGCCGAGATCGGCCGGATAGGCGGCGCGGAAGGCGTCGTGCAGGCGGTCGCGGTGGTCCTGCTCGGCGCCGCCGCGCGTGAAGATCGCGGCGAGCAGGGTGGCGGCGAGGTTGAAGGCGAGGCCCCAGGCGGCAGAGTGGACGGTGAGCGGCCAGCGGCCCCACGGCAGCTCGACGAACAGGCCGTCGAACAGGATGAGGCCCGGCGGCTCGGTGAAGAAGACCATCAGGCAACCGACGACGAGGCCGGCGAGAACGGCACTTCGGCTCAGCCAGGGCAGGAAGCAGAGCCCGAGCAGCGCCGGCAGCAGCTGGATCGACAGCGGCAGCGCCAGCGACGCCAGGATCGCCGAGGGCAGCGGCGCGAACACCGCCATCGCCGCGAGCAGCGCGAAGACGACGGCGAGCGAGATGCGCGTCGCCAGCCGTTCGCCGGCCGGCGACAGCCGCGGCAGCACGTAGAGGGCGACCGCCTCGTGGGCGAAGATGCGCGCCGCCGCTCCCGCGAAGAGCGCGATGCCGATCTGCACGACGCCGACGACGAGCAGGATGAGGCCGACGCCGAGCAGCGGCTCGTAGGCTGCGAGCCGGTCCGCCAAGCCGGCCATCGCTACGGCTGGCCCTCCCCCTTCGGCCGTGGCGAGCGCGGCAGCGAGGATGGGCGTGCCGACGACGAGGAGGCCTGCGGCGATGCCACCCGTCACCCAGGTCTGGCTGAAGGCGACGGCGGTGCGGGCGCGCGTGCCGATCGCCAGCAGCAGGTAGGCGGGGCTGAGGACGATGCCGGCGAGCGCCAGCGCCGACGAGAGGATCCCGGTCGTCGTCCAGATGCCGCCGATCGCGGCGCCCTTGCCGATGCCGGCGGAAGCCTGGAAGACGCCGGGTATCCGGTCCGCCAGGATGCCGCCCGCAGTGGGGATGGCGGCCCCGAACAGGGGGACCCCCAGGTCGGTGGAAACCGCCACCGCGAGGAAGGCGAGGAGCACGAGGACGATCAGCGACTGGCCGGCGGCGACGTAGACGATCGCGCGCCAGCCGCCGAGCACCGAGGGCAGGAACAGGAAGACCGCAACCACGGCGATCACGCCGGCGCGCGGCAGGGCGCCGGCGGTCGCCGCAGAGACGAGATCGCCGACGCCGGCGAGCGCGGCCGCCGAGAACGGCAGGGCGTAGAGGGCGGCCAGCACCATCACAGCGATCCTGAGCGTGACGCTGCCGTAGTAGCCACCCAGAAGGGCGCCGGGCGAGGCGATGCCGGTCAGGCGGGCGGCGAGCACCACGCGCTTGACGACGAGCACGCCGGTGAGGGCGACCAGCACGAGGCCGACCGCGAGATGGCTCGCCTGCAGGCCGTAGCGGGCGGCGAGCGCGAGGTGGGCGTCGAGGCCGAGGCCCGCGACGACGAGCCCGGCCGAGCCGAAGATGAAGGTCCAGGCCGGCAGGCCCTCCGCCTCGAAGACCGGCGTCTGCCGCCGGCGCGCGCACAGCGCGGCGATGTAGACCGCGTAGGCGGCGGTGACGCCGAAGAGGACGATCAGGAGGCTCATCATCGGCGGAAGTCGCGAATGACGTCGAAGGCGTCGAAGGCGCCGCGCACGCCGTGGCGGATCAGCATGTAGACGATCACCGCCGCCGCCAGGCCGATGAGGCCGAGGCTCGCCGGCAGGAAGCCAGTGGCGCGGAATTCCGGCGAAACGAGACCGCCGAGGCCGATCGCCACGAGGCCGGCGACGGCGCCGACGAGGCCGAGCCCGAGCTCGCGCGGCGTGAAGCCGGTCTGGAACACCTCGTTGACGATGACGTGGCCGATGAAGGCGGCGAGCGCCGCCCCGAACGCCGCGAGCGTCACGACGAACGACCCGCGCTCGAGCCCGATCGACAGCAGGGTGGCCGCGACGAAGCCGCCGGCGAGCCACACCGCGACGACGAGCGCGTGGCGGTCGAGCGGATCGTCTTCCGGTCGGGCGCTCATGGCGGTCCTCCCTCCTCAGTCGGCGGCGCGCCTCAGTTGTCGCCGTCTTCCTTGCCGGAGAAGTTGCGGAACTGCATGCCACCGGCGCTGCCGAGGGTCTCGATCGGCAGGCCGAGATCCTTCATCAGCCCGTCCACGAAGGCGACCTGGGTGCGGTACTTCATCGCCGAGTTGACGACACGGTCGGTCATGTTGCCGCCGCCACCGCCGCCCGCCGCAGCCGTCTCCGACGGACTGTTGAGCCCGGGCAGGCCGTCGACCTGCAGGATCTTGATCGATTCGATCTTCTCCATCGGCCGCACGGTCTCGCGGATGATGCTCGGCAGGTTCTGGACGAGGGTCTCGTAGATGGCGCTCTTGCGGCTCGCCTCGGAGCGCATGTTCTCGGACTCGTTGAGGGCACGCTGGCCCTCCGCCTCCTTGACCGAGCGCACCTCGAGGGCGTTGGCGGTGGCGATCTCGCCCGCCGCCCGGTGCTCGGCCGCCTCCTTGTCGGCGGCGGCCAGCGTGACGAGGCGGACCGCTTCCCGCTCCGCCTTGGCGGAGGCGTCGATGAGCTCGACGGTCTTCGCCCGCGTCGCCGCTTCCTCGGCGCGCGCGGAGACGACCTGCTCCTCCATCGCCGCGAGCGACTTCAGCGCCTCGGCGGCCTTCGTCTTGGCGTAGGCCTCCTCGATCGACTTGTTGATGACGGCGATCAGGCGCTCCTTGTCGACGATCTCGACCTCGAGCTCCTGCTCGATCTCGAAGCGGTCGACGTACTTGCGCGCGGCAATCCGCAGCTCGTCGACCTCGCGGTTGGCGACGATCGCGGCGTCCTCGATCTTGCGGAAGGCGGAGGTCTCGGCGAGCTTGATCTTCTGGTTCTTGGCGATCTCGCGCGACGTGTACTCCTCGTCGCGGCTGAGGCGCTCGGTGTCGATGGCGAAGCGCTTGGCGATCATCGCCTTCTCCTCTTCGGCGGCGGCGAGCTCGTTGGAAATCCTGAGCTCCTTCGCCTTCTCGACCGACAGCAGTTCGATCGCGTTCGTCGTCTCGATGCGGCTCTGGGCGACCGCCCGCTCCTTCTCGAGCTTCGTCTCCTCGATCTCGGCGTTCGCCTCCGTCTCGCTGATGGCGACATCCTGGCGCGAGCGGATCTCCGCCTCGCGGACGAGGCGGTCGGCCTCGATCCGCTCCGCCTCGACCTTCTGGCGCGTCTGCAGGCGCTCGGTCTCAAGGCGGGTGCGCGCGCCGATTTCGGCGAGCTCCGTCTCCTTCTGGCGCTCGATCTCCAGCGTCTTGATCTCGTTCTCCGAGTTGATGCGCTCGGCCTCGATCAGCTTGTCCCGGGCGATGCGGGTGCGCTCGCCCTCCTGCTCGGCCCGCACCTTCGCGTTGGTGATGCTGATCGTCGAGGACGAGCGCTCCTCCTCGATCTCGGCAAGCTGCGCCGCCCGGCGCACCTCGATGCTGCGCGCCTGCTCGATGCGGGCGTATTCGAGGTCACGGTCGATCTCGAGCGCGCGCTGCTCGGCCTCGTAGTCCTTCAGCTTGATGTCGATGCGCGCCTCGTTCTCGATGCGGTTCCTGATCTTCCGCCGCTCCTCGATCTGCTCGGTGAGCTGCGTCAACCCTTCCGCATCGAAGGCGTTCGAGGGGTTGAAGACGGAGATGTCCGTCTGGTTGAGGCTCGTCAGCGAGGCGTTCTCGAGTTCGAGGCCGTTCGACCCGAGGGTGCGGGCGGCCATGTCGGCCACCGCCTGCATGTAGCGCGCGCGGTTCTGATGGATCTCCTCCATCGTCATCGTCGCGGCGACCGAGGACATCGCGTCGACGAAGCGGCCCTGCACCACCTCCTTCAGGGACATCGGGTCGCGCGTGCGGTCGCCCAGGGTGCGGGCCGCCATCGAGACGCCGTCGCGCGTCGGGATCACCCGCACGAAGAACTCGGCGACGAGATCGATGCGCATCTTGTTCGCCGTGATCAGGGACTGCTCGCCCGACCGGCGGATCTCGACCGGGATGGCGTTCATGTTGACGGCAGTCGTCGTGTGGACGATCGGGATGACGAGGGCGCCGCCGCCCATCACCACCCGCTCGCCGCCGAGACCAGTGCGCACGAACGACTGGTCCTTCGACGAGTGCCGGTAGAGCCAGTGCAGCAGGTAGACGACGATCGCGACCAGGATCGTCAGCAGGATCAGGACAGCAATCGCATCGGTGACAATCATGGTCGTGACCCTCTTGCTTCAGGCCGTTTGTCGCTCGCGCGCGGCTTTTCAGTATGATTCCTGTCCCGCCACGGCGAGAACGATCATCGATACGGTGATGAGGTTGAACAGATCCGAGACGTTGTAGAGGACGAGGACCGCCGGGGCCTGGCCGACGCCGATCACCACGTCGACGAAGTGCAGCACCGGGTAGATCGCCCAGCCGATCGTCATGATCAGGCGCATCCAGAACCAGCCGAGGCGGACCGGCCGTGTCCCCTTGCGGACCCATTCGGCCATGGAGCCGAAGTACATCTCGCCGAGGATGTAGAGCCAGAAGGCCATCGACAGCAGGACGCCGAGCGTCGGGTTGAAGAAGCCAGCGTCGCCGAGATAGCGCGTGAGCACGAGCAGGATGGCCGCGACGGTGATGCGCCAGAACACGCCGACGCCGACCGGCCCGAGGCAGCGGGCGAAGAAGTAGGCGGCGGCGACCTGCAGCGGCACGACGGTGAACCAGCCGGCATAGCGCATCGCCGCCGTCATCTGCTGCTGCGCGAGCCACAACTTGCCGGCGTCGAGATAGGCGAGGCCGGCGGCCATGAGCGCGATGGCGGAGAGCGCCAGCGGCACCCGCCAGCGGCTCGACGTCCACGTCAGGCCGACGAGGGCGAGCGCAGCGAGCGCGAGCGTGGCGATCGTCGCCACCGCATAGGAGGTGCTGACGACGTCGCCCGAGCCGTAGAGGGTTCCGAACATGGACTTCTGTTCCCTTAGACGGTGGTGTCGCGTGGCGTTCGCCGGGCGATCCGCATGCGCATCAAACCTGCGCGCGGATGTGCGGCGAGCGGCCGTAGAGGGCGACCATGGGGAGGATCAGCAGTCCGAAGATGAACTGCTGCCATTCGTATTTGAGGCCGATGCCGATCAGGAAGGAGCTCAGGATCTGCAGCACCAGCACACCGATGACGGTGAAGCCGTAGCCGCCATAGCCACCCATCAGCGAGGTGCCGCCGATGACGACCGCGGCGAGCGTCGTGAACAGGTACTGGTCGCCGGCGCCGATGAAGCCGCCGCCGCTCCAGCCGAGCAGCAGCGAGCCCGTGAGCGCCGCGAAGAAGCCCGACAGCGTGTAGGCGAGCGTCCAGTACTTGAGCTCGGAGATGCCGATCAGCTTCGCCGAGCGCCGGTTGCCGCCGAGGGCGTAGAGGTTGCGGCCGTAGGTCGAGTAGCGCAGGCCGACGATGACGATGATCGCGATGGCGATCCACAGGATGATCGTCGGGGGCACGCCGAGGCCGAAGGTGCGGCCGTTCATGGCGGCGAGGTTGGAGAGCCACGCCGGCACGGTTCCAAAGACGTTGCCGGAGAACTGCGAGCCGATCGAGGTGATGATCTGCACGAGCCCGGCGATGGCGAAGCCCGTCCCGAGCGTCATGATCAGCGCCTGCCCTTGCAGCTTGTAGGACAGGAGGCCGTTCAGGAAGCCGAACGCCGCGCCGATCACGAGCACCATGCCGGCGGCGACCGGCGACGGGACACCGAGGCCGATGAGGTAGAGCAGCCCGATGTTCGCCGCGCCGATGACGAAGGGGATCGAGAGGTCGAGCCCGCCGAGCAGCGCCACCATCGTCTGGCCGACGCAGGCGATGCCGAGGAAGGCGGCGAACAGCAGGATCGCCTTGATGTTCGCCTCCGACAGGAAGCCCTTGATGGTGAACGACGAGATGACGACGAGGGCAAGCAGGACGATGAGGCCGATGAAGGCGCTCCGGCCGTGCTCGAAGACCTTGCTCACCTTGAAGGCGAGCACGAGGATGACCTCGAGGACGAGGAAGGCGATGAGGTTCGACAGCGTCCGGAAGGACGGCACCGTGGCGGTGACGATCAGGTAGGCGACGAGCAGGACCGCCATCGCGATGATCAGCACCCGGTTGCGCGACCACACCGAGCCGGCGCCGCCAGCGGAAGCCGGGACGGGCACGACCTCCTCGCGCTGCCGCCGCTCGAAGGCGACGGCCACCGTGTTGGTGACCCAGAACATCACCGCCACGGACACGAGCGTGTAGAGGATCACCTGCTGGGCCGGCAGGTCCTGGGCGAAGCCGAGCCCGAAGCCGATCGCGGCGACGACGAGCGTCAGCACGAGATTGAGCCAGATCAGCACGAGAGAGCGCGGGAAGGTCATCAGCGGGCTCCCTGCACCGGGCGGGCCGGCGCCCGCCGCGCTCGTCCTGCCCTTGCGTCAGACGCCGATCGCATGGCTCTGACCCGCGAGCAGGAGGAGAAGGAGGATCAGCGATCCGACGAAGACGTAGAGGAACAGGCCGACGCGGTAGGACAGCGCCTCGGCCACCACCATGCGGGTGACGACGGTGAGCGTGCCCAGCACCACGACGAGGGCGAGAACGGCCTGCTGCAGCGGCGTCGGCGCGGCGAGGCCCGTCCAGGTCGGCCCGCCGGACGGCGGCAGCAGCAGGAAGCGGGTGGCGAGGTCGCCGGCGGCGGCCACCCCCGCCCCATCGCCGGCGGAGGCTGTGAGGTAGGTCTCGGCCGTGCCGACGTGCAGCATGATGCCGGCGACGACGCAGCCGAGCACGGCGAAGGCCGCATAGGGCGAGATGAACCAGATGTAGCGGCCGATGACCGGCACGAGCAGCGTCAGCAGCAGCGAGCAGACGAGGATCAGCCCGTAGAACAGCTGCGTGACGAAGGCCTGCTGCGCCCCGAAGTTGAAGGTCGCCAGCACGTAGCCGATCAGGAACAGGTTGACCGCCCCGAGGAGCGCCCCGGTGACGCCGCCGCGGCCGCCGGACAGCGCGACACCGCCGAGGACGAGCGCCGTCACGGCGGTCAGCGTCATCGTCGTGCCCTGCGTCGGGTCGCCGGAGGAGATCAGCGCCGTGTAGCAGATCGCCGCGAGCCCGACATAGACGCCGGCGATCAGGTGGGCGCCGATGCGCACCACCGAGATGCGCACGCCGCTCGTATAGGCGGCCCGCTCGTCGTAGCCCATCAGGCGGAGGTTCGCGTAGAAGGACGAGCGGGTGAAGATCAGCCAGCCGGCCGTGGCGAGCACGAGGATCAGGAGCACCGGCGAGAAGATCGTGTTGCCGAGGCCCCACGAGCTCATCCATTCCGGCGCCATGCCGCCCGGGCGCTTGAGAATGACGAGGTTGATGCCGGTGAGGGCGAGGAAGCCCGACAGCGCGACGATGATCGGCTGCACGCGCACGAAGATGATGATGAGTGCGAAGGCGAGCTGGTAGAGCATGCCGATGCCGAGCGCGACGAGGAAGATCCCGAAGGGCCCCGTCACCACGCCGAGCATGTTGAGCTTGACGATCGAGACGTTGATGAAGGCGAGCAGCGGCCCGACGGCGAGATCGACGGTGCCGCGGCCGGCGACCGCCAGTGCCATCAGGGCGTAGGTGGCGAGCGTCAGCGGCGCGGCGACGATGATCGCGCTGCCGACACCCGGCAGCGAGACGAGATTCGGAGCCCGGATGGCCGCGGTGCCGAGCAGCACCGCGATCAGCAGGATCGGCACCAGCAGATAGGTGGTGTTGGTGCTCCGACGCTCGGACATCGCCGCGTTCCGCCCTCTCGCGCTCGTCAGAGGTCGATGACGCGGCGGCCGGCGGGACGCTCGTTGCGGCCCATCGAACGGCTCTCCGGGTTTGCCTGGCGGAAGCCGGTCTGCCCGCCCTGCCCGCGCCGCTCCGGATCGTTGGTGACGATCTTCTTCAGCACCGGCGTCACGACGTCCTTGAACTTCACCGGGTCTTCCGACGTCGGGAAGTGGCCGCCCGAGAAGATGATGCACTCGGAGTTCTTGACGCGCTCGGCCGTCCGCTCCGTCATCTCCGGCGTGCAGGCGAAATCGTACTCCCCGGTAAGGAAGTAGATCGGCAGCTTGCCGGAAATCTTGTGCAGCTGGTCGCGGAAGTCGGAATCGACGCTGTAGAAATAGAGGTCGCCCTTGAAGATGCCGGGGCCGCCCTGGGCGTAGTACCACCACGTCTCCCAGCGGTACTCGTCCGGGCTCTCCGGGCTCATCAGGCCGAAGACGGCCGTCGCGACGACCTCGCCACCGTGGATGTGGGGGTGGTGCAGCGGGTCGATCCACCAGCCCGGCGAGTGATCGCAGGCCTCGAGGGCGATCAGGGCCGAGAACTCGTTCTCGTAGCGCAGCGCCAGCGCCAGGCAGACGTTGCCGCCCATCGACTGGCCCATCACAACCGGCTTGCGCAGGTCGAGGGCGCGGCAGAAGGCGACGATGAACTCGACATAGAACTTCGTCGTCAGCTTGTACTCGTCCTCCATCAGGTAGAAGTCGGAGGGCGGGATCGACTTACCGTGCCAAGGCATGTCGAAGGCGATGACGCGGAAGTTCTGCGTGATGTCGGGGTCGCAGAGCTGGTGGCGATACTGCCGACCGTCGGTGCCGGCCGTGTGCAGGCAGACGAGCGGAATACCCTCGCCGTGCTCCTCGTAGTAGGTGCGGTAGGTCTTGCCCTCGCACTGGACGTAGACGTAACGCCCGACGATCGGATCATGGGTGTTCATGGTGTTCCCAGTCCCTCAGACTTCTCTCATCAGCGAGAGCATGCGGGTGAGCGCACGCAGGTTCTGCCAGAACGGCAGTGTGTTTCCCTCGATGGTCAGTTGCTTGTGCAGCGGATGCGCCATCGCCCAGATGTCGTTGAACATCGGCGGCGGGATCGGCTGGCAGAACTTCGCCCAGGCGCTCGCCGGCGCCTTCAGGCCGAAGTCGAAGCCGAAGTCGTTCGGCTGCAGTCCCTCCGCGATCCGGGAGATCTTGCCGCCGCGCACCTCGATCAGGTATTCGGTCTCGTCGACACCGAGAACGAAGCGACCATTGAAGAACCGGCCGATGACCGGAAGGATCCGATCCTCATTGACGCGACGCGCCCACTTCTCGATCCACTCGAGATCGAAGCTCTTTCGACTGCCCAATCTACTCATTCAGCCCTCCTCGACCAGAAGAGATTGCGAAGGATCGTCCACCTGGCGCGGCAGCGGCTTGCCGGCGGGGCCGTAGACCGCGACGAAGGACGCGGTATCGATGGTCGTCGGCAGGACTGCCGCCGAGAACGCCGCAAGGTCGGCGTCCGCGCGGAGATCGAGCGCCGCGACCTTGAGGGCGTAGAGCGTGAAGACGTAGCGGTGCGCCCGGTCGGGTGGCCACGGGCCACCGTAGCCGCGGCCGAAGCCGGGGATGCGGAAGGTGACGAAGTCCGACGGCAGCTCGCGGGCGCCGGCCGGCATCAGCGCCGTGCCGCTCGCCCCCTCGGCGAGCCCGCGCACGTCGGCCGGGATGTCGTGCACCAGCCAGTGGGCGAACGCCCGCGGGAAGTTGAAGGCCTCCGGCAGGTCCGGATCGGTGATCGCCAGGGCGAAGCTGCGCGTGCCCTCGGGCACGCCGCTCCAGGTGAGAGGCGGCGAGATGCGGCTGTCCTCGACGAAGCGCGCCGGCACCTGGCCGCCCGGCGCCATGGCGGGGCTCGTCAGCACGAAGGGTGCCGCGGCGCTCGCCGCGTCACGGTCGATGCGCTCCCGGACCGGCGTCCGCGTGGGCCCGCCCACCGGAACAGGCCGCGGCACCGGGCGTCCGCCCTCGAAGGACGGCGTGCGCCACGCGGTCGCCGGGGTGGCGGCGGCGGTCCCGGCCTCGCCGGTCGGGGCGGCGTGATGCGCGTGCCGCTCCTCCTCCTCGAGGGCCTCGCCGGGCAGCGGCGCCGTCGTCTTGCGCCCGAACATCGCGTTGAGAATCGCGTGGCCGTCGAAGGGCGGCTCGAACTCGGCGGAGATCGCACCGTTGCGGAAGACGTGCACGCGCGTGCAGAGATTGAGGAACTCCTCGATCTCGCTCGACAGGAACAAGACCGCGTTGCCGCGCGCCGCGAACTCCCGCAGGTTGCGGTAGAGATCGAGCTTGGCGCCGACGTCGATGCCGCGGGCGGGGTCGTTGAGGACGAGCACCGAGGGCTTCTCGGCGAAGGCGCGGGCGATCAGCACCTTCTGCTGGTTGCCGCCCGACAGCGAGGTGATGAGGTTCTCCGGCGCGCCCATCCGCACCGAGAGCTTGTCAGTCTCCCAGCGGAAGATCGGATCGAGCTTCGTGCGGTTGACGATGTTGAGGACACCGCCGGCGCGGTAGGCGCGGTAGACCGGCAGCAGCAGGTTCTCGTAGATCGACAGGTTGGCGAAGATGCCTTCCTTCTTGCGATCGCCGCTGACGTAGCTGATCGCGTTGTCCCGCGCGCTCTGCAGGTCGGTGATCGGGATCGCCACGTGGTCGCGGACGAGGGCGATGCGCCCGGCGACAAGCGGCTGCACGCCGGCCACGGCACGGGCAAAGTCGGACTGGCCCTGGCCGTCGAGGCCGATGATGCCGACGACCTCGCCCGGATGGAGCGTGAGATCGACCGGCGACGCATCCGCCCACACCTTCGCCTCTTCGACACGAAGCAGGGCCGCGGCCGACTGGCGCTGCGGGATCGCGCCCCCGTGCATCACCTTTTCCCGCTCCGGCCCGGCGATGAGCTCGAGGATGCGGGCCTCGGTGATCTCCTCCTTCTGCAGCGCGCCGACGTCGCGGCCGTCGCGCAGCACGGTGGCGCGGTCGGCGATGCGGACGAGTTCGGCAATGCGGTGGGTGACGATCAGGATGGAGACGCCGCGCGTCTTCAACTGCCGCATCTTGCGGAACAGGCGCTCGGTCGAATCGAAGTCGAGGGCGGCGGAGGATTCGTCGAGGATCAGCACCTTCGGGTCGGTCAGGAGTGCCCGGCCGATGGTGATCCACTGCTTGAGTGAGAGCGGCAGCTCGCCGACCGGCGTTTCGAGGTCGAGCGGCTCGCCGAGGAGGTCGACGAGGAGGGCATTCGCCTTCCGCCGCTTCTCCTCCTGGTTCATCGAGGCGCCGAACAGGCCATCGGAGCCGAGATAGAGGTTGTCGAGCACCGAGCACTCGTCGGCGACGAGGACTTCCTGGAAGACGTTGGCGACGCCGAGTTCGCGGGCTTCCACCGGCGACGTCGCCGACTTGCCGAGGATCGAGACCTGGCCACTGTCGGGGAGCAGCACGCCGGAGATGACCTTGGCGAGCGTCGACTTGCCCGAGCCGTTGCCGCCGATGATGGCGTGCACCTCGCCGGCGAAGGCGCGCAGGCTCGCGCCGCTCAGCGCGACGGTCGGCCCGAACGTCTTGCGGACGGCGGAGAGCTCGACGGAGACTGCGGACATGGACTGCGGCTTCCCGGTGGCCGGCGGGGCGCGTCGCGAAGCGGGCGGCGACGGCGAGACCGCCCTGCTGTCGAGCCGGGCGGTCCGCCACGCACCTGCCTCAGTGGGACTTCGGGTCGTAGGCCTCGGGATCGGCCGGGCGCAGGAAGAACTGGTCGAGATAGTCCTTGCCCGCCCACTTCTCGATGCCGACGTTGTACCAGCCGTCGGAGTCCTCGTTGCAGTCCTCGCCCATCACCGTCTTCAGCTGCTCGAAGTCGAGCGTCTGCGGATAGGTGAGGATCGACTGCACCTTCGGGCCCTGGCCCTGCAGCGTCCGCATCATGATGTTCCAGGACATCTCGAAGTCGTCGCCCGGAGGCCAGGCCTGGATGGTCGAGGAGATGAACTCCGGGTTCTTGCGCCAGTAGCAGAGCGCGCCCAGCTCACCGCCGATCGTGATCGGCACCATCTCGCGGCCGCTCTGCTTCAGCGCCCGCAGCGCCCCGAGCTCGGAAGCCGACTGGATGATGATGCCGTTCAGATCACCGGGGTTCGTCGCGAGCCACTTCTGCACCTCGGACTGGGCGATCTGATCGGTCCACATCCCCGCGACGGTGCCGCCGACGGAGATGTCGGGGTACTTCTCGAGGGCCTTCAGGATGCCGACGTTCTGGCTGTCGGAGGCCGAGGCGCCGGGAATGCCCTCGACGACCAGGACGTTGCCCGTGCCGTCGATTTCCTTCGCCATCCACTCGCCCATCATGTGGCCGCCGAGGACGAAGTTCGCCGACGAGTTCACCGAATAGGGCGAGGTCAGGTAACCGGTCGCCGAGAACACCGGCACGCCGCGCTCATAGGCATACTGCACCGTCTGGTTCAGCGCCGTCGGGTTCGAGCAGCAGATGATGATCGCGTCGACGCCCTGGTCGACGAGCTGCCGCATCTGTTGGATCTGCGTCGAATCATTGAGGTTCGACTGCGTGATCACGACCTCGCTGATCATGCCGAGCTGTTTCCACTTCGGAATCAGCGTCTCCTGCAGTCGCTTCATCTCGTCGGCGCGCCAGGTGTTGCCGGCGTAGGAACTGGCGAAGCCGATCTTCCACGGCGGCGGCCGCTTCGCCTTGAAATCCCGATAGGGGCTCGCCGCGATCGGCTGCATCGGGTCGAGCATATCGGCGTTGTAGAGATCCTTGCGGACCTGCTCGGGCAGTTCGTCGACGCCTTCCGCGAGCGTCGCCCCAGCGGTGGCGACCGTCAGGGCAAGCACACCCGCTCGCAACAGCGTTGCGTTGAAATTTCCCACGATTTCCTCCCTCGGACGCGCTTTTCTGCGTCTTGCGACGGACCGGCGCGGTGGCGGGTCCGAAAGCCCCTGCTGGGGACCGGCGGGAGCATCGGCGATCGGGGCGCCGCGGCCGTAATACATTTTTTCGATGCCCGATATATGCAGACCGTATGGCTTCACCCTGGCCCGCGCGAGCACCGGCTCGAAGCGGCGCCAGCGGTCGCGGCGTCACGCGTCTTCGACGAGAAGCGCGGCGAGGAGGCTCGCGACGGGACGATGGCCGCACCCCGGTGCGTCCGAGGCCGTCATGCGTCCCGGCGCCGTGAGGCGGATCTCGGGCGCGGACAGTTCCCGCCCGTAGAGCCGCCCATCCGGGAAGATGTCCGCCGCATAGGCGACGCCCGGCAGGGTGGCGAGCGCCATCGACGACCCCTGACCAACGGCGGATTCCAGCATTCCGCCGATCCAGAAAGGAATGTCGCGCGCCCGGCAAAGGGCGGCGATCGCGATCGCGTTCGTCAGGCCGCCGACGCGGCCGTGCTTGATGTTGACGACCCGGGCAGCATCGATCTCGATCGCCTTTCGGGCGCGGTCGACGCTGGTGATGCTCTCGTCGAGGCAGACCGGGGTGCGCAGCGCTGCCTGCAGGCGGGCATGGTCGACGAGGTCGTCGCTCGCCAGCGGCTGCTCGATCATCGCCAGGCCGAGCCCGTCGAGGGCGCGGAAGAGTGGCAGGTCGTCGAGGGTGAAGCCGGCATTGCAGTCGATGTGGACGACGGCGTCCGGGAAGGCGGCACGCACGGCTTCCACCATCCCGACGCCGCTGTCCGGGCGAAACTTCAGCTTCACCCGCGGAAAGCCGGCCTCGAGGGCGGCTGCGACGAGGGCGAGCAGCCGCCCCCGATCCGCCTGCACCGGAATGTCGGCGCCGACCGCGATCTCGGACGTCTCGCCGCCGATCGCTCGCCACAGCGGCACCCCGGCGCGGCGCGTCGACAGGTCCCACCAGGCGAGATCGACGGCCGCCTTGGCGAAGTGGTTGCCCTTGAAAGGGCTGAGCCGCGCCTGCAGGTCTTCCGGGCTCGCGATGTCTTCGCCGACGAGGAGCGGGCGGATGTGGCGGGCCAGCAGCTGGAAGCAGCCCCCCGCCCACTCCGGGCAGAACTGCGGCGCCGCGTAGGGCGCCGCTTCGCCCCAGCCGGTCTCGCCCTCCGAGGAGAGCCGCACGAGGACCGTGTCGACGCTCCGCATCTCGCCGAAGCTCGTCTTCCACGGCTCGAGGAGCGGCATGGCTACGTGGAAGACGCTCATCTCGTCGATGCGCAAACCGGATCCCCCGAGCCTCTAGCCGTTCAGTTGCCGCCGTCGAGTTCGCCGAGGAGTTCGCCGAGTTCCTCGATCTGGCGCAGCCGCCGTCGGCCGGGGGCGCCGGCGGCGACGCTCACCCGCGTGCAGATGAAGTTGATCAGGCTGATCACGCCGACATAGCTGTCGAACAGCGACGTCCCGTGCACCTCGCACGGCAGTACCCACGTGGCGAACTTCGTATTCGTCACGGACTGCCGATCGGTGACGTAGGCGATCGGGATGCCGCGCCCGTGCATCAGTTCCATGAACCGGCGCAGCAGCAGCGGCCGACGGCGGAAGCCGAAGACCAGCAGAAGGTCTTCCGGGCCGAGATTGCCGGTGTCCTCGATCAGCGTCTGGCCGTCGGCCGGGACGAGATCGGTCGCCGGGTGCACGAGCAGGATCTGGCGGCGGGCGTAAGCGGCGAAGAAGTAGCTGTTCCGGAAGCCGATGCATACGACGCGCCGCGCCGAGGCGATGCGGGCGATCACCGTGTTGACGACGCTCTCGTCGAGGCGCGACAGCGTCTCGCGCAGGCAGCGCATGTCCCGCTCCAGGTGGACGTGCAGCGGATCCTCGGCCTTGCGCTCGCCGATCTGCCCGGTGGTGAGGAAGAGCGGATCGCCCGTCGACTGAGCATCGCGGATCTCCCGCTGCATGTCGCGGTAGCCCTCGTAGCCGAGGCGGCGGACGAAGCGGGAGACCGCGGCCTTGGAGGCGCCCGCGAGCTCGGCGAGTTCGGTCGCCGAGCAGAGGAGGACGTCGCCCGGATATTCGAGGACGCGGTCGGCGAGCGCCCGCTCGCTGCCCGGCATCTCCTCATAGAGGGCGCGGATGCGCCGCTCGATCGACCGGGGTGCACTGTCGGGGTGTCGCTTCGTCATTCGGCCTCCATGCCGTCATTGAAACAGAAATTTTATCTCGTTGACAGTTTGAAATTAGCGGGCCAATCATATTGCAGCGCACCGCGCGCGGCAGACGGGCGGACGCGGGGAACATCGAAGCCATTTGGGAGTATTCACGTGAAAGCTGAAAGGCTAACCCGTCGGCTCGCGCGCAGCTTGGCGCTGGGGCTCGTCATCACCGCCTCGTCCCTCACACCCGTACTGGCCGCAGACATCGTCTGGGCCCGCTACGGCGACGTCGACACGCTCGACCCGCAGAAGGCGACCTCGACACTGTCCTTGCAGGTGTGGAGCCTGATCTACGATACTCTTCTGGCGACCGACGCCGCCGGCGCGCCGGTTCCGAACCTCGCGAAGAGCTGGGACGTCAGTCCCGATGGCCTCCAGTACACCTTCCATCTGGTCGACGGCGTGAAGTGCCACGACGGCACGGCTCTCGATGCCACCGACGTCAAGTACACCGTCGACCGCGCCTTCGACGCCGCCAATCCGAGCGTGACGAAGGCGAGCTGGGGCCCGATCAGCGCGGTCGAGGTCGTCGACCCGCAGACCGTCAAGTTCACGCTCGACACACCCTTCGTCGCGATGATCCCGTTCCTCGCCGACAGCTTCTCCTCGATCCTCTGCGATTCCAACGCCGGAAAGGACGGCTTCGGCAGCACCGTCGCCATCGGCTCCGGCCCCTGGAAGCTCGACAGCTGGGCGAAGGGCGACCGGATCGTGCTCGACAAGAACCCCGACTACGTCAACCACGGCAAGCTCGCCAAGAACCCCGGCGCCCCCTACATGGACCGCCTGGTGATCTCGGTGGTGCCGGAGCCGCAGACGCGGCTCGCCGGCCTGAAGACGGGGGCGATCCACATCGCCGAGCCGCCGCTCGACGACGTGCCGACCTTGAAGGACTCCGGCGAGCTCGAGATCGTCACGGCGGAGAACACCGGCCAGAACGTCTTCTGGGAGTTCTCGGTGCACCGCCCACCCTTCAACGACGAGCGGGTCCGCGACGCCGTCGCCCACGCCACCGACGTGCAGACGGCCCTGACCCTCATCTACGGCGACCTGTCGATCCCCGAGCAGTGCCCGATCTCGCGCGGCGTGTTCGGCAACGACCAGGACTTCTGCGCCGCGCACCGCGCCCAGTACGATCCCGAGAAGGCGAAGGAACTCCTGAAGGAGGCCGGCGGCTGGGGTCCCGACAACCCGCTCGAGGTCAACCTGCTCGTCTGGACCGGCGGCAAGCGCGACCGCCTGGCGGAAGTCTTCCAGGCCCAGCTCGCCGAGGTCGGCATCAAGGCGAACATCGAGATCATGGACATCGGCACCATGAACGCCCGGGTCCGCCAGGAGAACGAGACGCCGACCGGCATCGGCTCGATGGATATGATGACCTGGTCCTGGTACGACCCGGACATCCTCTACGCCCTCTGGCACACCCCCGGCGCCTATCGCGGCTACACCTCGCCGGAGCTCGACGCGATGCTGGAGAAGACCCGCGTGCTCAGCGATCCGGCGGAGCGCAAGGCGGCGGTCGAGGCCGTCATGGCCTATCTCCTCGACCGCTCGATCCACGTCCCGCTCTACACACCCGGCTGGGAGTGGGTGTTCGCCGTCCGGCCGGAGGTCGAGGGCTTCCAGGTGGCCCCGTTCGTGTATCCCGTCTTCAACGACGTGAAGCTCTGACGCGAGCTGCAAGCTTTCACGCGACGTGGGG
>CAMDHY010000056.1 GCA_945898215.1 Pseudoxanthobacter soli DSM 19599 | reverse complement strand
CCCCCCCCGCCCCCCCCCCACCACTCGGGGATGTCGCGATGCTGGCCTATCTCTCGCAACGCCTCGCCATGGGCCTCGTGACGATCTTCGCGGCCACCGTCGCCGTCACGCTGCTGATCCACCTCGTGCCCGGCGATCCCGTGCAGATCATGTATGCCCAGAGCCAGGGCACGACGCCGGAGCAGCTCGAGGAGATCCGCGCCCGCCTCGGCCTCGATCAGCCGATCGTCGTCCAGTACGGCCATTATCTCGTCCGCCTCCTGCAGGGCGACATGGGCGTGACGATCCGCGGCGAGCAGCCGGTGTTCGGCCTGCTGATGACGCGGCTGCCCAACACGCTCGTCCTCGCCTTCTCGGCCATGCTGATCGCCGTCGCCATTGGCCTGCCGGCCGGCTTCTGGGCGGCGGCGCGGCGCGGCGGCTGGACCGACACGCTGATCATGATGGCGGCGATCGGCGGCGTCTCGATCCCGCACTTCTGGCTGGGCCTGCTGCTCCTGATCTGGTTCTCCGTGGACCTCGGCTGGCTGCCCGTCGCCGGCGGCGGGCCGATGAGCCTCATCCTGCCGGCCCTGACGCTCGGTCTCTCGAATGCCGCCATCGTCGCCCGCATGACGCGCTCCGCCATGATCGACGTGATGGAGCAGGACTTCGTCCGCACCGCCCACGCCAAGGGCCTGCCGAAGACGATCGTCGAGTATCGCCACGCCCTGCGCTCGGGCCTCATCCCCATCGTCACGATGATGGGCCTGCAGTTCAGCTACATGATGGGCGGCGCCATCGTGGTGGAGAACATCTTCGCCTGGAACGGCATCGGCCGGCTGGCGGTGGAGGCGATCTTCCAGCGCGACTATCCGGTCATCCAGGGCTTCATCCTTGTCTTCGCCGCCACGGTGGTGGTGGTGATGTTCTTGCTCGACCTCGTCTATGCCGTCGTCGACCCCCGGATCCGGAGGAGCTGATGTCGGCGGTGGAGGTGGCCCCCGTTCCGCGACCGGCGTCCCGGCCGCTCTGGCTGCGGCTCGTGCGCAATCCGGGCGGCGCGATCGGCCTCGCGATCTTCGCGGTGCTGATCGTAGCGGCGGTGTTCGCGCCGTGGATCGCGCCCTACAGCCCGATCAAGCTCGCGACCGGCCGGCCGCTGACGCCACCCGGCGCCGCCCATCTCCTCGGCACCGACGAGCTCGGCCGCGACGTGTTCTCCCGCCTGTTGTTCGGGGCACGGCTGACGCTTCAGATCGGCGCGATCGCCGTCGGCATCTCGCTCGTCGCTGGCCTCGCCCTCGGCCTCGCGGCGGCGCACTTCCGCGGCTGGACGGAGCGCATCCTGATGCGGTCGACCGACGTGCTGTTCTCGTTCACCGAGACGCTGATCGCGCTCGCCTTCGTGGCCGTGCTCGGGCCGAGCCTGACCAACGCGATGCTTGCGGTGGGCGTCGCCGCCATCCCCTTCTATGCGCGGACCGCCTATGCCAGCGCGCTGTCTGAGACCGCCAAGCCCTACTACGAGGGCGCCGAGGCGGCGGGGGCCGGCCCCCTCCGACTGATCTTCCGCCACCTGCTGCCGAACGTCATGCCGACGATGATCGTCGTCGCCACCCTCGGCCTGTCGAACGCCATCCTCGCCGCCGCGGCGCTCGGCTTCCTCGGGCTCGGGGCGCAGCCGCCGCAGCCGGAATGGGGCTACATGCTGTCCGCCGGCCGCGACTTCATGAACCGCGCCCCGTGGCTGATGCTCTATCCCGGGCTCGCCATCGCGGCGACGGTGTTCGCCTTCAACATCCTCGGCGATGCGCTGCGGGAAGCGCTCGACCCCCGGTCCGGGGGGCGCTGATGGCCGTCCTGGCGATGGAAGGCCTGTCGGTCGCCTTCGGCGACGATCCCGTCGTGCAGGACCTCGACCTCGAGATCGAGCGCGGCGAGACGCTCGCCCTCGTCGGCGAGAGCGGCTCCGGCAAGTCGCTGAGCGCGCTCGCCGTGATGAACCTCCTGCCGCGCCGGGCCCGGCGCAGCGGCGGCCGCGTGCTGCTCGGCGGGCAGAACATCTCCGCCCTCGACGACGCCTCGATGCGCCGCGTGCGCGGCGCGCGCATCGGCATGATCTTCCAGGAGCCGATGACGAGCCTGACGCCGGTACTCACCATCGAGCGCCAGATGACCGAGGCGCTGATCGCCCACCGCGGCGTGTCGCGGCGGGCGGCGCGGGATCGGGCCGGCGACATGCTCGCCAAGGCCGGCATCGGCGACGTCGGGCGGCGGCTCCGGCAGTATCCGCACGAGTTTTCCGGCGGCATGCGCCAGCGCGTGATGATCGCCATGACCCTGGCCCTCGAGCCGGAGCTCCTGATCGCCGACGAGCCGACGACCGCCCTCGACGTCACCGTGCAGGCGCAGATTTTGGATCTGATGCGCGACCTCACCCGCCAGAGCGGCACAAGCCTCTTGCTCATCACCCACGACATGGGCGTCGTCGGCGAAATGGCCGACCGCGTCGCCGTCATGCGCCGCGGCCGGCTCGTCGAGACCGGGCCGGTGGCCCGCGTGCTCGGCGCGCCGGCGGCCCCCTACACCCGCCAGCTGCTCGCCGCCGTCCCGCGCATGGACGATCCGGTGCGGACGGACGTGCCGCCGCCGGCGAGCCCGCCGGCGCTCTCCTTCGCGGCGGTCGGGCGGAGTTTCGGCGCCCGCGGGCTGCTGCGCCGCGGGCCGCCGCACCGTGTGCTGGAGGACATCACGCTCTCGGTCGCGGCCGGGGAGACGGTCGCCCTCGTCGGCGAGAGCGGGTCGGGCAAGTCGACGTTGGGCCGCATCGGCGCGAGCCTCGACCTCGACCACGCGGGCACCGTCCGCGTCGAAGGGACGGACATCACCGGCCTTCGCGGTGGCGCGCTTCGGCGGGCGCGCTCGCGGGTGCAGATCGTCTTTCAGGACCCATTCGCCAGCCTCGATCCGCGCTTCACGGCCGTCCAGACGCTCGCGGAGCCGTTGGCCCTGCACCGCGGCCTCTCCGGCAAGGCGCTGCGCGCCGAGGCGCTTCGGCTGCTCGACCGCGTCCAGTTGCCGGCCGCGATGATCGATCGGCTGCCGCACGAGTTCTCCGGCGGCCAGCGCCAGCGCATCGCCATCTCGCGCGCGCTCGCCGCCGAGCCGCGCGTCATCATCGCCGACGAGCCGACCTCGGCTCTCGACGTGTCCGTGCAGGCCGCCGTGCTCGACCTCCTCAGAGACATCCAGCGCGACACCGGCGTCGCTTACCTCTTCATCACCCACGACCTCGCCGTCGTCCGCTCGGTGGCGCATCGTGTCGCCGTCCTGAAGGGCGGCCGGATCGTCGAGAGCGGGCCGGTCGAGACGGTGATGGACACGCCGCAGTCCGACTATACGAGGGCGCTGCTCGCGGCGGCGCCGAAGCTGGGGGCGGTGGGACGCAACGACCGGGGCGATCTGACCCCCTCGCAGATGGAGACCGACGACGCATGACGATCGGGATCGGCGCGACAGGGCCGAACGCCGGCCTGGCGGTCTATCGGACGCTGCAGCTCGCCGAGCGCATCGGCACGGGCGCGATCGGTGGCTACGCCGTCTTCGCGGCGATCGACCGCGACGGCCGGCTCCACCGCGCCGAGACCCAGCGCGGCGGCACGGCCACGCTGTTCACGGCCGGCGAGCGGACGGGCGTCGAGCCGCCACCGGAGATCGCGACCGCTCCCTATGCCGCCGTGATGTCGAGCGGCCCCGACCGGCCGGCGCCGCTGTCGCAGTTTCTGCCGGCGGACGCCACCGTCGGCCTCGTCACCGGCCACCGACTGCCGAACGGCACCGGCCGGGACGGGCGCGTCCTGAACGATGCCGTCCTCGCCGGCATGGCCGACGGACTCGGGGCGGAGGCGGCGCTTGCTCGTGTGCTCGATGCCGAGCCCGACGCCGACGCCGGCATGATCGCCCTCGGCCCTGGCCGCGGCATCGCGGTCGCGAACAGCGCCCGCGTCGCCCGCCGTCCCGATCTCGGCAGCGCCCTGCTGGCCGGGCCGGATGGAACGGCGATCGCGATCCTCCACAACGCCATCCGGCCGGCCCGCACCTTGGCGCCGCTGTTGGCGGAGGCCGGGCTCGAGGTCATGGTGCGCGCCCACGCGCCGCTCGCGACGGTCGACGTGGCGGCCGGGACGCCGGTCGTCCATGGCGACCGCGACCGCGTCCTCGTCGATGCTGCGGGTAGGGCATTCCGCGTGGAGACGACGGACGCCCGCATCGTCACCGGTCGGCACAACTGCGCGGCGATCTACATCGGCGCGGAGATCGTCGGGCCCGACGGCCCCCTCGGCGTCGCGATCGAGGAGCCGAACGTGGTGGTCGAGGACGGCCGCATCGTCCGCATGAGCGGCCAGTCGCGCTTCCGTCTCGGCTACCGCTAAGAAGCACAAGAAACAGAAGAATCCGGAACACCAGGAGCCAGCATGCCCGTCGACACCACGGCCGAGATTCTCGAGCGGCTGGTCGCCTTCCCGTCGGTGTTCACCGCCGCCGACTACACCGACGTCGCCGACTTCGCCGCCGCGCATCTCAGCGACCTCGGTTTCACGGTGCACCGGCTGCCGGGAGCGTCCCCCGGACGGGCCGGCCTGTTCGCCAGCCTCGGCCCCGCCGGTCCAGGCGGGGTGCTCCTGTCCGCCCACCTCGACGTCGTCCCGGTCGAGGGCCAGAAGTGGACAGTCGATCCGTTCAAGATGACGCGCCGGGACGGCCGCTTCTACGGCCGCGGCACGACGGACATGAAGGGCTTCGCGGCCGCGGCGCTGGCCGCTGCCGCGCGGGCCCGCCACCGGCCGCTCGCGGCCCCATTCAAGATTGCACTCTCCTATGACGAGGAGGCGGGCTGCGTCGGCATCGCCGAGATGATCGGCGCCCTCGACCGGACGATCGGTGTTCCAGACTTCTGCTTCGTCGGCGAGCCGACGTCGATGACGGTCGCGGTGGGGCACAAGGGGAAGCTGTCCTTCCGCATCCGCTTCGAGGGGACGGCCGGCCATTCCGCGTCGGCGCCGCAGTACGCCAACGCCATCCACATGGCGAGTGAAGCGGTCGCGATCCTGCGGCGCGTCCAGGACGAGCTCGCCATCGGCGCCCGCGACGCCGCCTTCGACGTTCCCTACACCACCGTGCACGTCGGCAAGCTCTCCGGCGGCACCGCCCTCAACATCGTGCCCGACCACGCCACCCTCGACTTCGAGATCCGCCACCTCGCGATGGAGGACCCCGCCGCGATCGTCGCCTGCATCGAAGCCGAGATCGCCGCACTCGTCGGTCGCTGGCGCGCCAAGCACCCGACCGTCGACGCCGTCGTCACGCCGATCAACGCCTATCCCGGCCTCGCGACCGACCCGGACGCGGAGGTCGTGCGGTTCGCCTTCGACCTCGGCGCCCGCGGCCCCGTCACCAAGGTGAGCTACGGAACGGAAGCCGGCTTCTTCAACGACCGCTGGAAGATCCCGACGGTCGTCTGCGGACCCGGCGACATGATGCAGGGCCACAAGCCCGACGAGTTCGTCGAGGAGGCAGAGCTCGCCGCCTGCGACGCGATGCTCGACCGGTTGCTCGATCGCCTGGCCGCCTGAAGGCGTCGCCGGTCATCACCGGCCAGCGCTGCAACTCTTCCCATCAGTCCTCGTTGTGGGGTGACGCCCGACAGGCGTCGGGCGTGAGGCGAGCAGGAACCATGATGGCCAAGCGTGAGCTGATCGATACCGGCACCGACAAGCGCTACGTGCGCCGCGACGAGGCCGGCCGCTTCACGGAGTCAGTCGACGTCGGTCGCTCCCTCGCGCAGGACGTCCGCAAGTCGGCGAAGACGACGGTTAGGTCCGGGCAGGGCGACAAGGGTGACCAGAAAAAGTAAGTCGCCCGCCTCCCTGACGATCGCCACCTTCAACGTCAACGGTATCAACGGCCGGCTCGCGGTGCTGCTGCGCTGGCTCGCCGAGCGCGCTCCGGACATCGTCTGCCTGCAGGAATTGAAAGCGGAGGACCGATGGTTCCCGCTCGACGCCATCGAGGCGGCGGGATACGGCGCCGTCTGGCACGGGCAGAAGAGTTGGAACGGCGTTGCGATCCTCGCCCGGGGCCGCCAGCCGATCGAGACGCGACGCGGGCTCCCGGGCGAGGCGGCGGATGCGCCGAGCCGCTACATCGAGGCCGCCGTGCAGGGCATCCTCGTCGGCTGCCTCTATGCTCCGAACGGCAATCCGGCGCCGGGGCCGAAGTTCGACGCGAAGCTCGCGTGGTTCGAGCGCTTCCTCGCCTACACTGCCAACCTCGCCGCCCACGACGTGCCGGTCGCGCTCGCCGGCGACTACAACGTCATCCCGACCGACCTCGACGTCGACAAGCCCGAGCGATGGCGGGACGATGCGCTATTTCGGCCAGAGGTCCGCGACGCCTTCCGGCGCCTGACCGTCGCCGGCTGGACCGACGCCTTGCGCACGCTCCACCCCGACGAGCGCCTCTATACCTTCTGGGACTATTTCCGGAATGCCTTCGGCCGCGACGCCGGCCTTCGCCTCGATCATCTGCTGCTCAGCCGGCACCTCGCCGGCCGTCTGCTCGACGCCGGCGTCGACCGCCACGTGCGGGGATGGGAGAAGGCGAGCGACCATGCGCCGACGTGGGTTTCGGTCGGGGCGCCCGATGGCTGAGCCGAGCGCGGACTGTTCGGTCAGCGCCACTCGCCGGCCCGGGCCACGGTTGCCCCTATTGCGGGATCGCCTATCCTCCGTGCCGCGGAAACCAAGCGAGAATCGCCTGAAGCGGCCCCTCGGGGAGCGAATGATGTTCGAGCAGGCTGCAACGCGCCTCCCTCCGAGTGTGGAGCCGGGCTTGTCGGCACGACCGCCGATCCGGCGACCACGATGACGGAAGCAGACCCCGCCGTCCTCGACAGCGAACCGCCGCCCCCGCCACCGAGCCTGCTCCAGCTCTTCCTCGCCTTTAGCAAGATCAGCCTCGTCAGCTTCGGCGGCGGCGTCACGGCGCTGATGTACCGCGAGTTCGTCGTCGCCCGGCGCTGGGTGGCGGAAGGCGACTTCATGTCGGGCCTCGCCCTCGCGCAGGCGATGCCGGGCGTGAACGTTACCAACCTCGCAATCTGGCTCGGCAGCCAGTTGCGCGGGCCCGCCGGCGCGGTCGTCGCCTGTCTCGGCGCCCTGGTGCCGGCGGCCCTCCTGATCATCGGTGTCGGCGCGCTGCTGCACGAACTGGCGGAAACGCCGCTCGGCGCGAGCGCGCTCGCCGGTGTCGCCGCCGCGGCGCTCGGGCTGACGCTGGCGATGGGGCTGCGCACCGCCAAGTTCGCCCTGATCGACCGCACCAGCCTCGCCGTCTTCGCCGTCGCCCTCGTCGGCGCCGCCGTGTTCGGCTCGATCGTGCTGCTCGTCGCCATCCTCGCACCGGTCAGCATCGTGCTCGCCTACCGGAACACACCGGATGAATGACGACAACCTGCTGGTCGCCCTCGTGCTGGTGTTCGCGCCGCTCTCCCTGCTCGCGGTCGGCGGCGGCGGCAGCCTGCTAGGCGACATCCAGCAGCAGGTGGTCGTCCACTACGGCTGGATGACAGCGCAGGAATTCCAGGAAGCTTTCGCCATCTCGCGGGTGTCACCGGGCCCGGGCATCCTGATCGTCACGCTGATCGGCTGGCAGGTCGCGGGCCTGCCGGGCGCCGTGCTCTCGACGCTCGCGATCGTGGTGCCGTCGTCGGTGCTCATCTACGCCCTCGCGCACGTCTGGCACTCCGGCCGGCGCACCCGCTGGCAAAAGGCGCTGACGCGTGGCCTCGCGCCGATCGCCGCCGGCCTGATCATCGCGAGCGTCTTCCGCCTCCTCGCCTATCCGGGCGCGCACCCCGTCGCCTGGCTGGTCGCCGCCGGAGTGGGGATCGTCGCGTTCAGGAGCCGGGTCAGCCAGATCCTCCTGCTCGCCGTCGGGACGGTGATCTTCGTCGGGGCGCTGCTGCTGCTCGCGGCCGCCGGCGCCCCCGACCTTGGACGACCGTGACGGGAAGCCGCGCATCAGCGAGGCACTGCGGCCGGCCGCGCCCGGTTCGCCGGTCTCACGCCCCCCGCGAACGCCTACTCTTTCGCCAAGCCCTATTCGGAGGCATCCGCGCCGGACGATTCGCGCTGTCGCGCATGGATTGGTGCACTCTGAGACAAGTGCGGTCGCGCCGGAGGGGCTTTACTCTGCGGGTCGGACACTCTGGGCAGGCGGCCGGTCGGGTCTTCTGCGATGATGTCCGGCCGGAACGGACGGAGCCTCGTCCGGACCCTGGAGGTCGGCATGTGCATGGCCTGTGTCGTCGACGAGCAGACCAAGGAGCGGATCATCGCCTACCGGGCGGAGTTCTACCGCGTCACCAAGAGCCCGTTCGGCAGCGACGACGAGATCGGCATGCTGTCGGTGATCGACGCGCAGTCCCGCGCCGCCATCCTGTCGCGCGCCGACCCGTCCAAGGTCTTCGATCTCTCGGTCGACCATTTCGTCGGCATGCCCGGCTGGTTCGGCGCCGGTGACCAGCCCTACCAGATCTGGATGACGCACACCCCGGCCGGCGAGATCGTCGCCAACACCATGGGCGTCAGCCTCGAGGCGAATGCGCTGGTCGCGTACTCCGGCGACGCGATCTCGATGTACACGCACTGTGGAACGCACATCGATACCTTCAACCACTTCGGCTATAACGGCCGCATCTTCAACGAATTCTCGGCAGCCGAACATCTCGGCAGCCGCGCCTGGGACAAGTGCGGCGCAGAAAAGCACCCGCCGATCTTCGCCCGCGGCATTTTGCTCGACGTCGCCGCCCTGCACGGGGTCGACACCCTGCCGCCGAGCCATCCGATCGGCCCGGCCGACCTGCAGGGCTGCCTGAAGCGGCAGGGCCTGGAGGTCCGCCTCGGCGACGTCGTGCTGATCCGCACCGGCCAGATGCGGCTGTGGCCGGACATCGCCTTCGTCTCCAACACCCCCGGCCTCAACCGCGCCGGCGCCGAGTTCCTCGCCAAGTCCGGCGCCATCATGATCGGCGCCGACAACCTGACGCTGGAGCAGACGCCGGCTTCCGAGCCGCTGAACTTCTTTCCGGTGCACACCTACCTCCTCGCCGAGGCGGGCGTGCCAATCCTGGAGATGGCCTGGCTCGAAGAGCTCGCCGCGGAGGGCGTCGACGAGTTCGCCTTCTTCGGGGCCTGCATCAAGCTGCGCGGTGCCACCGGGGCGCCGATGCGCCCGGTGGCGATGCCGCTGAACTGACAGACGAACGGCAACCTGGCCACGGGCGCGGGAGGGCGCCGGCGGCCCGTGGGAGGACTGAGGGCGACGAGGTTGGGGGAGGTGCCGCGGGCGACCGTGGTGCCGGGTGTGTCGGCCGTCGCACCGGAGCCTTCGCTCCCGTGCGTCGCACGTCCGTAGACTCGGAGGGTCCAGCAGTGCGTGTCCGCTACACGACAGCCGAAGCCGCCCCGGCCGCCCGCAAGCGCGTCTGGAGCGAGGCCGTCGCGCGCACCTATTTCCCGCTCGACATCACCTTCCGCAGCGCGCCCGACTTCTCCGGCGAGCTCGACGTCTGGTCGCTCGGCCACGTCTCGCTGTCGCGCAACGCCTCCGACGGCATGCGCTACCGCCGCCGCGAGCGCGACCTCGTGCAGGAGCGCGAGGAGAGCTATCTCATCACCGTCCCGGAACTCACCGACATCCGCTTTGTCCAGGACGGCAAGGACGTCTCCTGCCATCCCGGCGCCTTCCTGGTCGAGCGCAGCCACCTGCCCTACGAGTTCAGCTACGCCGAGGCGAACGCCCTGTGGGTGCTGAAGGTGCCGAGCGCGGTGCTCCGGGCCCGCGTCGGCGAGCCGGAGCGGCTGGCGACGCTGCGCTTCGATGCGAGCCGCGGCATCGGCGCGCTCTTCGTCGACATGATCCGCCTCAGCGCCGGCCGCCTCGACGAGCTCGACAACGCCGGCCGCGAGCTCGTCGGCCGCCAGCTCGTCGACCTCCTCGCGCTCGCCATCGAGGCCGACGACCGGATCCTCGCGGGCTCCGCCTCCTCCGTCCGCGACGCCCACCTGCGCCGGGTCGAGCAGTTCATCCGCGCCCATCTCGCCGACCTGCACCTCGCCCCGCAGATGATCGCCGAGGGCTGCGGCGTCTCGGTGCGCTACCTACACCAGCTGTTCGAGAGCCAGGAGCGCACCGTCTGCGGCTGGATCCGCCACCAGCGGCTCCTGATGTGCGACGAGGCGCTGCGCAACGTCGCCGACCGCCGGTCGATCACCGAGATCGCCTACCAGTGGGGCTTCGGCGACCAGGCCCAGTTCAGCCGCAGCTACCGCGCCCATTTCGGCCGCACGCCGAGCGACACCCGCGCCGCCGCCTTCGCCGGCGGCACGGCCCAGTCCGACCTGCCGCTGCGGCGGGGCGCCGCCCGTCCGGCCCATCCGGCCGCCAGTTCCGAGACCCCGCCGCCGGCCCGCGCCGCCACGACCCCGGGTCGCGGCCGCGGCGACGGCCCCGCCTGAGACCGAAGTGGAGACCGCCTCCTTGCAAACCCTGCGCGTAGCCGTCGATGTCGGCGGCACCTTCACCGACATCTGCATCATGGACGAGGAGACCGGCCTCATCCGCATCGAGAAGATCGCCTCCTCCGCCGATCCGATCGACGGCATCATGGACGGCGTCGGGCGCGCCGGCATCGACCTCGCGAAGGTCGGGCTGTTCTCCCACGGCACGACGATCGCCACCAATGCGCTGATCACCCGCCGCCTGCCGCGCACGGCGATGGTGTGCACGAAGGGCTTCCGCGACGTCATCGAAATCCGCCGCGCCAACAAGGAAGAGCTCTGGGACACCTACAAGGACGTGGTGCGCCCCTACATCCCGCGCCGTGACCGGCTGACGGTGCCCGAGCGCATCGACGCTTCCGGCGCCGTGCTGACGCCGCTCGACGAGGACGAGGCGCGCAAGGTCGCCCGCATCCTCGCCCGCCGCGGCGTCGCCGCGGTCGCCGTGTGCTTCATGAACGCCTACGTCAACGGCGAGAACGAGCGGCGGATGAAGGAGATCCTGATGGAGGAGCTCCCCGGCATCCCGATCTCCACCTCCTCCGCCGTGCTGCCCGAGATCTTCGAGCACGAGCGCTTCTCGACCACAGTGGTGAACGCGGCTTTGTCGCCGGTGGTGGTCGACTACACCGCCCGCCTCGGCGAGCGGCTGCGCCGCGACGGCTACACCCGCGACCTCTTGCTGCTGCATACCGGCGGCGGCGTGATGACACCGGCGAGCGTCAAGGACTTCGCCGCCCGCCTCGCCGGCTCCGGCATCGCCGCCGGTGCCATCGCCAGCCGCCACATCGCCATGCTGTGCGGCTACCGCAACTCGATCGGCCTCGACATCGGCGGCACCTCGACCGACGTCTCCCTCGCCTATGACGGCCAGTCTCGCGTCACCAAGGACTGGTTCATCGAGTTCGGCTATCCGATCCGCTTCGCCTCGATCGAGGTGATGACGATCGGCGCCGGCGGCGGCTCGCTCGCCTGGACCGACGAGGCCGGCTCGCTGCGTAACGGCCCGCAATCGGCTGGCGCCATTCCCGGCCCCGCCTGCTACGGCACCGGCGGCACCCAGCCGACCAACACCGACGCCAACGTCGTGCTCGGCCGCCTCGGCACCAGCCTCGCCGGCGGCAAGGTCACGCTCGACCCGGCGCTCGCCGCCGAGGCGGTGCGCACCGCCGTCGCCGAACCCTTCGGCCTCGAGCTCCACGCCGCCGCCGACGCCATCATCCGCGTCGCCAACGCCAACATGGCCGACGCCGTGCGGCTGATCTCGATCAGCCGCGGCTACGACCCGCGCGACTTCGCCCTCGTGGCCTTCGGCGGCGCCGGCGCCCTGCATGGCGCCGCAGTGGCGCGCGAACTCGCGATCCCCGCGGTGATCGTGCCGCCGAACCCCGGCGTCACCTCGGCGCTTGGCTGCCTGCTCGTCGACATCCAGCACGACTTCTCCGAGAGCTTCCTCGCCGCCGCCGCCGACTGCGACCCGGCGAAGATCGAGACCGCCTTCGAGCGGCTCGAGGAGGAGGCGATGGAGCGGCTCGCCCACGAGGGCGTGGCGAACGAGGACATCGTCCTGCAGCGCACCGTCGACATGATGTACCAGGGCCAGTGGCGCTCGCTCGCCGTGCCGGCGCCGCGCCCGCTGACCTCCGTCGACGAGCTCGTCGAGGCGTTCCACGCGAGCCACAAGCGCGAGTACAACTTCCGCCGCGACGAGCAGCCGGTCGGCCTGTTCCGGCTCAACCTCAAGGCCGTCGGCATGGTGCCGAAGGCGACGCTCGCCAGCCACGAGCCCACCGGGGCGACGCCGGCGCCGACCAGCCGAAGGCCGGTCTGGTTCGAGGCAGGCGGCCCGGTCGATACGCCCGTCTACAGCCGCCCGGACCTGCCCGCCGGCTTCCGCTTCGCCGGGCCGGCGATCGTCGAGCAGGTCGATTCCACCGTCGTGGTCCCACCCGGTACCACCGCCGAGGTCGACCGCTTCCTCAACATCATCATCCGCGTCTCGGAGTAATCACCCATGGCCGAGAAACCCGCACTCGATCCGGTGACCTTCGAGGTCCTGAAGAACGCTTTCATCACCAGCGTCGACCAGATGGGCGAGCAGATCCTCAGGACCTGCTATTCCTTTGTCATCTACAACCGCGACTTCTCGAGCGCGCTGCACGACGCGGAGGGCAACTCCGCCGCGCAGGGCAACCAGGACATCGCCGTCCACGTCGGCACCCTGCACTTCACCTGCAAGGACGTGATGCGCGCCTTCGAGGGCGACATGCATCCCGGCGACGTCTACGCGATCAACGACCCCTACGCCGGCGGCACCCACTTCTCCGACGTGCGGCTGATCCGGCCGATCTTCTCCGACGGCAAGATCATCGCCTTCAGCCAGTCGAACGGCCACTGGTCCGACGTCGGCGGCAGCGTGCCGGGGTCCTTCGACGTCGCCGCCCGCGACATGTTCCGCGAAGGCCTGCGCATCACGCCGGTGCGCCTGTTCGACAAGGGGCGCTTCTGCAAGGACGTCGCCCACCTGATCGCCTCCAACACGCGCGATCCGGTCTCGATCATCGGCGACATCCACGCCCAGGCGCAGGCGACCCAGGTCTGCGAGCGAGAAATCCTCCGCCTCGTCGACAAGTACGGCCGCGACACCGTCACGACCGGCCTCACCGCCGTGCAGGACTATGTCGAGCGCGCCGTCCGCCAGCGCCTCGCCGCCCTGCCCGACGGCGAGTGGGAGACACAGGACTTCATCGACTGCGACCCCGCCGGCGGCGAGGGCCTGATCCCGATCAAGGTCAAGCTGACGATCAAGGGCGACCGGGCGATCTACGACTTCACCGGCAGCCACCCGACCATCGCCTCGATCTACAACTCCGCCTTCGGCGCCACCTTCTCCGCGGTCGCCGCCGGCATGAAGACGTTCTTCCCGGACCTGCCGCTCAACAGCGGCTTCTACCGGCCCTTCGAGATCATCGCGCCGAAGGACTCGATCGTCGATGCGCGCTGGCCGGTCGCCGTCACCGGCTTCCTGATGCCGTTCGAGAAGATCATGAACGCCATCTACGAGATGTGGTCGAAGATCATGCCGCATCGGGCGATCGCCTGCGCCTTCAACCTCGAATACCTGCTGACTGGCGGTCTCGACGCGCGGCGTGAGGAAAAGCCGATCTTCATGTTCTACGACTGGCTGCCGGGCGGCTGGGGTGGGCGCAACGGCAAGGACGGCTGCAACGTCACGACCGCCTGCTTCGGCACCGGCCTGATGTCCCAGCCGGTGGAGGGCCAGGAGCGCTCCAACCCGATCCTCACCACCGAGTTCGAGATCCTGAAGGACTCCGCTGGGCCGGGCAAATGGCGGGGCGGCGCCGGCGTCCGCAAGACCTCGCTGCTGCTCGAGGCCGAGAAGACGGTGATCTCCTACATCTGCGACCGCGAGCGGGCGCTGGTCTGGGGCATCGAGGGCGGCCTGCCGTCGATCCCGCACGGCCTGACGCTCACCCGTGCCGGCGCCGAGCGTCCGGAATGGCTCGGCGCGATCTTCTCCGACGTGGCGATGGGCGAAGGCGACGTGTTCTCGCGGCCGACCGCCGGCGGCGGCGGCTTCGGCGACCCGCTGGAGCGCGACCCGAAGGCGGTGCTGGAGGACGTCATCGACGACTACGTCTCTGTCGAACGCGCGGCGAAGGACTACGGCGTGGTGATCATCCCGGTCGATCCGGACGTCTGCGCCTACGAGATCGACGCGTCGGCGACGGCGGCGGCGCGCGCGAAGATCCGCTCGGAGCGGATCGGCTGGCTCGGCGAGGACCCGGAGACGGTCGCCGCCCGCTATCGCGCCGGCGAGATCGACACCCACGATGTGGTCCGGCGCTACGCCGTCATCCTCGACTGGGACACCGGAGAGCTCCTGCCCAAGTCCACGGGCCAGTTCCGCGAGATGTTCTGGAAGCGGGCGGCGGCGCACTGGGGCGGCGCGGCGTCCGACGCCGCCCTCTCCGCCGCCCAATGACGACACGGGTCGCGCCCCGCATGGACGAGATGGCGGCGCGGCCCGTTCACCAACCGCGCGCACGCTTCGCGCTGCAGTTGAGCATCGACCGCTCCTCCTCCCTGAGGCATCAAGAGCCCAAAAAGCGCGCAAACTGATGGGCAATCTTTACGCATCAGCTGCATTGACAGGAAAAAGTGGGCGGGTAAACTGTCCACTGTCTGCAGTACGAGCGTCGTATAAAGATCACCCGTCGATTTGTACTCGGGGTGTTTCCGTTTGGCGTCGTGGCTTCAGGCGTGAAGCGAGGGAGCGGCTGGTGGAGACCCTCAGCCTCGCGGATCAGGTTCGGGACTATTTGCTCGAGGGGCTGACCTCCGGGCGGCTTCGGCCCGGCGATAGGATCAACGAGGCCGAGCTCGCCCGCACCCTCGGCATCAGTCGCAATCCGATCCGGGAAGCCATCTCGGGTCTGGCGCAGCGGGGGTTCCTCGTTTCGGCACCGCGGCGCGGGCACTTCATGCGGGTGTTCACGCCGGACGACGTCAACGACGTGTTCTCGTTCCGCATTTGTGTCGAGACCTTCGCGGTCCGGCAGGCGATGGCGCAGATGACCCGGGCGGACGTCGCCGAACTGGTCGATCTGGTCGACCAGATGATCGTGGCGGCCCGGGGGGAGCGCCTGTCGGAACTGCGCCAGGCTGACATGGCGCTGCACCGGCGCATCTGCGCACTTTCAGGCAACCGGCAGACGGTTCGTGCCCATGCCGGGATCGACACCGAGGTGCAGATGCTGGTGGCCTTCGTCGACCTCGACCAGGAGACGCCGATGGCCGCTGCGCTCTCCCACGAGCCGATCATCGAGGCGATCGCCGCGCGCGACGTCGAGCGCGCCGCGCGGGCGATCGATCAGCACTCGCGCCAGACCTGGGCCCGCGTGCTCGCCCTTTACGAGGACAGCGGCCTCGCCGCTGCCGCCGGACAGGTCGAGCGCGGCACCGCGGGCTCCGTCGCGGCGACCGTCACTGCCGTCTCGAACCGCGCCCGGGCCGCTTCGGCCCTCGCGCAGGGGAAGGTCACGTCATGAAGTTCGCGCCGAACCGCATGTACATCGAGGCCTACAACAAGTGTCCGAACTGCGGGATTCTGCTCTACGAGAAGCCCGCGAACGCAACCTCGGAGACCGTTCAGCTCAACGGCAAGACCTACTGTTCGCAGTGGTGCGTTGACTGGGAGGCGGACCGCGCGGCACGGCGCGGTCTCGGGGCGACCGCCTCCTGACGACCGGCGGCCTCGGCCGCCGCGGACGACGTGCAGGATCCGGCCGATGCGCGGCGTGGCGTGCCATGTCCGCGACAGGTGAGGTGCGTCCGGCCGATGACGGCCGGGTGCCGGAGGACCACCGCCGCAGGCCGCAATCGGGCGACCTGCGTGCTTCGATCTGGAGGGGACCGTGAAGAAGAGCCTATTCCTCAGTGCCATGCTGTGCGGGGCCCTGGCCCTCGGCGCACCGCAGGCGGCGACGGCCGCGGACGACATCACCATCGGCATGGCGGTCGCCTATTCCGGCTGGATGGAAGCCTATGACGGCGAGGCCGCCAAGATGGCCGAGCTCTGGATCGAGCAGACCAACGCCGCCGGCGGCCTGCTCGGCAAGCAGATCAAGGTCATCACCGCCGACACCAAGACGGACCGCGTCGAGGGCGCCAAGGCGGGCAAGCAGCTGATCGACGAGGGCGCCAACCTGCTGCTCGTCTCCGCCGACTACGACTACGGCGCCCCGGCGGCGCTGCAGGCCCAGAAGGCGGGCGTCATCTCCGTCTTCCTCGGCGCCTCGGATCCGAAGGCGGGCGTGCTCGGCGTCGGGCCGTTCTCGTTCACGGCCAACAACGCCGGCCAGCTCGAGGGCGCCACGATGGGCGACTGGGGCTACGAGAAGAAGGGCGTGCGCAAGGGCTACGTTCTGCTCGATGAGACCATCGAGTACAACAAGTCGGTCTGCGCCGGCTACGAGTGGATCTTCCCGATCAAGGGCGGCGAGATCATCGGCAAGGACACCTTCAAGGGTCTCGATCCGACCATCTCCTCGCAGATCACTCGCCTCAGCGACGCGATCCGCACCGGCGGTGTCGATCACATCATGCTGTGCTCGACCAACCCGGGTGCGGCGAGCTCGGTGCGCCAGCTGCGCGCCGCCGGCATCGAACTGCCGATCTTCGCCGCCACGGCGATGGACGGCACCTACTGGCTGAACTCCACCCCCGGTCTGAAGGACTTCTACCTTCCGGTCCAGGCGCTGACGGTCGACGACACCCGTGCCGACATCAACGCGCTGACCGCCGCCTTCGAGAAGAAGTTCGGCAAGCCGCCGACCACCCAGTACGCCTACCCGATCTACGCCTTCCTGCAGCTCTGGGCGCAGGCCGTCACCAAGGCCGGCACCACCGAGGCGGGCCCGGTCGTGGCGGAACTCAACACCTACACCAACGCCCCGACGATCCTCGGCCCGCGCACCTTCTCGCCGAAGCTGCACGTGCAGACCGACATGCCGATGTTCGTCGTCTCCTACGGCGACGACAAGCGGCTGCCGGTCGAAGAGTGGCGGATCAAGGAGACGATCCCCGAGGCCGTCCTCTACCGCCTGAAGCAGTAGTCGCAATCGCGCCGGCCAGGCACACCGCCCGGCCGGCGCTCCCCCCGGTGCTCCCGTCCCTGGCCGAGAGACGCGCGATGATCCAGCCCTATGTCGAGCCGCAGGCCCGCACCATCGACCGCAGCCGCACCAATGCCGCGACGCTGGAGGTGGAGGGCCTCTCCGTGCTCTTCCAGGGCCTCGCCGCGATCTCCGACGTCAGCCTCACCGTCAACCGCCACGAAGTGTTCGGCCTGATCGGCCCGAACGGCGCCGGCAAGACCACCCTCGTCAACTGCCTCACCGGTTTCCAGCGCCCGACCTCGGGCCGCATCCTGCTCGGCGGGGACGACACCTCCGGCTGGCCCGCCGCCCGTTTCCGCGAGCGCGGCGTCGCCCGCACCTTCCAGGCCGGCCGCCTGTTCAAGGACATGTCGGTCTCCGAGAACGTCGAGGTCACCGGCACCGGTCTCGGCCTCGGCCTGCGCTCGGCCCGCGAGCACGCCCGCGCCCTGCTCGACTGGGTCGGTCTCTCCGACAAGGCGCAGCTCCCCGCCGGGGCGCTCGCCTATACGGATCAGCGCCGCCTTGGCATCGCCCGTTCGCTGGTGCTGTCACCTGCCTTCATCCTGCTGGACGAGCCGGCCGCCGGCATGTCCGACGCCGAGTGCGAGGACCTCAACGAGCTCGTCGCCGCCATCCCGCAGCTGTTCACCTGCGGCGTGCTGCTGATCGAGCACAACATGCGCGTCGTCATGGGCATCAGCCACCGCATCCACGTGCTCGACGGCGGCAAGACCATCGCCGAGGGCACGCCGGAGGAAATTCAGCGCCACGAGGCGGTGCTCGCCGCCTATCTCGGCATGGACGCGTGAGGCCGCCCTGATGACCACGCTCCTCGAAGTCGACCGCATCAGCGTCCGCTACGGCAACCTCGTCGCGCTCCGCGACGTCTCGCTCACCGTCGCCGAGGGCGAGGTCGTCTGCATCATCGGCCCGAACGGCGCCGGCAAGTCGACGACGCTCGCCGCCATCGCCGGCGGCGTCACCCCCTTTTCCGGCGACATCCGCCTGCAGGGGGAATCGATCCTCGGTCGCCAGCCCGAGCAGATCGCCCGCCTCGGCCTGTCGCTGGTGCCCGAGGGCCGCCACGTCTTCGGAACGCTGACGGTCGAGGAGAACCTCAAGATCGGCGGCTTCGTGCAGGGCGACCGCTCCACTGCCAGGGCCGATCTCGATCGCATGTTCACGCTCTTCCCGCGTCTCGCCGAGCGCCGCACCATGCCGGCCGGCCGGCTCTCCGGCGGCGAGCAGCAGATGCTGGTGGTGGCGCGCGCCGTGATGACGAGGCCGCGCCTCCTGCTCGTCGACGAGCCCTCCCTCGGCCTCGCCCCGCGCATCGTCGACCAGATCTACGAGATGCTCCTCGATCTCCGGCAGCGCGCCAACCTGACGCTCCTCATCAACGAGCAGAGCTCCAACCGTATCTTGAAGCACGCCGACCGCATCTACGTGCTGCGCGGGGCGCGCATCCAGCTCGAGGGCACCGCCGCCGAGCTGCAGGACGGCGAGGCGATCCGCAGCGCCTATTTCGGCTTCGAGGACGGCGCGACCGCCAAGGCGGAGATCCCGGCATGATCCAGTTCATCCAGAACCTCATCGACGCGGTCGCGCTCGGCAGCATCTACGCGCTGGTGGCGCTCGGCGTCGGCCTGCTGTTCGGCATCCTGCGCCTCATCAACTTCGCCCACGGCGACTACATCACCATCGGCGCCTACGCCCTGATCGTGCCGTCGGCCGACGTCACGGCGCGGCTCCTGATCGGCGACTGGCCGTGGCCGGTGCTGATCCCGACGATCTGCCTGATCGTCGTCATCGCCGCCCTTCTCACCGACGCGGCGGTGTTCCGGCCGCTGCGGCGCGCCACCTCGCCGACCCTGATGATTGCCTCCTTCGCGGTGAGCTACATCATCCAGAACGGCGTGCTGATGGCCTACGGCTCGCGGCCGAAGTCGGTCGATCTGTGGAGCGGCGCCAACAGCCAGGTGTTCATCGGCGACCTGCGCGTGCCGATGCTGCAGCTGATCACGCTAGCCGTCACCCTCGTCCTGATGGTCGCCGTCACGCTGTTCCTGCGCCGCACCTCCTACGGCATCCAGATGCGCGCCGCCGCCGAGGACTTCCGCATGGCGCAATATCTCGGCGTGCGCGGCAACGTCGTCATCGGCATCGCCTTCGCGCTGAGCGGCATCCTCGCCGGCGTCGTCTCGCTCCTCTACACGACGCAGTCCGGCTCGCTCAGCCACGTCATGGGCGTGCCGCTCGCGCTGTTCGCCTTCGTCGCCGTCGTCGTCGGCGGCATGGGCAGCCTCGTCGGGGCGGTCGTCGGCGGCTTCGTCATCGGCATCACGGTGACGATGCTGCAGGCCTACCTACCGCCGGACCTGCGCGCCTTCCGCGACGCCTTCGCCTTCGCCTTCGTCATCCTCGTGCTGCTCGTCAGGCCCGCCGGCATCATCCCGTCGCGCAGCACCTTCGAACGCGTCTGAGAGCCTCCTTGCGACCGCCCGGAGACCGCCGTATGCCCCTCAGCCGAGCCCTCGCCCGCCACCAGACGCCCGCGATCCTCATCGTGCTGCTGGCGATCATCGCCTGCCTCAGCCTCGTCGGGCAGAGCGACGCCCTGCAGGTGACGCTGACGGAGATGTTCATCCGCGTCGTGGTGGTGGTCGGGCTCTACGTCTTCATCGGCAACTCCGGTATCATCTCGTTCGGCCAGATCGGCTTCATGTGCATCGGCGCCTATGCCGCCGCCTGGGCGACCGGCGAGCCCACTTTCAAGCAGATCATGCTGCAGGGGCTGCCGGTGTTCCTGCAGGAGGCGCAATACCCCTTCCTGGTCGCTATGGCCGGGGCGATGGTGCTGCCGGCGGCGGTGGCGCTCATCCTCGGCTTCGCGATCATGCGGCTCGCCGGCACTGCCGCCTCGATCGCCACCTTCGCCTTCCTGATCATCGTCAACAGCGTCTATTCGAACTGGGATTCCGTCACCGCCGGTGTCAGCTCGATCATCGGCATCCCGACCGTGGTCGGGCCGTGGACGGCCTACGTCTTCGCGGCGGTGGCGATCGTCGTTGCCTACCTGTTCCAGGTCTCGCGCATCGGGCTGATGCTGCGCGCCTCGCGCGACGACGAGGTCGCGGCACGCGCCTCCGCGGTCCATGTGCTTCGGGTACGCCTCGCCGCCTTCGTGCTGAGCGCCGCCCTCTGCGGCCTCGGCGGCGGCCTCTACGCTCAGTTCCTCGGCATCCTGACGGTCGACCCCTTCTATCTCAGCCTCTCCTTCATCACCCTCGCCATGCTCGTCGTCGGCGGCATGTTCAGCCTGACCGGCGCCGTCGTCGGCGTCGTCGTGGTGACGGCCGTGGTCGAGATCCTGCGGGCGCTCGAGCGCGGCGTCGGGCTCGGCGACACCGCCTTCTCGCTGCCGAGCGGCAGCCAGGAGATCGGCCTCGGCGTCGTCATGGCGCTGATCCTGATCTTCCGGCCGTCCGGCCTCGCCCGCGGCAAGGAGTTCCGACTGTTCCGCGCCGCGCCGGCCGCCCCGGCCGCCAGCGCGGCGGAGCCCGCCCTGCAGCTCTCCGAAAGCCCCACCAGTGCCCGCTAGAAGGCACCCATCGAGGAGGCGAGCATGAACGCCGCTCCCCCGCCGAACCGCTTCGCCGCCGGTGCCGCCTACATCGACGGTCGCACCATGCCGGTCGCCGAGGCGGCCATCCCGATCACCGACTGGGGCTATCGCCGCTCCGACGTCACCTACGACGTCGTCGGCGTCCGCGACGGCGCCTTCTTCCGCCTCGACGACCACCTCGCCCGCTTCCGCGCCTCGATGAACGCCTTCCGCTTCGCCCCCGCCGAGAGCGACGACGACATCCGCGCGATCCTGCACCGCCTCGTCGCCCTCACGGGCCTGCGCGACGCCTATGTGGCGATGGACTGCCTGCGCGGCCGGCCGCCGCCCGGCGTGCCCTATCACCCGGCCTATGCGCGCAACTACATCGCCGCCTTCGCCATCCCCTGGGTGACACTGCTGAAGCCCGAGCAGATGGCCCGTGGCGCCCACCTCGTCATCGCCGAGACGCTGCGCATCCCCGCGCACTCAGTCGATCCGAAGGCGAAGAACTTCCACTGGGCCGATCTCACCCGCGGCCAGTTCGAGGCGCACGACCGCGGCGCCGACTTCTGCATCCTGCTGGACGAGAACGGCAACGTCACCGAGGGGCCTGGCTTCAACGTCTTCGCCGTCCGCGACGGCCGCATCGCCACGCCCGATGCCGGCGTGCTGGAAGGCCTCACCCGCCAGTCCGTGCTGGAGCTCTGCGAGCACCTCGGCCTCGAGATCGACGTCCGGCCGGTGCCGGCGGACGAACTCCGCGAGGCCGACGAGATCTTCCTCTCCACCACCGCCGGCGGCGTCATGCCGGCGTCGCGCATCGACGGGCGGCGGATGAGCAACGACGCCCCCGGCCCCGTTTCCCGGCGCGTGCAGGAGGCCTACTGGGCCCGCCGCGCCGAAGGCTGGCACGCGACGCCGGTCGACTATTCCCTCGCCGAGCCGGCGAGCGCCTAGAGCCTCAGCCGCGCCGCTCCCCCCACCCCACGCCGATCGAGAGCAAGAAAATCATGGGCTACAGACTGGGCATCGACATTGGCGGCACCTTCACCGACTTCGTCGCCTACGATGAATCGAACCGGGCGCTGAAGGCCTGGAAGAACCTGTCGACGCCGCACGACCCGATCCAGGCGATCATGACAGGCCTGCGGGAAATCGAGGACTTCGACGACATCGCCGGCATCCGCCTCGGCACCACCGTCGCCACCAATGCCCTGCTCGAAGGCAAGGGCGCCCGCGTCGCCTATGTGACGACGCGCGGCTTCCGCGACGTGCCGTTCATCGGCCGCGGCAACCGCCGCCACCACTACGACCTCGCCTGGGTGAAGCCGAAGCCGTTCGTCCTGCGCCGCGACGCGGTCGAGGTCGACGAGCGCGTCGGCCCCTCCGGCGATGTCGTCGAGCCGCTCGACGAGGCCGGTGTCGCGGCGCTCGCCGACGGCTTCGCCGCGGCCGGCGAGATCGAGGCGATCGCGGTCGTGCTGCTGCACTCCTACCTGACACCGGTGCACGAACAGCGCATCAAGGAGATCTTCGCCGAGCGCCTGCCCAACGTGCCGGTGTCGATTTCCTACGAGGTGCTGCCGAAGTGGAAGGAGCACTTCCGCTCCTCGACGACGATCTGCGACGCCTTCATCAAGCCGGTGGTCGACCGCCAGCTCGGCTCGCTGCGCCGCCAGCTCGACGAGCACGGCGTCAAGGCGAAGGCGGTGGTGATGCGCTCGAACGGCGGCGAGATGTCGCTCGAGGCCGCCGCCGGCTCGCCCATCCAGATCGCCGTCTCCGGCCCGACCGGCGGCGTCATCGCCGCCAAGCGCACCGCCGAACTGCTTGGCCTGCCGAACCTCGTCACCCTCGACATGGGCGGCACCTCGACCGACGTCTCGACCGTCGTCGACGGCAAGGAGAAATTCACCACCGACTTCGAGATCGAGTGGGGCCGCCCCATCCAGGTGCCGATGATCGACATCCGCACCATCGGCGCCGGCGGCGGCTCGATCGCCCGCATGGACGCCGGCGGCATGCTCGTCGTCGGCCCCGAGAGCGCCGGCGCCAATCCCGGCCCCGCCTGCTACGGCAAGGGCGGCACTAAGCCCACCGTCACCGACGCCAACGTCGTGCTCGGCCGTATCAGCGCGGCGAACTTCCTCGGCGGCGCGATGGCGCTCGACGCGGCGGCGGCGCGCGCCGCCGTCGTCCCGATAGCCGCGGCGCTCGGCCTGTCGGTCGAGGATGCCGCGCTCGCCATCGTCCGCATCGCCAACAACAACATGGTCGGCGCGCTGCACACCGTGCTCACCGAGCAGGGCCTCGACCCGCGCGACTTCGTGCTCGTCGCCTTCGGCGGCGCCGGCCCGCCGCACGTCAGCGACCTGATGACGGAAGCTTCGATCCCGAAGGGCCTGGTGCCGAACTTCCCCGGCCAGTTCTCCGCCTTCGGCTTCACGATGGCCGACGCCCGCGTCGACCGCTACCGCACGGTGCAGCTCAACTCGCGCTTCTTCGACCGCGACCGCGCCGCCGCGGCGATGGCGGCGCTGGTCGGCGAGTGCCGGGCCGAGCTCGCCGCCCAGGGCCACCACGACGTCACCATCACGAAGAGCGTCGAGATGCGCTATCTCGGCCAGAACTACGAGCTCGAGATCCCGACCGTCGCCGAGAGCTTCTCCGACGCCGAGGTGGCCGAGCTGCTCGAGACCTTCCACAGCCAGCACGACGCCCGCTTCGGCTTCCGCCTCTCCGACCACATGGAAATCGTCAACTTCCTCGTCACCGGCACCGCCCGCACCGGCGGGCTCGAGTTCCCGGTGATCGCGGACGCGACCGGTCCCGCCGTCTCGGTGTCGAGCCGGCCGGTGTGGTTTTCCGGCGGCTGGGTGGAGACGCCCGTCTACGTCCGCGACGACCTGAAGGCCGGCCACGCCATCCAGGGGCCGGCCCTGATCGAGGAGAACGCCTCCGTCACGGTCCTCGACCCGGCGAAGTCGCTCACCGTCGACCGCTACGGCAACCTGCTCATCTCCGCCTGACACCCGCCCCGACAAGACCGCAAGGGAGAACTCCCATGGACATGGTTTCACTCAACATCGTCGGCGGCATTCTCGTCTCGATCTGCCGGGACATGGGCGTCACGCTGATGCGCACGTCCTATTCGACGATCTTCTCCGAATCCCTCGACTTCACCTGCGGGCTGGCGCTGCCGACCGGCGAGCTCGTCGCCACCGGCGACTTCTGCCCCTCGATGATCGGCGGCATGCCGCTCTTGCTGCGCTCGTGCGTGCAGGAGATCTCGATGGACGACCTGGAGGAAGGCGACGTCATCCTCCACAACGACCCCTATCGCGGCGGGCTGCACACGCCCGAGCACACCTTCTTCAAGCCGGTGTTCGTCGACGGCTCGCTGATCGGCTTCGCGGTGGCCATCGGCCACGTCTGCGAGGTCGGCGGCATGGCGCCGGCGGGCTTCGCCGGCGAGGCGACCGAGGTCTTCCACGAGGGCCTGCGCGTGCCGCCGGTGAAGATCAAGCGCGCCGGCAAGGATGTCGACGACGTCTGGCGGCTGCTGCTCGCGAACGTCCGCACCCCCCGCTACAACTACGGCGACTTCCGCGCCCTCATCGCCTCGATCGACCTCGGCGAGCGCCGCATGGCCGACCTCTGCCGCAAGCACGGCGTCGCCGAGTTCCGCGAGGCCGTCAACGCGCTGATGGACTATTCCGAGCGGCGGATGCGCGCCGAGATCGAGCAGATCCCCGACGGGCGCTACACCTTCGAAGACTGCATGGAAGACGACGGCATCGAGGACAAGGTCTACACCATCCGCGCCGAGGTGACGGTGAAGGGCAGCGACCTCATCGTCGACTATCACGGCTCCTCGAAGCAGGCGAAGGGGCCGATCAACGGTACCCTCGGCGTCGCCCACGGCGCCGCCTACAACGCAGTCCTGCAGCTGACCGACTCGACCATCCCGAAGAACTCCGGCTGCTTCCGGCCGATCCGGGTGCTCGCCGAGCCGGGCTCGATGGTCAACGTCAACTTTCCCGGCCCGTCGGTCGGCGGCAACACCGAGACCCACTGCCGCATCGCCAACGTCGTCATGGGGGCGCTCGCGCCCGGCCTGAAGGACCGCTCCGCCGCCACCGACGGCGCCACCCACTCGAACTTCCTGTTCGGCGGCACCGACCTCAAGACCGGCGAGTTCTTCTGCTGCTACGACCTGACGCCGGTCGGCTGGGGCGGCCGCAGCTTCGCCGATGGCAACAATGCGGTCGGCGGCATCAACGGCAACTGCCCGCACATCCCCGTCGAGGTATTCGAGTACCGCTACCCGTGGCACGTCGAGGAGTTCAAGCTCGTCGAGGGCTCCGGCGGGCCGGGCACCTTCCGCGGCGGCCTCGCCCTGTCGAAGACGGTGCGCTGCACCGACACGCCGATGACCTTCAGCTACATGAGCGACCGCCAGAAGGTCGCCCCCTGGGGCATCCACGGCGGCCACCACGGCGCCAAGGCAGAGCTCTTCATCAAGCGCGCCGGCAGCGACGAGTGGCTGACGATCACCCAGGCCTTCAACAAGGTTTCGCCGTCGAAGTTCGCCAACGTGCCGATCGCCCCCGGCGACCGCATCCTCATCTCCTCGCCCGCGGGCGGTGGCTGGGGCCCGCCGGAGGAGCGTGATCCGGCCCGCGTCCGCGAGGACCTGGCCGACGGCTTCATCACCGAGGAGCAGGCCCGCACCGTCTACGCCACCGCACTGGCGGCGGCCGAGTAGAACGCGATAAACGATAGAACGCGACGAACCGCTCGCGGCGGCCCCGGCTGTCGGAACGAGCCCCACCACTCGACGGGACAAACGCCATGACCGCCCTTCCGAACTCGCTGCACGCGCGCGACGTCGCCTATATCCTCCACCCCTACACGAACGCCCGCCGCCACGAGCGCCTCGGCCCGATGGTCATCGACCACGGCAAGGGCGTCTACGTCTATGACGACCAGGGGCGGGAATACATCGAGGGCATGGCGGGGCTGTGGAGCGTCGCCGTCGGCTTCGGCGAGCAGCGCCTCGTCGACGCGGCCGCCAAGCAGATGGCCAAGCTTCCCTTCTACCACACCTTCTCGCACAAGTCGCACGAGCCCTCGATCGATCTGGCCGAGAAGCTCATCAAGATGTCGCCCGACGGGTTGGACCACGTCTTCTTCACCAATTCGGGCTCCGAGGCGAACGACACCGTCGTCAAGATCGTCTGGTACTACAACAACGCGATCGGCCGGCCGGAGAAGAAGAAATTCATCGCCCGTAACGGTGGCTACCACGGCATCACCATCGCCTCCGGCAGCCTCACCGGCCTGCAGGTCAATCAGCGCGGCTTCGACCTGCCGCTCTCCTTCGTCCGCCACGTGACCTGCCCGCACCACTACCGCTTCGCCGAGCCGGGCGAGAGCGAGGAGGCGTTCGCCGACCGGCTCGCCGCCGAGCTCGAGGCGACGATCCTTGCCGAGGGCCCGGAGACGGTCGCCGCCTTCATCGGCGAGCCGGTGATGGGTGCCGGCGGCGTCATCGTGCCGCCGGCCACCTACTGGGAGAAGGTCCAGGCGGTCTGCCGCAAGTACGATGTGCTCGTCGTCGCCGACGAGGTGATCAACGGCATCGGCCGCATCGGCACGCTGTTCGCCTGCGAAACCTTCGGCATCAAGCCGGATGTCCTCGTGCTGTCGAAGCAGATCACCTCGTCCTACCAGCCGCTCGCCGCCGTGCTGTTCAGCGACGCGATCTACCAGGGCGTCGCCGACCAGACCGAGCGCCTCGGCACCTTCGGCCACGGCTTCACCACGAGCGGCCATCCCGTCGCCACCGCCGTGGCGCTCGAGAACCTCGCCATCATCGAGGAGCGCGGCCTCGTCGAGAACGTCTCCGTCGTCGGCCCGCGCCTGCAGGCGGCGCTTCGCACGTTCGCCGACCATCCGCTCGTCGGCGAGGTCCGCGGCGTCGGCCTGATCGCGGCCATCGAGCTCGTCGCCGACAAGAAGACGAAAGCGAAGTTCGATCCCGTCGGCAAGGTGGCGCTCTATCTCTTCGAGCGCGCCCAGGAGCACGGCCTGATCCTGCGGGCGATCCAGGACCAGATCGCCTTCTGCCCGCCCCTGATCGTCACGCCCAAGCAGATCGACCAGATCGTTGCCCGCTTCGGCGCCGCACTGGAGGAGACCGAAGCCTGGGTCGCCGCCGGCATGCCGGCGGTCTGATCCGGCCAGCACGACAGCACCGGGCCGGCGTCCAGCACGCCGGCCCGTTCGCTTTTGCGGTCGCCTTTTCCGCCCGTCCCACAAAATCGCCGTCTGCCCGTGTCTTCCTGCTCGGCGCGGAGGAACGGGAACAGGGACGTGGGAGGACGCCGTCGGATGACGACGACACGGCGCACCGTGCTGGCCGCCGGCCTCGGCGGCGCGATGGCGGCCCTGATGCCGCTCCAATCGGTGGGAGCGCAGACGACCGGCGTGCAGGCGGCGCCCGCCCGGCGTACCATCCCGTCGAGCGGCGACACGATCGCGGCCGTCGGGCTCGGCACCTG
>CAMDHY010000055.1 GCA_945898215.1 Pseudoxanthobacter soli DSM 19599 | reverse complement strand
ACATCGTCGAGCAGCGTCTCGAGGGCGCGCGCGGCGTCGCCGGGCGTCGTCAGGTAGGAATCGGCCGCAGCGGCCGGCGCTGGGGGAATCGCGAGAAGGGGCAGGAAGGCGAGGGCGGCGAGCCACCCGATCGAGGCCAGGCGCATGGCGGCACTCCGTACGAGCCCGTTCCGCGCGCGACCGGGGCGGCGGCGGCACGGGGCGACGGCAGAGGCGCCGACCTTATAGACGAACCGGCGGTTGCAGGGCAGACGTGCCGCGATCACGCTTCGCTGAAGGGGGCCGGGCGGCGGCGTTTCTCCGCCGCCCCGCCGTGTCGTGTCGGCTCAGTTCGGCGCCTTCTCGTCGACGCCCTGAATGTACCAGTTCATGCCGAGGATGGCCGGGTCGGGCAGCACCTCGCCGGCCTGCGCCGCCAGCGTGCCGTCCTGCTTGGTGATCGGGCCGGTGAAGACCTTGTAGGTGCCGTCGTGGATCGACTTCTGGGTCGCCTCGGCCATCGCCTTCACGTCGTCGGGCATGTTGGTGTAGGGCGCCATCTTGAGGATGCCGCTGTCGAGGCCGCCCCAGACGTCGGTCGATTCCCAGGTGCCGTTCAGAGCGGCGTTGACACGGTCGATGTAGTAGCCCGACCAGTCGTTGATGATCGAGGTCAGCTGGGTGTTCGGCCCGAACTTGATCATGTCGGAGTCCTGGCCGAAGGCGAGCGCGCCGCGCTCGGCCGCCACCTGCATGGCCGCCGGGCTGTCGGTGTGCTGGGCGATGATGTCGGCGCCCTGGTCGAGCAGCGCCTTGGCGGCGTCACCCTCCTTGCCGGGGTCGAACCAGGAGTTCACCCAGACGATCTTCACCTTCATGTCCGGCCGGATCGACTGGGTGCCGAGCATGAAGGCGTTGATGCCCGAGACGACCTCGGGGATCGGGAACGAGCCGATGTAGCCGACGACGCCGGTCTTCGACATCTTCGCGGCGATCTGCCCGGAGATGTAGCGGCCCTGGTAGAAGCGGCCGGCATAGGTCGCGAGGTTCGGCAGGCGCTTGTAGCCGGTGGCGTGCTCGAACTTTACCTCCGGATTGCGCTGCGCCACCTTCACCGTGGCCTCCATGAAGCCGAAGGAGGTGGTGAAGATCAGCTTGTGGCCCGAGCGGACCAGCCCCTCGATGACGCGCTCGGCGTCCGGGCCTTCCGGCACGTTCTCGACATAGGTGGACTCGACCTTGTCGCCGAGCGCCTCCTGCATGGCGCGGCGGCCGAGCTCGTGCTGGTAGGTCCAGCCGAAGTCGCCGACCGGGCCGACATAGACGAAGCCGACCTTCAGCTTCTCCTGCGCCTCCGCCGGCGCCGCGGCGACGAGCGCCGCCAGGCCGAGCGCCGCGATCGCGCCCTTCAGAAATGCTCGCATGCAGGGTCTCCTTGGACTGAGCCGGGAAGCCGGAGTGGCTGCCCGGGGTGGAACATCAGTTGCGACGCCTCAGCGGTCCGGCACGAACGGCACGCCGAGGCAGGCCGGCGCCCGCGCCCGGGCGCGCGTGCCGGCGATGGCGACGAGCACGAGGATCGTTGCGAGATAGGGCAGGGACGACATCAGCTGCGACGGCAGGCCGATGCCGGCCCCCTGGGCATAGAGCTGCAGGATCGAGACGCTGCCGAACAGGTAGGCGCCGACCATCAGCCGCCACGGCAGCCAGGAGGAAAAGACGACGATGGCAAGCGCGATCCAGCCGCGCCCCGCGGTCATCCCCTTCACCCAGAAGGGCGTGTAGGCGAGCGACAGGTAGGCGCCGGCGAGGCCCGAGCAGGCACCGCCGAACAGCACCGCCGCGAGCCGCACTTTCAGCACCTTGCTGCCGAGCGCATGGGCCGAGACGTGGTTGTCGCCGACGGCCCGGAGCGTCAGCCCGGCGCGGGTGTGGAACAGGAACCACCACACCCCGGCCACCAGCACGACGGAGGCGTAGACGAAGGCGTCCTGGCCGAACAGGACCGGCCCGATGAAGGGGATGTCGGACAGCCCCGGGATCTCGAGCTTCGGCATCGGGTCGCGCCGCGCGCCGACGAAATCGGCGCCGATGAGGCCGGACAGGCCGAGCCCGAGGATCGTCAGGGCGAGGCCGCAGGCCACCTGGTTGGCGGCGAAGCCGAGGGTCATCAGGGCGAAGAGGGCGGCGAGCGCGGTGCCCGCGGCGACGCCGCCGGCGATGCCGAGGGCCGTCGAATCCGTCGTGATGGCGATGGCGAAGGCGCAGGCGGCCCCCATCGCCATCATCCCCTCGACCCCGAGGTTGAGCACGCCCGAGCGCTCGGTGACGAGCTCGCCGATCGCCGCGAGAAGCAGCGGCGTCGCCGCCGTGATGATCGTCAGGATGGCCGGCTCGAGGAGGTTCATCGCACCGCCTCCGAGGAGCCCGTCGCCGTCCGCGGCCCCGAGGCGACGAGGCGGATGCGGTTGACGATCAGCGTGTCGCAGGCGAGCACGTAGAACAGCAGCACCCCCTGCAGCACGCTCGTGAAGTCGAGCGGCACCTGCAGCAGGATTTGCGCCTGCTCGCCGCCGAGCGTCGAGATCGCCAGCACGAAGCCGGCCACCAGGATGCCGACCGGGTTCAGGCGCCCGAGAAAGGCGACGATGATGGCGATGAAGCCGTAGCCTGGCGACACCGACGGCAACAGCTGCCCGATGGGGCCGGCCACCTCGATGATGCCGGCGAGACCCGCGAGGCCGCCGGAGACGGCGAACACGAACAGCGTCAGCGGCCCTTCCTTGAAGCCACCGAAGCGGCCCGCGCGCGGCGCCATGCCGACGACGCGGATCTCGAAGCCCTTCAGCGAGCGCGCCATCATCACCGCCGCCACCACCACGACGACCAGCATGAGGATGACGCCAACGTGCAGCCGCCCGGCGATGAGCGGCACCGTCGCGGCGGGCAAGAACGTCACCGACTGCGGGAAGTTGAACCCCATCGGGTCGCGCCACGGCCCGCGCACCAGCCAGTCGAGGCCGAGCTGCGCCACATAGACCAGCATCAGGCTGGTCAGGATCTCGTTCGCACCGAAGCGCACCTTCAGCACCGCCGGGATCAGCCCGTAGAGCGCTCCGCCGACGACGCCGGCGGCCAGCATCGCCGGCAGCACCCAGACCGCCCCGGTGTCGTGGAAGGCCAGCGCCACCCAGCCGCCGAGGATGGCGCCGGCAACGTACTGGCCCTCGGCGCCGATGTTCCAGACGTTGGCAATGAAGCAGATCGACAGCCCGACGGCGATCAGGATCAGCGGCGAGGCCTTCACCGCCAGTTCCTGCAGCCCCCACGCCGAGGTGAGCGGCTCGACGAAAAAGACATAGAGCCCGCGCGCCGGGTCGACGCCGATGACGGCGAGCATCACCGCCGCCGTCACCACCGTCAGTGCCACGGCGATCACCGGCGACCACAAAAGCATGGCGCGCGACTGCTGCGGGCGCCGCTGCAGCTCAAGCCGCATCGGTCGCCTCCACGGCTTCCGGGTGGGCGCCGCCCATCAGCAGGCCGATCTGCTCGAGCGTGATCGAATCGGCCGGGTAGGCGGGCGACAGCCGCCCGTGGTGGATCACCGCGATGCCGTCGGCGATCTCGAAGATCTCGTCGAGGTCCTGGGAGATCACCAGCACCGCGCTGCCCCGCCCGGCGAGATCGACCAGCGCCTGGCGGATCGTCACCGCGGCGCCGGCATCGACGCCCCAGGTCGGCTGGTCGACGACGAGCACGCCGGGTCCCGCCAGCACCTCGCGGCCGACGACGAACTTCTGCAGGTTGCCGCCCGACAGGCTCGCGGCCTCCGGGTCCTCGCTGCCCTTGCGGACGTCGAAGGCCTCGATGACGCGCGCCGCCATCGCCTTCGCCGCCGCGGGCGCGAGCAGGCCGAGGTGCGTGAGCTTCGCGGTGGCGTGCCGCGTCAGCACCACGTTCGCCGACAGGGCCATGCGCGGCACGGCGGCGTGGCCGAGCCGCTCCTCGGGCACGAAGGCCGCCCCCCGCCGCCGCCGCGCCGAGACGCCCTCGGCGCCCACCGGCGCGCCGTCGATCATCACCGTGCCGGGGGCCGAGGTACGCTCGCCCGACAGGGCCTCGAACAGTTCCGCCTGGCCGTTGCCGGCGACGCCGGCGATGGCGACGATCTCGCCCGCCCGCACCATCAGCCGGACGTCCTTCAGCGCTGTCCCGAACGGCGTCTCCGGGGCGAGGGTCAGGCCGCGCACCTCGAGGCGCGGCGGCCCGTCCGGCACCGTCGGCCGGTGCGCCACGCTGCCGACCGCGCCGCCCACCATCATGCGGGCGAGGCTGCCGGCGGTCTCTTTCGACGGGTCGACGCTGCCGATCAGCTTGCCGTGGCGCAGCACCGTCGCCCGGTCGGAGAGCGCCCGCACTTCCTCGAGCCTGTGGCTGATGTAGAGGATGGCGCGGCCTTCGGCGCGCAGGCGCCGCAGCGTCGCAAACAGCTGGTCGGCCTCCTGCGGCGTCAGCACCGAGGTCGGCTCGTCCATGATCAGGAGCTTCGGGTCCTGCAGCAGCGCCCGCACGATCTCGATGCGCTGGCGCTCGCCGACCGACAGGTCGCGCACCACCCGCGTCGGGTCGAGCGCCAGCCCGAGCTTCACCGACAGCGCCCGCGCCTCATCGGCCACCTGGGCGACCGACTGCGCCCGCGGCATCGCCAGGGCGATGTTCTCCGCCACGGTCAGCGCCTCGAACAGCGAGAAGTGCTGGAAGACCATGCCGATGCCGAGGGCGCGGGCCGCCGCCGGGCTGGGGATCGTCACGGGCTCGCCGCGGAAGCGGATCACGCCCTCGTTCGGCTGCAGCGCCCCGTAGAGTATCTTCACCAGCGTCGACTTGCCGGCGCCGTTCTCGCCGAGCAGCGCGTGGATCTCGCCCTGGGCGATCGTCAGGTCGACATGGTCGTTGGCCGTGAGCGTGCCGAAACGCTTGACGATGCCGCGCGCCTCCAGCACCGGCGGCCGCACGTCCCTCCCGCCGTCAGCGCCCGCTGCCGCCGCCATCCCGACGAACCCCGTTCCAGTGCCCCGATTCTGATCCTAGTGCAGCGAAATCGGGCACGCCAACGTCCTGTGCAATTTCCCGGTGGAAGTCAGGCTGTCCCGCTCGCCACGAAGCAGGCGACGTCGCGGCCGGCAACGCGGTCGATCGGCGGCCGCTCGACGCGGCAGCGCGGCATCACCGCCGGGCAGCGCGGGTTGAAGGCGCAGCCGGCCGGCGGGTTGAACGGGGAGGGGAGCTCGCCCTGCAGCACGATGCGCTCCTTGCGCCGCTCCGGGTCGGCGAACGGCGTCGCCGACAAGAGCGCCCGCGTGTAGGGGTGGCGCGGGTCCTCGAAGATCGCCTCGCGCGGCCCCTGCTCGACGGCGCGGCCGAGGTACATCACCATCACCTCGTCGGCGATGTGGCGCACCACCGTCAGGTCGTGGCTGACGAACAGGTAGGCGAGCCCGAGGCTCTCCTGCAGCTCGGCGAGCAGGTTCAGCACCTGCGCCCGCACCGATACGTCGAGCGCCGACACCGGCTCGTCGAGCACCAGCACCTTCGGCTTCAGCACCAGCGCGCGGGCAATCGCGATGCGCTGGCGCTGGCCGCCGGAGAACATGTGCGGATAGCGGTCGGCGTGCTCGGGCCTGAGGCCGACGCGGGCGAGGAGATCGCGCACCACCGCGGCGCGCTCCGCCGCGGGAACGTCGGTGTTGATGACGAGCGGCTCGGCGATCTGGGTGGCGATCGTCTGGCGCGGATTGAGCGAGCCGTAGGGGTTCTGGAAGACGATCTGCACCTCGCGGCGCAGCGTCGCCTTCTCCGCCGGCCCGGCGGTGACCATGTCGATGCCGTCGATGACGAGGCTGCCCGACGAGGGCGGCTCGATCGAGGTGACGACGCGGGCAAGCGTCGACTTGCCCGACCCCGATTCGCCGACGACCGCGAGTGTCCGCCCCGGCGACAGCCGGAACGACACGCCGGCCAGCGCGTGCACCATTGCGTCGCCGCGGAACGGCCCGCGCGGCACCCGGTAGGTGCGGGCGAGGTCGTCGGCTACCACCAGCGCCTCGGCGGCTGCGGTCACGGGTTTGCGGGCAGCCACGCTCATGCCACCACCTCCGGTATACGGGCGAGCGGCGTCGGCCGTCCGTCGACGAGCGGGTAGTGGCAGCGCGCGTAACCCAACTCGGCCGGCGCCGGCTGCGGCGGCACGGTGCGGCAATAATCCGTCGCGAAGGCGCAGCGCGGCGAGAACAGGCAGCCCGCCGGCCGGTCGAAGGCGCCGGGCACGACGCCGGCGATCGCCGGCAGCCGCCGCTCCGTCGCCCGCTCCGGCAGCGCCGCCAGCATCGCCGCCGTATAGGGATGACGCGGCGTACGGAACAGGCCGAGGGTGTCCTGCAACTCCACCTGCTGGCCGGCATACTGCACGGAGACGCGGTCGGCGGTCTCGGCCACGACGCCCATGTCGTGGGTGATCAGCACCAGCGCCATCTCCGTTTCGCGCTGGATGCGCAGCAACAGGTCGAGGATCTGCGCCTGGATCGTCACGTCCAGCGCCGTCGTCGGCTCGTCGGCGATCAGGAGCTTGGGCCCGGCGGCGAGCGCCATGGCGATCATCACCCGCTGGCTCATGCCGCCGGAGAGCTGGTGCGGGAAGGCTGAGAGCCGCCGCGACGGCTCCGGGATTCCCACGAGGTCGAGGAGCTCGATCGCCCGCGCCTTGCGCGCCGTCCGCCCCAGCCCGAGATGGACCTTCAGCACCTCGCCGATCTGGAAGCCCACCGTGAAGCACGGGTTGAGGCTCGTCATCGGCTCCTGGAAGATCATCGCCATCTCGTGGCCGACGAGCCGGCGCCGTTCGCGGGCTGAGATCGTTCGCAGGTCGCGGCCGTTGAACTCCAGCCGGTCGGCCGTCACCGTCGCCGTCGACGGCAGCAGCCCCATGACGGCGAGCATCGCCACCGACTTGCCGGAGCCGGATTCGCCGACCACCGACACCACCTCGCCGATCTCGACGGCGAGCGACACGGCGTCGACGGCGCGGAACGGCCCGGCGCGGGTGGCGAAGGAAACGGTGAGATTGCGGATGTCGAGGAGGGGCATGTGTTCACCCGTCCGACGCCGGGCGGACGGCGGGACGCCCGTCCCGGGAGGCTTGGTGTCTTCCGGCGGAATGCTTATATTGCGGCGGTGGTCGCCGTGCGGCGTTCTGGTGTTTCATGGGAGCGATCTATGCTGGTCCGAGGGCCCATCCGGCCGATTGTCTGAGGGGGTTTCGTCCGGCTGCCGCGGCAGCCCGAGGTCCCACAGGGCGAGGTCGAGCCCGCGCCCGCTCGCGTAGAGGCGCAGCGAAGCGACAGCGGCCTCCCCGGCAAGTTTCTGCGACAGGGTCAGCCCTAGCAAGTCCTTGACGAACTTTCGCCGTGCGTCGGCAGGTTGCAGGCGGAACAAGGGGTCGCGAAGATCCCGCGTCATCAGATCCGACTGCTTCGCCAACTTGTAATAGAGCACGACATCGTGGATGACCTCGATCGGCAGGATCGTCAGGTCATTGCGAATGCTGGCGAACACGAAGTTGGTATCGTCCGGCGTCGCGAACGGATCGTCATTCTCGAGCGCGTAGCGCTGTTCTGGCTCGGCGACCTGCAGGCTGGCGGCACCAATCCCCGCGACGATCTCGGCATGAAGGGCGCTGACGATATCGACCACCCGTTGCTCCCGCGCTGCCGCCTCCGCGGCGCTTGCTGCCTCGCGGTCGAGACGCTCGCGCTGTCGTTCGCCGCGCGTCGAGAGATACCACGTCATCACAGCGGCGACGGCGCCGAGCAGCGCCGCGAGGATCGTCCCCGCGGCTCCGATCAGCGACGTCTGCAGCGTCTCGCTCACCCTCACCCCCGCTTCAGCTTCGGGTCGAGGGCGTCGCGCAGCCCGTCGCCGACGAGGTTGATGGCGAGCACGGTGAGCAGGATCGCGAGGCCGGGGAACGTCACCACCCACCAGGCGCGCAGGATGAACTCGCGCGCCTCGGCGAGCATCGTCCCCCATTCCGGCGTCGGCGGCTGCGCGCCCATGCCGAGGAAGCCGAGCGCCGCCGCCTCCAGGATGGCATTCGAGAACGACAGCGTCGTCTGGACGATCAAGGGCGCCAGGCAGTTCGGCAGCACCGTCTTCACCATCAGCCGGATCGGCCCGGCGCCGGCGGTGCGCACCGCCACGACATAGTCCTTGTCGCGCTCGGTCATCACCGAGGCGCGCGTCAGCCGGACGAAGTGCGGCAGCAGCACCAGCGTGATGGCGATCATCGCGTTCATCAGCCCGGGGCCGAGGATGGCGACCAGCACCAGCGCGAGCAGCAGCCCCGGAAACGCCAGCACGACGTCCATGACGCGCATCACGACGGTGTCGACCCAGCCGCCGAGATAGCCCGACAGCGTCCCGAGCGTGACGCCGGCGGCGAGCGCCAGCGTGACGACGAACAGGCCGATGAACAGCGAGTAGCGCGCCCCGAAGATCAGCCGCGAGAGCATGTCGCGCCCGACCGCGTCGGTGCCGAGGATGTAGGTGAGCGAGCCGCCCGCCTCCCAGAACGGCGGCACCAGCAGCGCGTCGCGGTTCTGCACGTCGGGGGCGTGCGGGGCGACCAGCGGCGCGAAGATCGCCACCAGCACCAGCACCACCATGAACACGAGCCCCGCCACGGCGCCCTTGTTCTCGGAGAACGACGCCCAGAAGGCGCCGAGCATCTCGAGGCGCGGGTTCATCGTCCCGCCACCGGCCGCCGGATCGGTCACGGCCATCGCCTCACCTCCGGTGGCGGATGCGCGGGTTGACGAGCCCGTAGGCGACGTCGACCGCGAGGTTGACGATCATGACGATGCCGGCGATCAGCAGGAGCCCGCCCTGCACGACCTGGTAGTCGCGGCGGAAGATCGAATCGACCAGCCACTTGCCCACCCCCGGCCACGAGAAGATCGTCTCGGTCAGGATGGCGCCGGCGAGCAGCAGCCCCGCCTGCAGGCCGATCGTCGTGATCACCGGGATCAGCGCATTGCGCAGCGCGTGCAGCCCGACGACGCGGCCGGGCGCGAGCCCTTTGGCGCGCGCGGTCCGTACATAGTCCTCGCCGAGCACCTCCAGCATCGCCGAGCGCGTCTGCCGGGCGATCACCGCTAGCGGGATTGTGCCGAGCACGATCGCCGGCAGGATCAGGTGCGACACCGCCGAGCCGAACGCGCCCTTCTGGCCCGACAGCAGGCTGTCGATCAGCATGAAGCCGGTCGGCGTCGGGAAGTAGTAGAGCAGCGAGATCCGCCCCGACACCGGCGTCCAGCCGAGCCAGCCGGAGAACACGATGATGAGCAGCAGCCCCCACCAGAAGATCGGCATCGAGTAGCCGACGAGCGCCGTCGACATCACCGTGTGGTCGAACACCGAGCCGCGCCGCACCGCGGCGATGACGCCCGCCGGCAGGCCGAGCACGACGGCGAAGATCATCGCGGTGATCGAGAGCTCCAGCGTCGCCGGGAACAGCGCTGCGAACTCGGAGAGCACCGGCTGCTTGGTGACGATCGAGTTGCCGAGGTCGCCATGCAGAACGCCGGTCAGGTACTCGAGATATTGCTGCCAGAGCGGCCGGTCGAAGCCGAACTGCGCCATCAATTCGGCGTAGCGCTCCGGCGACAGGCCGCGCTCGCCGGCGAGCAGCAGCACAGGATCGCCCGGCAACAGGCGGATGAACAGGAAGGCGACGACCGTCACGCCGAGAAAGGTCGGAATGAGCAGGCCGATTCGCTTGGCGAGAAACGGGATCATCGCGGGCCGACCGGCGCCGCGGCGGGTGCCCGCCGCGGCGCCGAAAGCGGGTGCCGGTAATTATTCGGCGATGTCGACGCCGTCGAAGCGGTGCGAGCCGAGCGGGTCCATCTTGTAGCCCGACACCTTCTTCGACATCGGGATCGTCACCAGCGAGTGGGCGATCGTCGCCCACGGCGCCTGGTCCTTGAAGCGCAGCTGCGCCTGCTCGTAGAGGGCGGTCCGCTCCGCCTGGGTCGGCAGCGACTTCGCCTTCTGGATCAGGTCGTTGAACTCCTTGTCGCACCACTGCGCGCGGTTGGCGCCACCGACCGCGTCACAGCCGAGCAGAACGGCGAGGAAGTTGTCCGGGTCGCCGTTGTCGCCGGTCCAGCCGAGCAGCACCGCGCCGTCCCGCTCCTTCTCCGACGAACGCTTCAGGTACTCGCCCCACTCGAAGGAGACGATCTCGACCTCGACGCCGATCTTCTTGAAGTCCTCCTGGATGAGCTCGGCCATGCGGCGGGCGTTCGGGTTGTAGGGGCGCGCCACCGGCATCGCCCACACCTTCATCTTCAGGCCGGCGGCGCCTGCCTCCTCGAGCATCTTCTTGGCGGATTCGGGATCGTAGGGATCGTCGGTGACGGCCTCGTTGTAGGACCACATCGTCGGCGGGATCGGGTTCTTCGCCGGGCTGCCGGTGCCCTGGAACACCGACTCGATGATCGCCTCCTTGTTGATCGCCATGTTCAGCGCCTTGCGCACCTTCGGGTTGTCGAAGGGGGCGACCATCGTGTTGTAGGCGAGGTAGCCGACGTTGAGGCCTTCCTGCTGCATCACCTGCAGCGTGTCGTCGTTCATCAGGCCGCCGATGTCGGCCGGGTTCGGGTAGGCCATGACGTGGCACTCGCCGGCCTTCAGCTTCTGCAGCCGCACCGAGGCGTCGGGCGTGATCGCGAAGACGAGCTGGTCGATCGCCTGCTTGCCGCCGAAATAGTCGGCGAAGGCCTCGTAGCGGATCACCGCGTCCTTCTGGTAGGCGACGAAGCGGAACGGCCCGGTGCCGACCGGCTCGTTGTCGATCACCTCCGGCGTGCCCGCCTTCATCATCTGGTCGGCATATTCGGCCGACATGATCGAGGCGAAGTCCATCGCGAGGTTCGCGATCATCGGCGCTTCCGGCCGCGTCAGCGTGAACTTCACGGTGTAGTCGTCGACCTTCTCGATATTCTTGATCAGGTCCGGCATCGACATGCCGTCGAAATACTCATAGGTCGGGGCCGAGACCTTGTACCAGGGCTCGTCCTTCTTGAGCTGCCGGTTGAACGAGAACAGCACGTCGTCGGCGTTGAAATCGCGGCTCGGCGTGAACTTGTCGCTGGCGTGGAACTTCACGCCCTGGCGCAGCTTGAAGACGTATTCGAGGCCGTCGTCGGAGACCTCCCACGATTCGGCAAGGCCCGGAACGACGTTGGTGGTGCCGCGCTCGAACTCGACGAGGCGGTTGTAGATCGGCTTCGCCGAGGCGTCGAAGGTCTGGCCGCCGGTGAAGAACGACGGGTTGAAGCCCTCGGGGCTCGCCTCGGAGCAATAGACGAGCGTCTTCGCCTCGGCCGCCGTGAAGGCGAGGCACGTCGTGAGCGCGAGCGCGGAAGCGAGTGTGCGCAGCAGCATGGTTTTTCCCTCTTTCAGGTTCTTGTCGGAACACCGTCGCTCCCTGCGGGGCCGCAGGGGGTACGCAACAGCGCCGTTCGACCTGATGGTAAAAAATCACGTCGCGACGCGAACGCCAAGGGGGCGGGCGGCGGTGCACCTCTTAGCCTTTGGTTTCGATCGTGGGCTGTGAGGGCGGTTCGCCTCAGCCCAGAGCGGCGCGCTGCGCCATACGGGCGCAGACCGGTAAGGCGCGTGCTCAGCCCGCGGGCAGCCGATCGGCCAGCTGTGGCAGCGCGAACGGCACGCCAGCCGGCGGCACCTCGTTCGGCGGCAGCGCGACGCTGAACACCTCGGCGAGCAGCCGCCGGGTCACCACGGCGGCCGGTGCACCATCGGCCGCGACGCGCCCCTCGTGGACGACGACGAAGCGGTCGGCGTAGCGCGCGGCGAGGTTGAGGTCGTGCAGCACGACGATCGCCGCCCCGCCGGCGCGGGCGTGGTCGCGGGCGGCGTCGAGCACGGCAAGTTGATGGGAAAGATCCTGCGCCGCCGTCGGCTCGTCGAGCATCAGCACGCCCGGCCCGCGGCCGATCGCGCCGACCCAGAGCTGCGCCAGCACGCGGGCGAGGTGGGCGCGCTGGCGCTCGCCGCCCGACAGCGCGTCGTGCAGCCGGTCGGCGCGGTCGGTGAGGTCGACGGCCGCGAGCGCGCGATCGACGATCGCCGCCGCCTCGGCGCGCGACAGCGCCAGCCCGGGGATCGTGACGCCGAGTGCCGCGATCTCCCGCACCGTGAACGGGAAGGCGAGCGCTGAGGCCTGCGGCAGCACCGCCCGCCGCAGCGCCAGCGCCGCCGGCTTCATCGCCGCCAGCGCCTCGCCGCCGATCAGCACGCGCCCGCCGTCCGGCCGCATCTCGCCGGACAGGAGTTTCAGCAGCGTCGACTTGCCGGCGCCGTTCGGGCCGACCAGCACGGCGAACTCGCCCGCCGGGAAGGCGACCGTGACGTCGTCGACGAGCCGTCGCCCGCCGCGCGCCACCATCAGATTTTCGCCACGCAGCATCGGCCTCACCCCGTACCCGCCCGGCGGCGCAGCAACAGCCACAGGAAGAACGGCGCGCCGATCGCCGCCGTCACGATGCCGATCGGCAGTTCCGCCGGCGCCACGACGACGCGCGCCACCGCGTCGGCGACGAGCGTCAGCGTCGCCCCGAGGAGCGCCGAGGCCGGCAGCACGAAGCGGTGGTCCGGTCCCGTCACGAGGCGCACGAGATGCGGCACGACGATGCCGACGAAGCCGATGACGCCGGCGACCGCCACCGCCGCCGACACGGCGGCCGCGACCGCCAGCATCGACAGCCGTTTCGCCGTCTCCACCGGCACGCCGAGATGGTGCGCCTCCGCCTCGCCGAGCAAGAGCGCGTTCAAGGCCCGCGCCACGAACGGCAGCACCACCGCGGCGATCAGTACGAAGGGAGCGGCGGCCGCGATCTTCGCCCACGAGGCGCCGCCGAGGCTGCCGAGCGTCCAGAAGGTGAGGTCGCGCAGCGCCTGGTCGTCGGCCGAAAAGATCACGAGGCCGGTCAGCGCGCGGGCCGCCGCGTCGACGGCGATACCGGCGAGCAAAAGCGTCGCGATCGAGGTGGTGCCGGTGCGGGTGCCGAGCCGGTACAGGAAGGCAGTGGCGGCGAGCCCGCCGACGAAGGCGGCGACCGGCACGGCGGCGCGGCCGAGCGGCGCCACGAAGGGCGCCAGCACGCCGCCGCCGAGCGCGATCACCGTCACCGCCGCGAGTGCTGCCCCCGACGACACACCGATGATGCCGGGATCGGCGAGCGGGTTGCGGAACAGTCCCTGCATCACCGCCCCCGAAACGGCGAGCCCGCCGCCGACGAGGATCGCCAGCGCCACCCGCGGCAGGCGGATGTCGAGGAGGATCAGCCGCTCGCGGGCAAGCGTCGCGGCGTCCACGCCGTCGGTGCCGACGAGGCCGAGCGCCCGCGGCAGTGCCCCGAGCGAAACGCCCGTCGCCCCCACCGCCAGCGACAGGGCGGCGGCGAGCACGAGGGCCACGACGGCGGCCGCGATCGCCAGCCGTCCCCGGGCCGAGCGGTCGCCGGCCGGGAGCCCGGCCATCCGGCCCGCCCGTCCCGCCGCGGGCAGCGCTGCCGCACCGCTCATGGCGTGCCGGCTTTGGCGATCTGGCCCGGGTGCAGTTCGGCCGCGAGCGCCCGCGCCACCTCCGGCGTGCGCGGCCCGAAGCCGAGCAGCGACTGGCCGTCCACGGTGACGAGCCGTCCGTTCGCCGCCGCCGGCGTGCCGCGGAAGGCGGGCAGGGCGAGCACGTCGCCGCCGGCGGCGTGGGCGCCGCTCGTCATCATCAGCACGACGTCGGGGGCGGCGGCGAGCACCGCCTCCTCGCTCATCGGCTTGTAGCCCTCGAAGCCGGCCGCGACGTTGACCCCGCCGGCGAGCCCGATGATCGCGTCGGCGGCCGTGTCGGTGCCGGCCGCCATCGGCACGCCGTCGCGCAGCGAGATGACGAACAGCACGCGCGCCGGTGTGCGGATGCCCGCGCGCGCTGCCGCGAGCGCCGCGAAGCCGTCCTCGACCTGCGCCGCGAGCGCCTCGCCCTTCGCCTCCTCTCCCATCGCCGCGGCTAGGAAGCGGATGCGACCGGTGACGGCTTCCGGCGTGGTGGCGTCGTCGACCAGCATCAGCGGCACGCGGGAGGCGGCGAGCACCTCGACCACCTCCGGCGGGCCGGCGCCATCGGTCGCGACGATCAGCGACGGGCCGGTCGACAGCACGCCCTCGGCCGACAGCGCGCGCATGTAGCCGACGTTCGGCTTCTCCGCGAGTGCCCGAGCTGGCGCCGTGCTGGTGGTGTCGATCGCGACGATGCGGTCTTCGAGGCCGAGGTCGTAGAGGATCTCCGTCACCGCCCCGCCGATGGAGACGATGCGGGCCGTGTCCGGCGTGCCGACCGTAGTGCCGCGGGCGTCGACGAGCGGCTCTGCCCGAAGCGCATCCGCGAGCGGCAGCGCCGCCGCAAAGGAAAGCGGCAACGCCAGGAGGGCGGCGAGCGCGGCACCGGCGCGGCAGCGACCGGGACGGCCCCTCCGCCCGACGCGATGGCGGGGCAGGGGCCCGGCCGTCGTCGCGGGACGGCTTCCCGCCGCGGACCCGGCAGCGAGATCAGCCCCGGACCCCGCGGGGATCGCCGCGGCGAACCCCGCATCGACTGTCGGCCCGATCCCGGCAGCACCCGGACGGAAGGCCGGGCCGTGATGTCGGCCCGCCCGCCCCGCGCCATGCGCTGTCGGTGCCACGGTCGCAGGCGCCACCACCGGCACGGCCGCCCCTGCGGCCCGCGATCCCACTGCAGCCTGCGATCCCGCCACAGCCCGTGAGGCCGCCACCGTCGCCAATGTCACCCTTGAGGCCGGTGCAGCCTGGAAGGCCGGTGCAGCGCGCGATACTTGCGGTGCGCCCGCGTCCGAGGCTTTCGAGATCGCCAGCGACGGGCGCGCCGCCGCCGGTGCAGCCCGCGCGCGCGGGTGAAACCCGGCGGGTGCGACCTTGGCCGATGCGAACCCGGCGAGCGCGAACCCGGCGGATGCGAACGCGACCACTGCGACAGGGGCCGATGCCGTTGGCGCGGGGAGGATCGCGGCGCCGGCAGCCGGGGCAGTCGTGGCCCGCGCGGCAACCATTTGCGCCCACGACGTCGCATCGCCACGACCCGTGCATGCCGTCAGTGCGTGCGCGATCGACCCCTGCGACGTCGGCGGGGCGCCCTGGCCCGACGCAGCGATCGTGCGGTGCGACGGTCTCGTCGCCGCTGGCGACGGTGCGGGGAGGGGGAGCGGCGACGGTCTCGGCATCGGTGGTTCCTTGCGTCCCGGCGTCCTCCCGTCCCGACCGGAGAGGGACGGGACGGGACGGCGCGGCCGGCTCACTTCGTCAGGATCAGGCGGCCGCGCGCGGTGACGCGCAGCCGGTAGTGCTCGCCCTTGTGGACGAGGATCGCCTCGCCGGTGGTCCCGCACAGCGTCGCCACGTCCCAGCGCGCCGGATGCGGACCGGGGCCGTCGGCGGGCCGCTCGGCCGTGCTCTCCGCCGCCGCGCCGCCGTCCGGATCGCGCACCGTCATCGCCGCACCGCCCCGGCGCGTGGCGTAGCCTCGGGTCGCCGCACTGCCCCGGCCCGTGGCGTCGCCTTGGGTCGCCGCATCGCCACAGCCCGCTGCATCGCATCGGCGTGCCGCATCGCATCGGAGCCCGGCATCGCGTCTGTGCGCCGAATCCCCTCGGCCCGCCGCATCGCGAGGGGGCGCCGCATCGCATCGGAGCCCGGCATCGCGCAGGCGGATCTGGCGCATCCGGCCCTCGATGCGTGCGGGTCGCGCCAACGGCCGACGGGCCGCGGGGGCCGGGTGCCGGCGCAGCCAACGGCGGCGCGACGTCGCCGCCCGAGGTGGAAAGCTCGCCGTCCTGGCGCCGGTCCAGACCCGATCCGCCCACTGCGGCGGTCCGCCCCTATCAAAGCGAGCCTGTCCCGGCCCAGGCCCGGGTCGCAGTGTGGCAACTCCCACTGCGCGACCCTGCGCGGCTCCGGCCGCAGCCTGGTTGGTGGCGCGTCGGTCGCGACCGCGCGCCAGGCCAAGGCGGAGCCGCGAACGCGGGCGGCACCTCCGCGCTCGCTCGACCCGCCGGCTCCGGCGCCGAGCGGCGCCCGCACTGTGCCGCCGAAGCCGGCTCCGGCGGCGGCCCGAACCCGGACCGCACCGCCGCCTCGGCCGGCGACCTTGGCGCGCACCAGGCCGCGCGCTCCGGCGGCCACCTGCGCCCGGACGGCACCGGCGTCTCCGGCGGCGAACCGTGCCGGCACCGGGCCGCAGCCAATCGGCGCGGCCGGCCGGTCATGGGCGGGCGGTGCGGCGACGCGTTCGGCAGTGCGCTGGGGGAATGCGGCCTCCCGTGCGGGGCCACCGCGGTGGGCCGCTGTCGCGGCGCTCGCCGCGGCCCGCACGCCCGGCCGGGCGTGGCCCTCGTCCACCCGGATGGGGTCGGCCGATCGCGGTGGCGACGCAGCCGCGTCGACAGCGGAAAATGAGCCGTGTCGCGCGGACTGGTTCGATCCGGGCCGGAGATGCGCTAGCGTCCAGCCCGGAACCGGCCGCCGCCGGGCGCCCGTTGCGCCTCGCCCGGGTGGCCGGTGCATCGCATCGTGAAGGGAGAACCGTCGATGTTCATCGCCATGAACCGCTTCCAGGTCTGCCGCGGCGAGGAGGCGGCGTTCGAGGCCGTCTGGCTCGGCCGCGACGTCCACATCGACCGCGTGCCGGGCTTCGTCGCCTTCCATCTGCTGCGCGGGCCGGAACGCGAAGACCATACCCTCTACTCCTCCCACACGATCTGGGCCTCGCGCGCCGCCTTCGAGGACTGGACGCGCTCGGAAGCCTTCCGGGCGGCCCACCGCGACGCCGGCTCCGGCAAGCGCCTCTATCTCGGCCCCCCCCAGTTCGAGGGGTTCGAGGCCATCCAGGAGGTGCTGCCGGCTGCCGAAGCGGCCGAGTGACGACCGCCTCACGCCGATAGGCGCCGTGACCGCGGCCACCTTCTCCGCGTCCCGCCCGAGCGCGAAACCAGCTCGGGCGCCATCCGACCGCCGCCGCACCGCTTCCCGTCGGACGCACGAACCGGCCCGTGCGGCACCGGCTAGCCGCCGCACCGTCTCCTCCGACCCGGCCTCGCCGGCCTCGCACGACGCTGCGCCGTGCCATGCCGGGCGCCGCCCCGGGCAGGACACCGCGCCGCACCTGCAACGACAGACCCGCCCGTTTGCCGGATCCGCCGTGGCGGGTGATCGAATCCGCCGCGCAACCTGAAGGCTGGCACCCCGCCGACTCCCCTGGCCGAGCCGGGGCCAGCCGACGGTCTGGGAAACGGCGCCTCACGCCCAAAAATCCGGCCCGCCTCGGTCCTCCACCGAGACCCGACCGATGTTCGCAGACTTGCTGACGCGATCACCCGGCGACACGGCACAAAGGCCACATCGTCCGCCGTGTCGTCAAGCGTCCGCGCCGTCCGCAAGGGCCGAAATACTCAAACAAGAATTGAAACAACTCAAAAATTGACCGGACAGCTAGAATATATAAAATCTAAACAACAGAAGTTGCGAGCAATTTCTTGCCCTCTGACATTGACAAGCGCTGGGCGCCGGAGACATTTTCGGGCCGCTTCCGGCGCCGGCAGGCGAGGCGCCGTCCCGAAATCTCGAGGCGACGACGATGTGCCGGTGGTGGCCGGCACCGTCTGCCGCCAGTGCGGAGTCCCGCGTGTCCCGTCCTCCCGACCGCTTCATCGCCGGCGCTACCGCCGGTGCCCCGGCCGTCGCCCGCCGGGTCGGCGCGACCGCCGTCGTCCTGGTGCTGGCCGCCGCCGGGCTGACGGCTGCGGCGGCATCGGCCGCGGCCGCCACCCTCGCGGCGGACACCCCCAGTGTCGGGCCTACGGTCGAGCTCAACCGGCTCGAGGCCGCCGGCGGCGGCTGCCGGTTGACGCTCGTCGTCGCCAATCCGGGAGCGCAGCGTTTCGAGCAACTGAAGCTCGATCTCGTGGTCTTCGACGCCGACGGTATCGTCGCCCGCCGGCTCGCCGTCGAGACCGGCCCGGTGTGGCCGAACAAGACGGTGGTGCGGCTGTTCGAGGCGGCCGACCTCCCGTGTGCCGGCATTGGTCGCCTGCTCCTCAACGACGTCGCCGCCTGCATCGGCGAGGCGGGACCGCTCGACGGCTGCCTCGACCGTCTCGCCACGGCGTCGCGGGCCGCCGTGCCTTTCGACCGATGACACCCGCCGTGACGTCGCCGGCCGGCCTCCTCTCCACCGTTGCCTCGCCCGATCCGACGGCGACCGATGCCGACGGCGCCCGCCGCGGCCTCGGCGGGCAGCAGCCGTTGAAACGCCCGATCTGTACGCGCCCCATCAGGAGGCGCCCCCTCCGGCGGCGCATCGGCTGGCGCTATGCCGTCGCCGCGGCCGCGCTCGCCGGCGCTCTGGCGCTGCCGGTCGCCGCGGCCGCGCAGTCGCCCGGCGAAACGGTCCCGACCGGGGGAGGGGCCTCCGGCGTCCCCGCGGCCGTCACCGGGGCACCAGCGCCTGGCGGACCCGCGGCAGCAGCCGATCCGGCAGGTTCCCTGTCCGGATCCTCTCCCCCGGCCACCGCTCCTGCGCTCACCGCTCCGTCCGCCACCGCCCCCGCTGTCGGTGGTCCCGGCGGCGCCGCCGCCGCGGCTGCCGTCGGAGCGCCGTCTGCGGCGACCCTCGCCGCGCGGGCGCACCTGCCGCAGGATCTCTCGCCCTGGGGCATGTTCCGCGCGTCCGACTGGGTGGTGAAGGCGGTGATGATCGGGCTCGCCTTCGCCTCCGTCGTCAGCTGGACGGTGGCGCTGGTGAAGTCTCTCGAACTCGCCGCCGCCGGGCGCCGGCTGCGGCGTGACCGCGGCGCCCTCGCCGCGGCGGCCGGTCTCGCGGCGGCTGCCGGGCAGCCGCTCGGAACCGAGGCAGCGGCCCTCGTCGACGCGGCCGTGGAGGAGGGGCGCCTGTCGGCGGGCCTCTCGGCGGCCGGCGTCAAGGAGCGCGTCGCCTCGCGCCTCGAGCGCGTCGAGGCGGCCGTCGCGCGCACGCTGCGCCGCGGCACCGGCGCGCTCGCCAGCATCGGCGCGACCGCCCCGTTCGTCGGGCTGTTCGGCACCGTCTGGGGCATCATGAACGCCTTCATCGGCATCTCGGAAGCACAGACGACCAACCTCGCCGTCGTCGCCCCCGGCATCGCCGAGGCGCTCCTCGCCACCGCCATCGGGCTCGTCGCGGCGATCCCCGCCGTTGTCCTCTACAACCACTTCGCCCGGCGTATCGCCGACCGTCGCCAGGCGCTCGCCGACGTGTCGGCCGCGGTGATGCGGCTCGTCTCGCGCGATCTCGACCGGGGCGTCGCCCGCGGCCTCGCCGCGGCGGCCGAGTAGGCCGGCGCCGTGTCGGCCCGTCTCGATCCCGGTGGCGACGATCTCGAGGAGACCCACGAGATCAACGTCACGCCGTTCATCGACGTGATCCTGGTGCTGCTGATCATCTTCATGGTCGCCGCCCCGCTCGCCACCGTCGACGTGCCGGTCGACCTGCCGGCCTCGACGGCGGCGCCGCAGCCGCGGCCGGAGGCGCCGCAGTTCGTGTCGCTCACCGCCGACAACGGCGTCGTCGTCGGGGAAGCGCCGGTGGCCGGGGACGGCCTTGCCGCCGCCCTCGACGCGGCCACCGGCGGCGACCGCGAGCAGCGCGTCTTCCTGCGCGCCGACCGGGCGGTCACCTACGGCGACCTTGCGGCGCTGATGAACCGGCTGCGCGATGCCGGCTACCTGAAGATCGCCCTGGTCGGCCTCGAAGCCGGGGCTCCGGAGGCCGGGGCGGCGCGATGAGCGCCGGTCGAACGTCCGCCCGCCCGGTGCACCCACCGGTGGGGCACGCCCGGTGACGAGCGCTGCGGCGACCGCCGCGACGGCGCCGGCGGGTCTGCCGCGCGACGGCCTCGTCTGGGGGCTCGCCTACGCCGTCGTGATCGCCGCCCACCTCGCCGGCGGCCTCGCGCTGCTGCGGCCGGCGCCGGAAACGGGCCCGGTGGAGGCGGCCGAGCCGATCGCCATGATCGACCTGCCGCCCGCGCCGGTGCTGCCGGAGGCCGTCACCGCCCTCGACCTGCCGGTCGCCGATGCGCTGTCGGTGCCCGTGGCGGACGAGCGCCCCGTCGGCGGCTCGACCGTGCCCGACATCGCCCCGGAGGCGCCCGAACCGATCGCGGCGCCGCTCGCGGAAGTCGAGCGACTGCCGGCCGAGACGGCGCCGCCGCCGCCCGTGTCGACGGTGCGGCCGACGGACGTCGTGGCCTTCGAGACGGCGCCGCCGGACACCGCCGTCCCGCTCGCGGCCGACGAGGCGCCCCCGGTCGACGCGCCAGTAGAGGCGACCGAGATCGCCCTGCCGGACGCCCTCAGGTCTGAGCCGCCGCTCGAGGCGGCGCCGGTCATCCCCGATGCCGCCGTCACCCTTGCAGGCCCGGTCGCGCTGCCGCGGGTGAAGCCCGACGCGCCGCCACCGCCCTCAGCGCGGGCGACGCCACCCGCGGCCGAGACCAGCGGGCGGCAAGCCACGAAGCCGCAAGCCAGCAAGCGGGACGCGACGAAGCCCCACAGCCGGACGCCGGCGGCCCGCCCCGCGGCGCGCAAGACAACCGAGACCCCGGCGGCGAAACGGCCCGCCGGCCCGGCGGCCGACACGCCGAAGGCGGGCGCCCGTCCGCAGTCCGCCGCCGCGGCGCCGCACTCCGGTGGCGGCGGACCCGTCGCCGATGCGCTGAAGCAGTACCAGGCGAGGGTGCGCGCCGACATCGAGCGGGAGATCGGCCGCATGCCGCGCGAGCGTAAGGGCAGTGCGCAGGTGCGGCTGTCGCTGACGCGCGGCGGGGCGCTCAGCGGCGCCCGCATCGCCCGTTCCTCGGGGGACCCGAGCGTCGATCGGACGATCGTCCACGCGGTGAAGCGGGCGAGCCCGTTCCCGGCCGCCCCGGCGAGCCTCACCGAGGCGAGCTTCACCTGGGTGATCCGGATCACCATCGACTAGCCCGGCAGGCGGACGCGGCCGTCGGCGTCGAGCGGCCAGTGCGGGTTGAAGGCGATCTCCCAGAGGTGGCCGTCGGGATCGGCGAAATAGCCGGTGTAGCCGCCCCAGAAAGTGTCGGCCGCCGCCCGCGTCAGCCGGCCGCCCGCCGCGGCCACCTCCGCGAGGGTGGCGTCGACCGCCGCGCGGCTGCCGAGATTGAGGGCGAGCGCGACGCCGCCGATGGCCTGCTCCGACGGCGGCGGCAGGCCGGCGTCCTCCGCCAGCGCGCTGCGGCTCCACAAAGCGAGCACCGGGCCACCGAGATCGAAGAAGGCGGTCGAGGCCGTCGATTCCGACGAGCGCCGCCAGCCGAGACGCTCGTAGAAGGCCGTGGCACGGGCGACGTCGGCGACGCCGAGGGTGAGCAGGCTCATGCGCTGGTCCATCGATGGTCCTCCAGGTTCGTCGCCGTCGCCCGCGGCCTCCGCGCGCCGTCGCCGCTGTCTCAGAACCGGTGTCTCAGAACAGGCTGAGCTGGCCGCCGACCGGCACCGGCGGATCGAACAGGTCGGTGCGCGGGCGGTGCTTCTGCTTGTTGAGCCCGAGCCGCTTCGCCGCGAGCTCGAAGCGGCGGCCGAGCGCCCAGGCATAGGGGCCGGTGCCGGTCATCCGCTTGCCGAAGGTGGCGTCGTAGTCCTTGCCGCCGCGCATCGCCCTCAGGATCGACATGACGTGGCGGTAGCGACCGGGATGGTCGCGGGCGAGCCACTCCTTGAAGAGGTCCGCCACCTCGAGCGGCAGCCGCAGCACGACGTAGCCGGCCTCGGCGGCACCGGCCGCGGCGGCGGCTTCCAGCACGCGCTCGACCTCGGCGTCGTTCAGGGCCGGGATCACCGGCGCCATCAGCACGGCGACCGGCACGCCGGCGGCCGACAGCGCCGTGATCGCCTCGAGGCGCTTCGCCGGCGTCGCCGCGCGCGGCTCCATCGAGCGGGCGAGGCGGCGGTCGAGCGTCGTCACCGATACCGCCACCTTGACGAGGCCGCGCGCCGCCATCCGCGACAGGATGTCGAGGTCGCGCACCACCAGCGCCGACTTCGTCACGATCACCGCCGGATGGCCGGTGCGCTCGAGCACCTCGAGCACGCCGCGGGTGAGCTTCCGCTCGCGCTCGATCGGCTGGTAGGGGTCCGTCGCCGTGCCGATGGCGATCGGCTTCGGCTGGTAGCCGGGGGCGGCGAGGTCGCGTTCCAGCGCCTCCACCGCGTTCGACTTGGCGAACAGGCGCGTTTCGAAATCGACCCCCGGCGAGAGCCCGACGAAGGCGTGGTCGGGGCGGGCGAAGCAGTAGATGCAGCCATGCTCGCAGCCGCGGTAGGGGTTCGCCGAGCGGTCGAAGCCGATGTCGGGCGAGGTGTTGCGGGTGATCAGCGACCGCGCCCGCTCCTCGCGCACCTCGGTGCGCAGCGACGGCAGGTCGGCGAGGCCCTCCCAGCCGTCATCGACGCTCTCGCGGGCGTGCGGCTCGAACCGTCCCGTCGGGTTGAGCCCGGCGCCGCGGCCGCGGCGGCGGTGCTCGGCCACCGTGACGCCGGCGAGAGCGTCGCGGCCACCGGGGGCGGCGGGGTCGAAGCGGTCGTTCGGGCGGGCGAGGGCGACTGCGGTCATGGGCGGGCTCTGCTGTCTCGCAACGGTGGCATCGGCTTCGGTCGGACGGGCTCGGATCGCTGCCGCCGTCACGCCGGCGGTCGCGCCACGGGGGCCGCAGGCCCGTCCGTCGACGAGAACAAAGCGTTAACATCGTGGACCGAACAAAGCAAGAACATGTTCGTGATGGCCCGACGATGGGTCCGGCCGCGGCGGCGGGAGGCGGGGGCGTGCGGGGTGGTCCCGCAGGCCGCGGCGCCGCGTCGCACCGCGGCGTCACTTGGGCGGTGCAAACGATTGTCGCCGGCCGTCTCGCCGGCGGTCGGTTTGTGCTAGAAGGGCAGCGATGCTGACCGTCGTCATCGCCACGCAGGATTGCGAGGAGCCGCTCGCCCGCACGCTCGCCGCGCTGGTGCCGGGTGCCGCCGACGGCGTCATCGGCGACGTCGTCGTCGTCGACGCCGGCTCGGCGGACGGCACGACGGTGGTCGCGGACGCGGCCGGGTGCACCCTCGTCGCCTCGTCCGGTCCGCTGGGCGCGCGGCTGCGGCGCGGCGCCGAGGCCGGGCGCGGCCACCGGTTCCTGATGTTCCTGCGCCCCGGTGCCGTGCTCGAGCCCGGCTGGCACCGCGAGGTCGGCGCCTACCTGGAGCGTCCCGGCGCGCCGGAGCGCGGCGCCGTGTTCCGCTTCGCCCTCGACGAGCCCGGCCTCGGCGCCCGCCTGTCGGAATGGCGCGTGGGGCTCGGCGGATCGCTCCTCGGCCTCGCCGCGCCGCAGCAGGGCCTGATCGTGTCGCGCAGGCTCTACGCCGCCCTCGGCGGCCATCGCGATGACGCCGGCTACGCCGAACAGGACCTGTTGCTGCGTCTCGGCGCGCGCCGGCTCTCGGTGCTGCGGACGCGCGCGCTGCTCGATCGCCAGACGGCCGAGGACCAGCGCCTCGGCCTCGCCGGCCTGGCGATGCGCCTGCCGGCCGCCGTGGTCGCCCGCCGCGCCGCCTGAGCCCGTCCGCCCGTCGGCGGCGTCTCAGCCCTGGCGCGCCTTGCCGCGCTGCAGGTGCTCGTCCAGCCGCGGCATGATCTCGACGAAGTTGCAGGGCCGCGAGCGGTAGTCGAGCTGGCGCGCGAGGATGGCGTCCCAGGCGTCACGGCACGCCCCCGGTGAGCCGGGCAGGCAGAACACGAAGGTCGTGCCGATCAGGCCGGCGGTGGCGCGCGACTGCAGGGTGGACGTGCCGATCTTGTCGTAGGAGATGCGGTGGAAGACGGCGGAGAAGCCGTCCATCCGCTTGTCGAACAACGGCTCCAGCGCCTCCGGCGTGACGTCGCGGCCGGTGAAGCCGGTGCCGCCGGTGGTGATCACCACGTCGACGCTGCCGACCCACGCCCGCACGCGCGCCCGGATCGCCTCGACGTCGTCCGTCACCACATCCCGCCCCGCGAGCCGGTGGCCCGCCTCGGCGATGCGGCCGACGAGGGTGTCGCCGGAGCGGTCGTCGGCCAGCGAGCGCGTGTCGGACACGGTGAGGACGGCGATGTTCACCGGCACGAACGGACGCTCGCCGCCGCCGCCCGGCGCCTCCGAAGTCCCGTTCATGCCTGCGCGCTCCGTTCAGCCGGTCAAACCGCCGTCCCGCCAAGGTAGGATGTCGTCAGCGCGGGGAAAAGGGCGGGGCGATTCGCGGGCCGAACGAGGGCCCGGGGAGACGGGTCGAGGGAGAGACGCACGTGTGGGAAGAGCTGCGGCGGCCGATAGACGCCTACTGCGAGCGCGTCGATGCGAGCCTGTGGTCGGAGCCGCTGAACGCCGTCTCCAACGCCGCCTTCATCATCGCCGCGTTGGCGGCCCTCGGCCTGTGGCTGCGCCGCGGCCGCAGCGACGCGCCGGCCTTCGCGCTGATCCTCGTCGCCTTCGCCGTCGGGCTCGGCTCGCTCGCCTTCCATACCGTCGCCACCGTCGGCGCATCGCTGGCCGACGTCATCCCGATCGCCGTCTTCATCTACGGCACCTTCTTCTTGGCGATGCGGCGCTACCTGGGGTTCGGGGTGATTGGCGGCGGCCTCGCCACCCTCGGCTTCTTCGCGGCCTCTCTGCTGATTTCGCGCGGCCTCGCCGGGCTGGTCGGCTCCTCGGCCGGCTATGTTCCGGCGCTCCTCGCCCTCGTCGGCCTCGGCGGCTACCTCGCTGGCCGCCGCCACCCCGCCGGCGAGGGGCTGATCGCCGCGGGTGCGGTCTTCGCCGTCTCGCTGATCGCCCGCACGGTCGACGGGCCTCTGTGCGCGCTGGTGCCGATCGGCACGCACTTCCTCTGGCACGTTCTGAACGCGGTGGTCCTGTACGTGCTGATCGCCACCGCCATCCGCGTCGGGCCTCGACGGAGCCCACAGGCGGGCACGGTCGAGTAGCAGCGGTGGCGATAGGACGCCGTCGCTCGCGCAGTCGTCTCGATGCTCACCTGCGGCTGCGTCAAGGCTGGACGAAACCTGTCCGGGCTCGTTGTGCTCGGCCCTGCCGACCTCAAGCCGCCGGCACACGCGGAGGCATGCCGGCTCCTGCGACAGCCTCATCGAGCGCGTTCGCAAGCGGCCGCCCGGACTGGCTGACGACTTCGACCTTGCGCCGCGCAAACTCGATACCGGCGGCGGCAAAGGCGGTGCGCAGCCGGTGATAGACTTCGCGCCGCAGTACGAATTGCGCGCGCGGCTTCGATTTGAACTTGACGTGGATGACCAGCGCCGAATCCTCGTCAATCGAGGAGACGCCTTGGCTCTTGAGTGGCTCGAGGAGATTCGGACCGTGTTCCGGGTGCTGCGACAGCTCCGCGGCGACGGCCTTGACCACCTTCTTGACCCTCTCGGGGTCGGTTTCCAGCTCGAGCCGGAAGGCCATCTTGTAGATCACCCAGTCGCGATTGTGGTTGACGACCTTCTTCAATTCGCCAAACGGCACGGTGATCACGGAGCCGCGATGGTGGCGGAGTTGAAGCGAGCGCACGGTAATTGCCTCCACCTCTCCGCGAGTCTCCGCATCGATCTCAATGTACTCACCGATGCGGAAAGCGTCGTCGACCAGGAAAAAAATCCCTGAAAAAATGTCACGCACCAGCGTTTGTGCTCCGAAACCGACCGCGATGCCGACGATGCCGGCGGAGGCGATGAGCGGGCCGATGTTCAGTCCGAGTGCCGACAGGACGATCATCGCCACCGTGATGCCGATGAAGCCGAGGAGCATCGCGCGGAACAGGGGCGTCAGCGTATCGAGCCGCGAGGCGCCGCCACCGGCCGGATCGTCGGCGTCCTCACCGCCGTGCGCGACGCGGGTCTCGGTGTGGAGCGCCGCGCGGATCAACCGCCATGACACCGCGCCGAGGAAGACGGCGACGGCGATGTCGAAGGCTGCCCGCGCCCAGCGCGAGGCGTCCGGCCCGTAGGCCGCCGCGAAGAGGTCGAGCCCCCACAAACGCAGGATCGTCAGGGCGGCGACGAGGATGACCAGGAAGCGCCAGGCATCCAGGAGGGCGTCGACGACGCGCACGGCCCGCGGGCCACGGGCCGAGATCGCCGACGAGATCGCCTCCCGGCCCATGCGGTCGGCGATCGGTGCGACCAGGACCACGACGAGGGTGCCGGCGGGGCCGGCGAGATAGGGCTGCCCACTCTCCAGCCAGAGGAGCAGCCAGTACCCCCAGGCACCGACGATGTAGGCGAGAAGGACGATCGGCGCAGCGGCGGCCAGGACGGGGCGGAGGGCGCCCTCGTGCCCGTCTGTCGAGGACAGCAGCGTCGCCGCCGCTTCGCCGATGCGCTGCCGGCGCCGGACAACCGCCGTCGCGAGCAGGACGGCGACGGCGGTGCCGCAGATGGCGACCGTGAGGATGGCCGGCGCGTAGCCGAGGCCCAGCGTCGGGAACAATCCCGCAACCAGCCACCCGGCGGCAGCGATCGTCACCGCGCGCCGGACCACATCGACGATGCTGCTCGCCTCCGCATCGGAAAACGGCGCGACGCGGATCAGCGGGGCGTCTGGCGCAAAGGCTCGACGCGCCACGAGCAGCGCCATCCACGCGTACGAAACTCCGGTGTGGTAGATCCAGACCCACGCTTCCATCGGTCCGAGCGCATCGAGGAGGACGGCGTGTGCCACGCGCGTCGCGGTCACGAAGGCTACGATCGGGGCGAACTCCACAAGCCCCAGCGCGATCGTCCGCACCACCCTGTCCCCGTATGTGCGCGCGCTCGCGGCAAGCCACGCCCGCCAGGATCGCGTCAGAGCGCTGACGGCGCCCGCCGCGAGGGTACCGATCGCCACTAGCCCGACAATCGAGGCGAGCATTCCGAGCAGCCCGTAGCGGGCAGTGGCAATGCGTTCCGACACCTCGGACCGTCGCGCCGGCAGAGTGACGATCTCCTGCAGCATCGTCGGCACCCTCACCGAGAGCTCCTCGGCGAGCCGATCGAGGCGGGTGGCCGCAAAGGCCGGCGGACCCGACGGTTCTCCCCCAGAAGCCGTCACGCCGGCGCGAAGCTCGGCCTGCAGCAGCGCCCGGATCTCGGCGTCCGTCATGCGTGCGAGCATCTGGTCGATCGTCTCCGGCGACAGCGGCCTCGGAAGGCTCTGGCTCCGGTCGATCGCCGCCGTCGGCTCAGGGGGGGCCTGCGCGCCGGCACGGAGCGGCGCCAGAACGAAGAGCATGACGATCATCGTCGCGAGCCCCAGGAGGCGCGCGGATCGAGCCGCTCGTCGTAGCGGCTCCGACTGGCAGTCCCCGGCGAACACCCTTCGCAACACCGTCACCCCAGAAGCGTGCGTCATGGAGCGGACGCACCGTCCGCCTCACGTCGACTGGAGTGACAGGCCATGCGCCAGACTTCAATGCACCGATGCGTGTCGTCGCATCCACCGTCCGTCAGCATCGGCCGCGCGGGCAAAGCTGTCTCATGACCCTCGGACGGGGAATTCAATTCCCGCCTCAAGAGGAAGGACCGTCGCCCGACGTCCCGCCCGCGAGCCCGCTACCGCGCTGGCGCGGCTCTTCGATCCCTGCAAATCGACATCGTCGCGCGGGATCGTGAGGGCGGCTTGCGCTTCGCGAAGCCGTCAGGCCGGCATTGACCTGTCGCCCCGACGGCGCGACGACGCCGCGGTGGGTCGGCCGCGGGCGTCCCGCCCGATGCCGATCGGCGTGAGGGAAGCGTCACTCGGGCGACCGGCTGGCGCGGCGGAGAGCCGT
>CAMDHY010000054.1 GCA_945898215.1 Pseudoxanthobacter soli DSM 19599 | reverse complement strand
CCCTGAGCGCTTCGCGATCTGTCCCTCCCCCTGGCAGGGGAGGGACCAAGGCTGCGGCTCGCTGGATCGAATCGACCACCAACTTCTCTGGGTCGAACGACATCGACGCAACGGTCCCGCCCCGACGGCCGAGGGTGCGCGGGGCGGCGGTTTCGCCTAAAGGGGGCGGATGCGCCATCGCGTGTCCGTGCTCCTGCCCGTCGCCGTCGACACCGCGTACACCTACGCGGCCGACGAACCGCTCGCGCCCGGCACCATCGTCGAGGTGCCGCTCGGCCCGCGCCGCGTCCTCGGCGCCGTCTGGGACGACGCGCCGGACGACAGCATCGGCCACAACCGCCTGCGCGCCATCGAGGCGGTCGTGCCGGTGCCGCCGATCGACGCCGAGATGCGCGCCTTCGTCGAATGGGTGGCGCGCTGGACGGTGTCGCCGCGCGGCATGGTGCTGCGCATGGCGCTGCGCGCGCCGCAGGCCTATGCCCCCGAGGCACCCCGCTACGGCGTCGTCCGCGTCGGCCCGCCGCCGGAGCGGATGACGCCCGCCCGCGCCCGCGTTCTCGCCCTGACGGAAGACGGTCTCGCCTGGTCGCGCGGCGGGCTGGCGGCGGCCGCCGGCGTCAGCGCGTCGGTGGTGGAGGGGCTGCTCGCCGCCGGCAGCCTCGCCGTCGTGGCGATGCCGCCGGTGCCGATCGTCGCGACGCCCGACGCCGGCCTCGGGCGGACGCCGACGCTGTCGCCCGAGCAGGCGGCGGCGGCTGCGGCGCTGCGGGAGACGGTGCAGGCGGGCGGCTTCTCTGTGACGCTGATCGACGGCGTCACCGGCTCCGGCAAGACCGACGTGTTCCTCGAGGCCGCCGCCGAGACGATGCGCCAGGGCCGGCAGGCGCTGGTGCTGATGCCGGAGATCGCGCTGACGCAGAGCGTGCTCGCCCGCTTCGAGACGCGATTCGCGGCGCGGCCGGCCGAGTGGCACTCGGCGGTGCCGGCGGCGCAGCGCGCCCGCGTCTGGCGGGGGGTGTGCGAGGGTACCGTGCCGTGCGTCGTCGGCGCCCGCTCGGCGCTGTTCCTGCCGTTCAAGCGGCTGGGGCTCGTCGTCGTCGATGAGGAGCACGAGGTCGCCTACAAGCAGGACGACCGCGTGCCCTACAACGCCCGCGACATGGCGGTGGTGCGCGGGCAAATCGGCAACTTCCCGGTGGTCCTGTCGTCCGCGACGCCGTCGGTGGAAAGCCGCGTCAACGCCGACGCCGGTCGCTACAAGCGACTCGTGCTCGGCGCCCGCACCGGCGGCGGGGCGCTGCCGAACGTCGCCGTCATCGACCTCCGCCGGTCGCCGGCCGAGCGCGGCCGCTGGCTGTCGCCGCCGATGGCGAACGCGGTCGCCCGGACGCTGGAGCGCGGCGAACAGGCGCTGCTCTTCCTCAACCGCCGCGGCTACGCGCCGCTGACGCTCTGCGGCGCCTGTGGGCATCGCTTCCAGTGCCCGCAGTGCTCGGCCTGGCTGGTCGACCACCGCCTGCGCGACCAGCTCGTCTGCCATCACTGCGGCCACACCGAGAAGCGGCCGGATGCCTGCCCGTCCTGCGGCGCCGAGGGCCGCCTCGTCGCCTGCGGGCCGGGGGTCGAGCGGGTGGCGGAGGAGGCGGCGGAACGCTTTCCGCAGGCGCGCCTCCTCGTGCTGTCGTCGGACACCGGCGGCACGGAGCGCATCCGCCGCGAGCTTGCGCTGGTGGCTGAGGGCAAAGTCGACCTGCTCGTCGGCACGCAGCTCGTCGCCAAGGGCCACACCTTCCCAAAACTCACGCTGGTCGGCGTCGTCGATGCCGACGTCGGCCTCGTCTCCGGCGACCCGCGCGCCGCCGAGCGGACCTTCCAGCTGCTCTCGCAGGTGACGGGGCGGGCCGGGCGCACCGGCGCGGCGGGCGTCGGGCTGTTGCAGACGCACAATCCCGACCATCCGGTGATGCGGGCGCTGGTGGCGGGCGATTCCGACGCCTTCTATGCCGCCGAAATCGACGTCCGCCGCCGCTCCGGCCTGCCGCCGTTCGGACGGCTCGCGGCGATCGTCGTCTCCGGCCCAGACCGGGCATCGGCCGAATCCTATGCCCGCGCGCTGGCGCTGGCCGCGCCACGGGCAGACGGGGCGCAGGTGCTCGGCCCGGCCGAGGCGGCGCTCGCGGTGCTGCGCGGCCGCTACCGCTTCCGCCTGCTGGTGAAGGCGGCGCGCGGGCTCGACCTCCCGGGCTATCTGCGCGCCTGGATCGCCGCCGCGCCGCCGCCGCGCGGCGGCGTCGAGCGCCACGTCGACGTCGAGCCGCAGAGCTTCGTGTGAGCGCGCGCGCCATGAACACAGATGGCCGGAAATTCCGTGGGCGCGGCGACCCGCCGCGCTCGCGCCGCAGATCGTGGTGGGAGCCGCTGTTGCGCCGCCGGATTGCCTATGGTATCGGCACGCTTGGCTTCCGGGGGGCTCGCCGCGTGCCTCTCCGCCCCTTGGAAAGTCTCTTATCTTTCAAGGCCTTCGGAATTGCCCCGCGTGAGCAAGCCCGAAGGCCTTCCGTGTGCGAGAGACGCTATCCGTGACCGATCAGGACCAGCACGTCTCCGGTGTCGCCGAACGCTACGCTTCCGCTCTCTACGAGCTGGCGAAGCAGGAGGGGGCGATCGACGCCGTCGAGGCGGACCTCGACCGGTTCGCGGCGCTGCTTGACGAGAGCGTCGATCTGCGTCGCCTCGTGAAGAGTCCGGTGTTCTCCCCCGACGAGCAGACGAACGGCCTCGCCGCCGTGCTCGAGCGGGCGGGCATCGGCGGCTATGCCGCCAATTTTCTCAAGCTCGCCGCCCGTAACAGGCGGCTGTTCGTGGCAGGCGAGATGATCCGCGCCTACCGCGCCCTGGTCGCCGCCGGTCGCGGTGAGACGACGGCCGAGGTCACCTCCGCCGAGCCGCTCTCGGAGGCGCATCTCGCGTCCCTGAAGGCGGCTCTGTCGGAGAAGACCGGCAAGGACGTGCGGTTGAAGACGAGCGTCGACGCCAGCCTCATCGGTGGGCTGATCGTCAAGCTCGGCTCGCGCATGATCGACACGTCGCTCAAGACCAAACTGAATTCCCTCAGGATCGCGATGAAAGAGGTCGGCTGATGGACATCCGGGCCGCGGAAATTTCCGCAATCCTCAAGGAGCAGATCAAGAACTTCGGCCAGGAGGCCGAGGTCTCCGAGGTCGGCCAGGTGCTCTCCGTCGGCGACGGCATCGCCCGCGTCTACGGCCTCGACAAGGTCCAGGCCGGCGAGATGGTCGAGTTCCCCAACGGCACGCGCGGCATGGCGCTGAACCTCGAGGTCGACAATGTCGGCGTCGTGATCTTCGGTTCCGACCGTGAGATCTCCGAGGGCGACACCGTCCGCCGCACCGGCGCGATCGTCGACGCCCCCGTCGGCAAGGGCCTGCTCGGCCGCGTCGTCGACGGTCTCGGCAACCCGATCGACGGCAAGGGCCCGATCGACGCCACCGAGCGCAAGCGGGTCGACGTCAAGGCGCCGGGCATCATCCCGCGCCAGTCGGTGAACGAGCCGATGGCGACCGGCCTGAAGGCGATCGACGCGCTGATCCCGGTCGGCCGCGGCCAGCGCGAGCTGATCATCGGCGACCGCCAGACCGGCAAGACGGCGATCGTTCTCGACACCTTCCTGAACCAGAAGCCGCTCAACGCCGGCACCGACGAGAACGTCAAGCTCTACTGCATCTACGTCGCGGTCGGGCAGAAGCGCTCGACGGTGGCGCAGTTCGTGAAGGCGCTCGAGGACGCCGGCGCGCTGCAGTACTCGATCGTCGTCGCCGCCACCGCCTCCGATCCGGCCGCCATGCAGTACCTGGCGCCGTTCACCGGCTGCACGATGGGCGAGTACTTCCGCGACAACGGCATGCACGCCGTGATCGCCTATGACGACCTCTCCAAGCAGGCCGTCGCCTACCGCCAGATGTCGCTGCTGCTGCGCCGCCCGCCGGGCCGCGAAGCCTACCCGGGCGACGTGTTCTACCTGCATTCGCGCCTGCTCGAGCGCGCCGCCAAGCTCAACAAGGCGAACGGCGGCGGCTCCCTGACGGCGCTGCCGGTCATCGAGACCCAGGCGAACGACGTGTCGGCCTACATCCCGACGAACGTCATCTCGATCACCGACGGCCAGATCTTCCTCGAGACCAACCTGTTCTACCAGGGCATCCGCCCGGCGGTGAACGTCGGCCTCTCGGTGTCCCGCGTCGGCTCCTCGGCGCAGATCAAGGCGATGAAGCAGGTCGCCGGCTCGATCAAGGGCGAGCTCGCGCAGTACCGCGAGATGGCCGCCTTCGCGCAGTTCGGCTCCGACCTCGACGCCACGACGCAGCGCCTGCTCGCGCGCGGCGCCCGCCTGACCGAGCTCCTGAAGCAGCCGCAGTTCTCGCCGCTGAAGACGGAAGAGCAGGTCGCGGTGATCTTCGCCGGCGTCAACGGCTACCTCGACCGCCTGGCGGTCAACCAGGTGCGGCCGTTCGAGACGGGCCTGCTGTCGTTCCTGCGCGCCGAGCACAAGGACCTGCTCGACGGCATCTGGGCGAAGAAGGAGCTCACGCCGGAGCTGCGCGACCGGCTGAAGGCGGCTCTCGACGCCTTCTCGAAGACGTTCTCGGCCTGACGGCCGGGAACCCGCGTAGCGACGCCGTCGAGGAGCGCCGATGCCGAGCCTGAAGGACCTGCGCAACCGCATCGCCTCCGTGAAGGCGACGCAGAAGATCACCAAGGCGATGCAGATGGTCGCCGCGGCGAAGCTGCGTCGCGCCCAGGAGGCGGCGCTCGCCGCCCGTCCCTATGCCGAGCGGATGCAGGCGATGCTCGCCGGCCTCGCCTCCGGCATGGAGGGTGCGGCCGGCGCGCCGACGCTGCTCGCCGGCAACGGCCGCGACGACACCCATCTGCTCGTCGTCTGCACGGCCGAGCGCGGTCTCTGCGGCAGCTTCAACTCGTCGATCGCGAGGCTCGCCCGCGAGCACGCCAACCGGCTGATCGCCCAGGGCAAGACGGTCAAGATCCTGTGCGTCGGCCGCAAGGGCGCCGACGCCCTGAAGCGCGATCTTGGCCCGCGCATCATCCGCACCATCGAGATGCGCGGCGTCCGCAACATCGGCTTCGCCCAGGCCGACATGGTCGGCAAGCAGCTGCTGGAGCTCCATGCGGCCGGCGAGTTCGACGTCGCGACGCTGTTCTATGCGCAGTTCAAGTCGGTCATCCAGCAGATCCCGACGGCGCAGCGGCTGATCCCCGCCGACGTCTCCGGGGCGCCGGAGCGCACCTCCGGCGGGGCAATCTACGAGTACGAGCCGGAGGAGGAGGACATCCTCGCCGAGCTCCTGCCGCGCAACATCTCCGTGCAGGTGTTCCGGGCGCTGCTCGAGAACGCCGCCTCCGAGCAGGGCGCCCGCATGTCCGCGATGGACAGTGCGACGCGCAACGCCGGCGAGATGATCGGCAAGCTGACGATCACCTACAACCGCTCGCGTCAGGCGCAGATCACCAAGGAGCTGATCGAGATCATCTCCGGCGCCGAGGCACTGTGACGCGAACCGTCGCGGCGCCACTCGCCCGCGGCAGACGAGACGAGGATTCGGCGCACCGGCGCCCCGCCCGACCGACGAGGACGAGAAAGCCATGACGAAGCATGTCGGCCACATTTCGCAGGTCATCGGTGCCGTCGTCGACGTGCACTTCGAGGGCCACCTGCCGCAGATCCTGAACGCGCTGGAGACCGACAACCACGGCCTCCGGCTCGTTCTCGAGGTCGCGCAGCATCTCGGCGAGAACACCGTCCGCGCCATCGCCATGGACACCACCGAGGGTCTCGTCCGCGGCCAGGCGGTGCACGACACCGGGCAGCCGATTGCGGTGCCGGTCGGTGACGGCACGCTCGGGCGCATCATCAACGTCATCGGCGAGCCGATCGACGAGGCCGGTCCGGTCGTCCACTCCGAGACGCGCGGCATCCACCAGCCGGCCCCGGCCTATACCGAGCAGTCGACCGAGGCGCAGATCCTTGTCACCGGCATCAAGGTCGTCGACCTGCTCGCGCCTTACGCCCGCGGCGGCAAGATCGGCCTGTTCGGCGGCGCCGGCGTCGGCAAGACGGTGCTGATCCAGGAACTCATCAACAACATCGCCAAGGCGCACGGCGGCTACTCGGTGTTCGCCGGCGTCGGCGAGCGCACCCGCGAGGGCAACGATCTCTATCACGAGATGATCGAGTCCGGCGTGAACCAGAAGGGCGGCGGCACGGGTTCGAAGTGCGCCCTGGTGTTCGGCCAGATGAACGAGCCGCCGGGCGCCCGTGCCCGCGTCGGCCTCACCGGCCTGACGATCGCCGAGTACTTCCGCGATCAGGGCCAGGACGTGCTGTTCTTCGTCGACAACATCTTCCGCTTCACCCAGGCGGGCTCGGAGATGTCGGCGCTGCTCGGCCGCATCCCCTCGGCGGTGGGCTATCAGCCGACGCTCGCCACCGACATGGGCGCCCTGCAGGAGCGCATCACCACCACGACGAAGGGCTCGATCACCTCGGTGCAGGCGATCTACGTGCCCGCCGACGACCTGACCGACCCGGCGCCGGCCACCTCCTTCGCCCATCTGGACGCGACGACGGTGCTGAACCGCTCGATCGCCGAGAAGGGCATCTATCCGGCGGTGGATCCGCTCGACTCGACCTCGCGCATGCTCGACCCGCGCATCGTCGGCGAGGAGCACTACGCCGTCGCCCGCCGCGTCCAGGAAATCCTGCAGCGCTACAAGGCGCTCCAGGACATCATCGCCATCCTGGGCATGGACGAGCTCTCGGAAGAGGACAAGCTGGCTGTGGCCCGCGCCCGCAAGATCGAGCGCTTCCTGTCGCAGCCGTTCCACGTCGCCGAGGTGTTCACCGGCTCGCCGGGCGTCTTCGTCGACCTCGCCGAGACGATCAAGGGCTTCCAGGGCCTTTGCGAGGGCAAGTACGACCACCTCCCGGAGGCGGCCTTCTACATGGTCGGCACCATCGAGGCGGCGGTCGAGAAGGCCCAGAAGCTCGCGGCGCAGGCGGCCTGAGGCCGAGCCCCACTCCTTATCGGCGCTCCGCTCCGGCGGGTCGCCGTGAGTGCAGCGACAGGATCGAAGCATGGCCACCGGAACCGCCGGCGCGACTTTCCCCTTCGAGCTCGTCTCCCCCGAGCGGCTGCTCGTCTCGGGTGAGGCGCGCTCCGTCGTCGTCCCCGGCAGCGAGGGCGAGTTCGAGGTGCTGAAGGACCACGCGCCCTTCCTCGCGATGCTGCGGCCGGGCATCCTGCGGGTGATCGGGGCGGCGGGCGACGAGCAGCGGATTTTCGTGCGCTCGGGCTTCGCCGACGTGAACGGCGTCGGCCTGACCGTGCTCGCCGAAGAGGCGGTCCCGGTCGAGCAGCTGAAGGGCGACCAGATCGTCCAGTCGATCCGCACGGCCGAGGAAGAGCTCGCCGCGATCAAGGATCCGGCGCAGCGCTCCGAGGCCGAGCGCATGCTCGCGTCGCTCCGCGAAGTGCAGGCGACGCTGAAGCTCGGCTGAGGCCAAGCCGGCCGTCGCTCAGCGCGGTGTCGTCCGCCCGCGCATCCCTTGCGCGAACAGGATGACGCCGACGGCGGCCACCAGCACCCACATCATCGCCGCCATGAGGTAGCCGACCGGGTCGGCCTCCCAGTGATTCAGGCCGGGCGTCGTGCCGGGCGGCGAAGCGCCGTGGTGCCGCACCGGGAACCACATGTCTTCGGCGACGTAGCCCGCAATCAGGAAGAACGCTCCGATCAGGGTCATCACGGCTCCGATCGCGATGCGTCCGCCCCGAGCCATTATTTGTCTCCCTGCCAACGTGTCCCGCTGGCGGGCCGCCGATTGCCGTCCCCGGCGCCGCCTGCCATTATGCCGCAGCGGCGGCATGCGGCCAGCCTGCGCGGCGGGTGCCATCGATGGGCTGTCCGGCGGCCGGCGCGAGCGGAGACGCTGACATGGTCGGTTTCCCCTGTCCGCGCCTGGCGGACCTCTCCGCGCGAGGGAGTCTCGCGCCGGCCGACGACTTTGCGGCCGGGCTCGCGGCGACGGTTGGCGCCGGCATCGCGATGAGCTTCGGCGGCGTGCTCGTCTTCCTCGCCGGCATCTTCATCGGCTCCGTATGAGCGCCGCCGCCGAACCCGCCAGTGCGACCCGCGGCGTCCCCGCCCGGCTGCCGCTGTGGGTGATCCTGGGCGCTCTCGCCGGCATCGCCGTCGGCCTCGTCTTCGGCGAGCGCGCGGCGGTGCTGCGACCGTTCGGGATCGCGTATTCGATGATGCTGGAAAGCGTCGTCTATCCCTACCTGTTCTCCTCGCTGATCACCGGCCTCGGCTCGCTGACGAGGGCTCGCGCCTTTCTGCTGCTGCGCTCGAGCTGGGCGGTCTACCTGTTCCTCTGGGTGGTCGCCTTCGTAGCGATCCTGACGCTCGCGGGCGCTTTTCCTCCGGCGCCGCCGCCGGCCGAGATCGTCGCCGGAGCGGCGCAGGCGCGCGTCTCGCTGGTCGACCTGCTGGTGCCGGCCAACATCACGGATGCGCTGTCGCGCAACTACATGCCGGCCATTGTCATTTTCTCGATCGCCTTCGCTGTGGCGATCCAGCCGATGGCCGAGAAGCGTGCGTTCATCGAGGTGATCGAGGTGATCCGCAGGGCGAGCCTGGCGATCTGGGGCTGGGTCGTTTACTTCGCGCCGCTCGGGGTGTTCGCGCTGTTCGCCGCGACCTCTGGCACGATCACGCCCGACGTCGCGGGCACCCTCGTGGTCTATCTCGTGCTGTTTCTCGCCGGCACCGCGCTGCTCGCGTTCGTCGTGCTGCCGCTCGCGCTGTCGGCGATCGCGCCGGCCTCGGCGCGCGAATTGCTGGCCGAGTTCCAGCCGGCCCTTGTGCTCGCCGTGGTGACGACGCTCTCCGTCTCGGCGCTGCCGTTCATCCAGCGCGCAGCCGAGCGGGTGACGGCGAAGGCCGGAATCGGGGGCGAGGAGGCGAACGACGTCATCCGCACGACGATCTCGCTCGCCTACGTGTTCACGCAACTCGGCAACTACTTCATCGCGCTGTTCATCGTCTATGCGAGCTACTACTTCCAGGTGACGCTGACGGCGGGCGACGTCGTGCTGCTGCCCCTGATGACGCTGCTCTCCGGGATCGGCTCTCCGAGCGCCGCGGTGGAGGCGGTGCAGTTCCTGTCGCAGTGGCTCGGGCTGCCCGCCGAGGCGCTGCCGCTCTACATCGAATCGATGACGGTGACGCGCTACGGCCAGGTGGTGCTGTCGGTGACGGCGTTCGGCTTCGCCGCCATCGCCGTGCCGCTCGTCTACTTCCGCAAGACCCGCCGGCAGTCGGCGCGCCTCGTCACGGCGCTGGCGGTCGGCGCCGCCGTGCTGGCGGCGGCGGTGATCGGCACGCGGGCGATCTCGCACACGCTGTTCCCGCCCGCCTCGACCGCCGCGGTGCTCGCCCGCACGTTGGATCCGGCGCTGACCGCCGGCGTGAAGGCGACGTCGCTCGACGTCGCTCCCGCTGCACTGGCGTCGATCGACGGACCGCCGACACTGCAGGGCATTCGCGACCGCGGCGTGCTGCGCGTCGGCTACGGCGTCGACATCCTGCCGTTCTCCTACAGCAACGCCCGCGGCGACCTCGTCGGCTTCGACGTCAGCTACGCCTACCGCCTCGCCGCCGACCTGCACCTCGACCTCGAACTCGTGCCGATCGACTGGGAGACGCTGTCCGACGACCTCGCGAGGCACAAGTTCGACATCGTCATGGCGGGCGCCTACGTCACCGACGAACGATTGCAGAGGCTGCAGGTGACGAACTCCTATCTCGTCAGCCCGCTCGCGCTGATCGTGCCGTCGGCCAGGGTCGAGCGCTTCCTGAGCTACCGGGCGATCGCGGACGCGCCGGACCTCACGCTCGGCGTGTTCCACGACCCGGTGCTGGAGCCGCTGATCCGCCACCTGTTCCCGAACGCAAGCGTCGAGCTGCTCGCCACATACGACGACCTCCCCGCCCACCCCGACATCGACGCGTCGATCTGGTCGCTCGACCAGGCGCGTGCCTGGGCCTCCGGCCGCCCGGGCTTCACGGCGGTGGTGCCGACCGGCATGGGCTCTCCCGTGGTTTTCGCCTACCTGCTGCCGCCCGCCTCGGCCGACGTCACGCTCTTCGTCAACCAGTGGCTCTCGCTGCGGGCGAGCGACGGCTTCCGCGACGCCCAGGTCGCGTACTGGATCGAGGGAAAGCCGCGGCCCGACACCCGGGCGCGCTGGAACCTCATCGACGACGTGATCCTGCCGTGGCTGTCCGCCGGCAAGCCGCCGGGCTGACGCGTCGCAATCTGCCGCCCTCAACCCGCGAGGCGGCCGGCCGCGGCGAGTAATTCGAGCACCGGGTCGTGTGGCAGAGCCCGCACCGTCCGGCCGTCGACGCCCGTCATGTCGGAGTTGGCGAACAGGACGTCCAGCACCGCCTCCTCCACGCACTCGACGACGGCACCGAACAGCGGGTCGAGGCTCTCCTCCGGCAGCATCGCGAGCGCGATCGGCCCCTCCGCCGGCACCGTCGCGGCGGCATTCGCCGTCGTGAAGGCGAGGAAGACGTCGCCGGAGGAGTGGTGGCCGATGGTGCCCGTGCGGGCGAGGCCGAGCGGCACGCGGCGGGCGAGGCGCTTCAGCTGGTGGGGCAGGAGGGGCGCGTCGGTCGCCACCACGACGATCACCGAGCCGGCGCCCCCGGTGGCCGTTGCCCCGGCGCGCGCGTCGGCCGCGAGGCGGGCGCCGACGGGCACGCCGAGGATGGTGAGTTCCTCGGTGCGGCCGAAGTTCGCCTGGACGAGGGTCGCGACCGTCCAGGATCCGCCGGCCGCCGCGACCCGGCGCGAGGCGCCGCCGGTGCCGCCCTTGAAGCCGTAGCAGATCATGCCGGTGCCGCCGCCGACCGATCCCGTCGGCGCCGGGCCACCCTCCGCGCCGTCGAGCGCCGCGAAGACGTGCTCGTCGTGGATGTGGAAGCCGTTGATGTCGTTCAGGAAGCCATCATAGGTCTCGGCCGCCACCGGCAGCCCCCAGTCCTGGCCAGGCGACATCCGGCCGCTGCGGGCCGCCCACTTCAGCGTCGCGTCGCGGGCGGTGCCGAGGGAGTGGGTGTTGGTGATGGTGATCGCGAGCTCGCAGCGCCCGGTCTCCTCGATCCACCACGAACCGGTGAGCTCGCCGTTGCCGTTCAGCATCGCCGTGCCGGCGAGCACCGGCGTCGCGATGCCGGGGCGTCCCCGGGGCAGGATGGCGGTGACACCCGTGCGCACCGGACCGCGCCCGGCGATGCAGGGTCCGTCGCCGCGGACGAGCGTCGTCACGCCGACCTCGACACCGGCGACGTCGGTGATGGCGTTGAACGGCCCCGGGATGCCCGGCAGGGCGAGGCGCAGCCCGCGGGCGCGGCGGCGGCCGTTCGGGGCGGTCCGCCAGGCGGCGGGCATCTCCGGCCCCGTCATGCTGCCCCTGTCCCCACGCGGCCCCGTGCCGGTGCCGTCGCACCGTCGCCTGCCGCCGGGTCCCGGTCTGTGAGCTTCATCCTCCGGCCCTCGCCTCAGGCGTCGCGATCGAGGCCGGCCGCGAGCGGGTCCTCGAGGTCATGCAGGCGGCGGGCGCAGCCCTGGGCGAAGCGCAGCGTCAGCCAGCGCCGCGTCGCGCCGGGCAGGCGGTGCTCCGGCGCCATCCGCACCATCTCGGCCTCGTGACCGTCGGTGAGGATCAGCCCGGCGTCGTCGGGAAAGGGGGCGACCGCGGCGACCTCGGGCAGCGTCGCGAAGAACAGCCGGTCGCAGTGGAAGCGGTAGTCCGGCCACTTGGCGTCGGCCCGCCAGTCGGCGAGCGATGACTTGATCTCGACGATCCACACCTCGCCCGACGGCCCAAGGGCCGCGAGGTCCGCCCGCCGGCCGGACGGCAGCGCCATTTCAGTAAGGGCGAGGAAGCCGTGCAGGCGCAGGAGCCGCCTCGCCCCACGACGGATCGCGAGCGCCGTGGCGGACTGGCGCCCGTCGCTGAACGGCGGAGGGGCGAGGAGGGCGGAGGCGAGGCTCATCGGTGGATCCCGGGACGGACGGTCGCCGGATAGTTCCGATTTTGTTCCGAGTGAGCAACCGGATTCTGGGGTGTTCACCGCTTGGTGTTATCGAACACGGGCGCCGCCCGAGCGCTGGCGCCGAGCAGGCGTGGATCGGCGCGGCGCGGGCCTGGATCGGCGCCGCCCTCAGCGGGCGCGGGCGAGGCGACGGCCGGCGACCTGGCTCTCCTCGGGACGCTCCTCGCTGCGTTCGACGCGCGCCAGCACGGCGGCATACTCCGCCTCGGCGTCGGCAAGCGCCGCTGCGGCGCGCTCGCGCTGCAGGTCGAGGTCGCGGACGGAGGCGGCGAGGTTGTCACGGCGCTGCCGGGCGGCGCGCGCGAACGTCGGATAGGCGAAGTGCGTCGGATCGCTGATGCCGGCGCGGCGCTCCTCGTGCACGATCTGTTGATCGAGCTCGGCGGCCATGCGATCGAGCTCGGCCACCATCGTCTCCACCTGGGCTGCGCGCCGACGCGCCGCTTCCAGCTGGAAGTGCTTGGCCTTCAACACGTTCTCACGAACTCTCATGACGTGCTTACTCCCCGACCCATGCCGGAGACGCTAGCTGCGGAGTCGTTGCCAAATGGTTCTCGCCGGCCGCGACCGTTTGTAAGGCGGCCGCTAACCGAACATTTACCTCCTGCGGCAACCATACGCCTGTCGTCGGTCGTCGCGGACGGGGTCGTCCACCCCCGCTGCGGCGGTCGCTCCGGTCACGTCACGGCAGAGGGCCCGGTTCGTTCGATTCGCAGCGCGATTCCAGTTTGTTCCGGCTGTTCGCGGAAGTCGCCCCCGAACGTCGTTGTCAGCGCGAATCGCAATCTGTTAACCCTTATCGGGTATCCGTCGAATCAGGACGAGCCGCAGTCCTTTGGCCGCGACAACTAACCGGGGATCGCGGTGCCGAGCCGGGATCCTGGGCAGCGAGGGATGAGGCATGCGCGTACTGCTGATTGAAGACGACAGCGCCATCGCGCAGAGCATCGAACTGATGCTGAAGTCCGAGCGGTTCAACGTCTACGTGACGGACCTCGGCGAGGACGGCATCGAGATCGGCAAGATCTACGACTACGACATCATCCTGCTCGACCTCAACCTGCCGGACATGTCCGGCTACGAGGTGCTGAGGACGCTCCGGGTGTCGAAGGTGAAGACGCCGATCCTGATCCTGTCCGGGCTCGGCAACATCGAGGACAAGGTGCGCGGCCTCGGCTACGGCGCCGACGACTACATGACGAAGCCGTTCCACAAGGACGAGCTCGTCGCGCGCATCAACGCCATCATCCGCCGCTCGAAGGGCCACGCCCAGTCGGTCATCCAGACCGGCGACCTCGTCGTCAACCTCGACACCAAGACGGTGGAAGTGGGCGGCCAGCGGGTGCACCTGACCGGCAAGGAATACCAGATGCTGGAGCTGCTCTCGCTCCGCAAGGGCACCACCCTCACCAAGGAGATGTTCCTCAACCATCTCTATGGCGGCATGGACGAGCCGGAGCTGAAGATCATCGACGTGTTCATCTGCAAGCTGCGCAAGAAGCTCGCGAACGCGTCCGGTGGCCAGAACTTCATCGAGACGGTGTGGGGCCGCGGCTATGTCCTGCGCGAGCCGGCCGACGAACCGATCCGCGAGTCCGCCTGAGCTGATGCGCCGCCGCGGGGCCGGTGAGGACCGGCCGGGGCGGCTGCGGTCAGCCGGCGCGGAAGTGGACGGTGTCGCCGTCCTTGTCCATCGACACCGAAAGGCCGATCGAGCGCGCCAGCAGCCCGGCGTAGAAGCCGACCGCGGCGTGGGCGTCGAGGGGCATCTCCGCCTCGCCGGCAAAGAGCTGGGCGAGACCGGCCGGGATGCGCGCATGCGACCCCGTGGCGGTGATGACGAGGCTCTCGAGCCCGGCGCTCTCGGAGCGCAGGACGATGTGGCCGCCGCGCGGGATAGACTGCTGCGACAGCGCCACGAGGGTGAGGGCGAGCTTCACTCGGTCCTTCGGCCCGTAGCCTGCCGGCACCATCCAGTCGAGCTGCGCCCGGTCGCTGCCGACATAGGCCCTGGCGACGCGCTCGGCGTCGGCGAGGTCCACCGAGGCGCCGGCGGAGCCGGCGAAGCCGAAGGCGAGGCGGGCGAACTGCAGGCGAGCGGAGGCGGACCGGGCGCTCTTGCGGATGAGGTCGAGGGCAACCTCGCGCATCTCGCCGTCCTCGTCCTCGTCGAGCACCTCGAGGCCGTTGATGACGGCGCCGACCGGGCTGATCAGATCGTGGCAGATGCGACTGGCAAGCAGGGCGGCGAGATCGAGGGCGGGCATCTCGGTCATCGGGTGGGGCGAGGCGTCCTGCGGTACGGAAGGGCCGGCGAATCGGCTGCGGCCGGGGCGTTGAGCCGAGGGTTACACCGCGTCGGGGGGTTCCACAACCCGCGCGGCGGGCGGGCGCGGCCAGCGCCGACGGGGGCGACAAGAGGAGGCTAGACCCATGCGCTTCATCGAGTTCGCGGCGATCGCCACGCTGGCGGGCGTCTTCGCCGCGCCGCTGCCGGCGGCCGCCCAGTCGCTGCCGCCGCTCGACAACGTCGACGCCCCGGCACCGCCGCCGCCGGATCCCGCCTACACGCCGGCCCCGGCGCCGCCCCCCTATGCCGGCGAGACCTACACCGCTGGCGAAATCGTCGTCGCCGGCCACGGCTTCTTCGGTCAGATCTCCGGCGGGCTCGCCACAGTCATCGAGAAGGCCTTCGCCGACTATGGCGCGCCGAACGGCTACATCCTCGGCGAGGAGGCCTCCGGCGCCGTCTTCGGCGGCCTGCGCTACGGCGAGGGACGGCTCTACACGCGCTTTGCCGGTGACCAGAACATCTACTGGCAGGGCCCCTCGGTCGGCTTCGACCTCGGCGGCGACGGCGCCCGCGTCATGATGCTCGTCTACAATCTCCCCTCGATGGCGCACCTCTTCCAGCGCTATGTCGGGGTCAACGGCTCGGCCTATCTCGTCGGCGGCTTCGGCATGACGGTGCTGGCCGCCGACCTCACCTACGTGGTGCCGGTCAGGGCGGGTATCGGCGCGCGGCTCGGCATCAACCTCGGCTACCTGAAGTTCACCGAACAGGCCACCTGGAACCCGTTCTGACCCCCCGCGCGCCGCCGCCGCGCCCCGCCGCTGTGGCCGCTGGCGGCATTTCGCGATAGGGTCGGCGCGAATTCGACTTGCGGAGAAGCGCGCCTTGGACGGACAGGACCTCATCACCGCCGCCTGGATCGCGGGCGGCGCGCTGGTGGCGCTGGTAGTGCTCGCGCTCGTCCTCGGCCGGCGCCGCAAGCCATCCAAGGCGAGTGCGAAGGGTCCCGTGCGCGGGCTGCGGCCCGACCGCGACATCCTGCGCGCCGAGTTCGCCATCACCGTGCGCGGCCTCGAGCAGCGCGCCGAGGCGCTGTCGGAGGCGGTGCGGCGGCTGAAGATCGAGAACGCCCGACTGCGCCAGACGGCCGATCCGTCGACCGTTTCGGCCTCCGCTGCGGTGTCCGGCACCAAACAAGCGGATGACGAGGGCGTCCGCCGGCGCTTCGCCGCGCTCGAGGCGGCCCTCGCCGAGAAAACGGCCGCCCTCACGGCGGCCGAGGCGGACCTCGCGACGGCCAGGGCGGACATCGCCCGGGCGACGGCGGCTCCGCCGACGCCCGCCGCCGCACCCGCCGAGGTCGCACCGGCGCCTGCAAGGGCCAGCGACACGTCCGGACCGGCGCTGTCGGCGGCGCGCTCGGAGATCGCGCGGCTGTCGGCGGAGGTCGCCTCGCTCAAGTCCGAGCTCGACCGCAAGGCCGGCGTCATCGGCGCCGCCGAGGCGGCGCTGTCGTCGGCGACCGCCGCCCTCGCCGATCGCGACGACGAACTCGTCTCGGCGCGCGGCGCTGCCGAAGCGAAGGCCGAGGAGGCCGCCCGCAAGGCGCGGGAGGCCGGCGCCGCCACGCGCGCCGCCGCCGAGGCGAAGGCGGCGCTCGCGCAGATGCAGGCCGCCCTGCGCGAGGCGCGGGAGGAGGCCGATTCCCGCCGCATCGAGGCGGCCACCGCGTCGGTGCGGGCCGGCGCGCTCGCCGACGAGCTCGAGGAACTGCGGGCCTCGCTCGGCTCGACCGGTGCGCCGGCGGCGACGGCCGTGGCCTCGGCGGAGATCGCCCGCCTGCGCGAGGAACTCGGCAGCGTCGCCGCCGACGTGGTGGCGGTGGCGGCCGACAAGGACCCGGCGGTCGGCAAGGCGGTCGACGACCTCGTCGCCGGTGAGCCGATGGTGCCGCACGAGAGCGAGCCGACGAGCCTCGCGGCGCGCATCCGCCGCCGGCGCAACCGGGAGCCGGCCTGAGGGGTCGGCGGCAGGAGACTGTGCTGGGAATGCCCGCCGATCCCGCCACGCTCTTCTTCGTCCTGGTGATCACCTCCGCCACGGGCACGCTGCTGCTCACGTGGTGCTGGCTGCAGAACAGCGCCGAGCGCACGTTGCTGTGGACGGCGGCCGCCTATGCCGGGGTGGCGATCGGGTCCTTCCTGTTCGCCGGCCGCGGCATCATCCCCGACCGGCTGTCGATCGACGCGGCGAACGCCTTCTCGATGCTCGGCATGGCACTCGCCTGGGCGGCCGGCCGTGCCTTCAACGGCCGCTCCGTGCCGCCGTGGGTGCCGGCGATCGGCCCGCTCGCGTGGATCATCGCCTGCCAGTTCACGGCCTTCTACGCCTCGTTTGCCGCGCGGGTGGTGCTCTCCTCGACGATGCTCGCGATCTATGCGGCGCTGGCGGCGCGCGAGTTCGCCCAGCGGGACGGGCTGCTCGGACGCGTGCCAGTGGCGGCGATGTTCGTCGTCCATGCCGTCTTCGTCGCCCTGCGCATCCCGCTGACGCTGACGATGGCCGACGACATGCCGGGCGTCTACCAGGCGGCCTGGTTCGGCATGGCGGCGCTGGAGGCGATCGTCTTCTCCCAGGTGATCGCCGTGCTGATGGTGTCGCTCACCAAGGAGCGCGTCGAGAAGCGGCTCAACGCCGCCGCGCTCACCGACGCCCTGACCGGCCTCGCCAACCGGCGGGCGCTGCTCGAGCGGGGCGCAGAGGCGGTCGCCGACGCGGCCCGCCGGGGTCGGCCGATCGCCGTCGTCGCCTTCGACCTCGACCGCTTCAAGGACATCAACGACCGCTTCGGCCACCCCGTCGGCGATGCCGTGCTGGTCGCCTTCGCCGCGGCGGTGCGGGCGACGCTGCGACCCGCCGACATCGCCGGCCGCCTCGGCGGCGAGGAGTTCGCGGTGGTGCTGCCGGACGCGAGCGCCGCGGATGCGGCGGCCGTGGCCGAGCGGCTGATGACGGCCTTCCGGCAGTATTCCGCGGCGGTGGAGGGATGCGGCGAAGGCTGCACGACGTCGGCCGGCGTCGCCGCCTCACTTTCCGGCCGCATCGGCATCGAGCAACTGCTGTCGGCTTCCGACCGCGCCCTCTATGCCGCCAAGCGCGACGGTGGCGACCGGGTGCGCTTCGATGCGGTCGCCGATGTCGCCTGATCGCGGCTACGGCTCCAGCCGGTAGCCGAACGAGTGCACGAGCTCCTCCGGCATCCGGGCGGCGAGGAAGCGCAGGTCAGACGCGCTGAACCCCCGGGCGGCCTCGGAGAGCCGGTAGCGGCCGGCATAGTCCGCAAAGCCGAGCGGATCGCCCTTCGTCGACAGATCCGGCCGCGTCCAGGCCGCGCGCGGCCGGCCGAGCGCCTTCGCGACGCGGTCGAGGGTGCCGCCATAGTCGGCGACGAAGTCCTCGTAGCGGACGTGCAAGGCGTGTGGTGCGGCGTCGAGGAGGGCGCGGTAGGCCCGCGCCTTGGCGGTCCACAGATCGGCCGGCGAGGCGAGCCGCTCCGGGCCGATCAGGTCGCGCTCGACCGGCTGCCAGGGTTGGCGCAGGAAGCGCGACAGCGACGGCTTCGGCCAGCGCAGCACGACGTCGTGGTGCGGCCGGCGGTAGAGCGACTTCAGGAAGAACAGCGGGTGCTTGGTGACGACGACGAACAGCGTCGTCGCAGCACGGGGATCGGCGAGGATGATCTCGACCGGCGGTGCCGCGTGCTTCCAGCCGAAGCCCGTGGCGACGAACGGCCGGCTCGTCTCGTCGACCACGCCCTCGCGGATGCGCTGGCGCAGATGCGGGAAGATGCGCGCCATCGGTCCGGTCCGCTCGGCCACGGCGGCGTCGAGGGTGGCGATGCGGCCGCGCGCCGACGGCCGCATCATCGCCACCTCGACGTTCGCGCCGATCGCCTCGGAGAGGGCCCGCGTGCCGGTGGTGCGCTCGCCATAGAGCTTCAGGGCGGCGACGCGGCCGTCGGCGGCGGGATCGGTCAAAGACGGAGTCCTCAGGCTCTCAGCGCCGGCCGAACAGGCGTTCGATATCGGCGAGCGTCAGGCGCACGAAGGTCGGGCGGCCGTGGTTGCAGGTGCCGGAGTTCGGCGTCTCCTCCATCTCGCGGAGCAGCGCGTCCATCTCCTCGGGCCGGAGGCGGCGGCCGGCGCGCACCGAGCCGTGGCAGGCGACGGTGGCGGCGATGCGGTCGAGGCGCGCCTCCAGTGCATCGGCGCGGTCGAATTCGGCGATCTCGTCGGCGAGGTCGCGGATGAGCTTGCCGGCATCGACGCGGCCGAGCAGCGCCGGCGTCTCGCGCACCGCCACCGCGCCCGGCCCGAAGCCCTCGATGACGAGGCCGAGGCCGGAAAGCGCATCGGCGAACCCGACCAGGCGCTCGACGTCGTCGGCCGGCAGGTCGACGATCTCCGGCACGAGCAGCATCTGGGTCGGCACGCCGTCGCGGGCGCGCGCCGCCTTCAGCTTCTCGTAGACGAGGCGCTCGTGAGCGGCGTGCTGGTCGACGAGCACGACGCCGTCGGCGGTCTGGGCGAGGATGTAGGTCTCGTGCAGTTGCGCCCGCGCCGCCCCGAGCGGCCGGTGAAAGTTCTCCGGCAGCACCGGCCCCGCATCGGCGCGGCGGTCGGCGGACGGGGCGGCGGTGGCGGCAAAGGCCGTCTGGGCGCCGTCGGCGAAGCCGGCGGGTGCGGCATTGCCGGCGATCGGCGCGACGCCGACCGTCTCCAGCGGCCGCAGCGCCGAGGCGCGCCAGTCGGTCGCCGGTGGCGAATATCCGCCGCCGCCGGATCGGAAGGCGCCGATCGTCGCCGCGGCGCCGGCGCGCGACGGCTCGAGGGCATTTCGGGCGATCATCTGGCGGATCGCCCCGACGATCAGCCCGCGCACCAGCCCGGGGTCGCGGAAGCGCACGTCGGCCTTCGCCGGGTGGACGTTGACGTCGACCTCGTGCGGGTCGAGGTCGATGAACAGCACCGCGGCCGGGTGGCGGTCGCGGGCGATGGCGTCCTGGTAGGCGGCCCGTAGCGCCCCCATCAGCACGCGGTCGCGCACCGGCCGGCCGTTGACGAAGAGGTACTGCTGGGCCGCCGTGCCGCGCGTCGCCGTCGGCAGCCCGGCGAGACCGCCGAGGCGGATGCCCTCGCGGCCGGCGTCGATCTCGATGGCGTCGTCGACGAAGGCCTGGCCGACCACGTCGGCGATGCGCCGGCGCAGGGCGTCCGGCCCGGTGCGGGCGGGCCACTCCAGCGTCGCCCGGTCGGCGCCAGCGAGGGTGAAGGCGACGGCGGGCGCGGCGAGCGCCAGCCGGCGCACCACCTCGGTGATCGCCGTCGCCTCGGCCCGCTCCGACTTCAGGAACTTCAGCCGCGCCGGCGTCGCATAGAACAGGTCGGCCACCTCGACGCGGGTGCCGCGCACCATCGCCGACGGCCGCACCGGCTCGCGGCGGCCACCGGCGACGACGATCTCCAGCCCGTGCGGCGCCCCGGCGGCGCGGGTGGCGATCGAGAGCCTGGCCACCGCGCCGATCGAGGGCAGCGCCTCGCCGCGGAACCCGAGGGTGGCGATCGCCGCGAGATCGCCCTCGGGCAGTTTCGAGGTGCAGTGGCGCTCGACGGCGAGCGCGAGGTCGGCCTCGTCCATGCCGATGCCGTCGTCGGTGACGCGGATGAGCGCCTTGCCGCCGCCGGCGGTGACCACCTCGACGCGCGTCGCGCCGGCGTCGAGGGCGTTCTCGACGAGCTCCTTGACGACGCTCGCCGGCCGCTCGACCACCTCGCCGGCGGCGATGCGGTTGATGACGCCGTCCTCGAGCTGCCGTACCGCCGCCATCCGTCCTCCGTCGCCGCGACCGGCGATTCGTGCCGCCTCGCCCGCCGCCCGTGCTTTTCTCTCTTTCCCGGCCGTCCCTCAAGGGCGCGGTCGGCGCGCCGGGCTCAGAGCACCGGCAGCAGCCGCCACCAGAGCGCCGAGGTGAGGATCGCGAGCGGCACGCCGATGCCCATCATCAGGGCGACCAGCTGCGGTTCGAGATCGTGTTCGAGGGCGATGATGCTGGCGCCGAGCGAGGGCGGCATCGCCGCCTCGAGGATGGCGATGCGCGCCGCCGGATCCTCGACCGCCCCGAGCGCCAGGCTGAAGATCAGGATCGCGGCCGGCGCCGCGACGAGGCGCCAGCCGAGGCCGACGGCAAGCGCCCCGATCCGCCCGGCGAAGCCGTCGAGCCGGAGCGTCAGGCCGACGGCGGCGAGCGCGATCGGCGTCAGCGTGTCGGCGAGCCGGCCGACGACGGCGACCACCCAGTCCGGCCGGTCGAGATGGTTGGTGGCGAAGGCGACGAGGATGGCCAGGAAGGGCGGGAAGGTGGCGATGCGGCGTGCCACGGCGACGGCGTCGAACCGGCCGGAACTGCTGACGGTGGCGATGGCGATGCCGAGGATCGACAGCGCCAGATAGGAGCCGAACAGGTCGATCAGGATGCCGAGGCCGAGCCACTCTGGCCCGGCATAGGCGGCGATCATCGGCAGCCCGATGAAGGACGTGTTGCCCCAGCCGGCGACGAGCAGCAGCGCGCCGGTGCGCTGGCGCGACCAGCCGAGGCCGAGGCCGAGCGGCACCAGCACGGCGATCGCGAGCAGCGCCGCGACCCAGGGGGCCGCCACCGCCAGCCACCAGGACGGATCGACGGCGAGGTCGTGCACCGTGCGCAGCGCCGTCGCCGGCAGCGCCACGTTGATCACCCAGCCGCCGAGGACCTTCGGCGCGGTCTCGGGCAACCGCCCCGACAGGCGCAGCAGCACGCCGACGACGAGGCAGGCGACGATCAACTCGATCTGCGACATTCACGTCCCCCGGCCTAGGCGCCGCCGCCGCGCCGCCGCCGCGCCGGCGACCGTTCCGGCGACCGCCTCGGCCGGCCCGTCGCCGCCGAGCTTAGCCGGTCCCGCTGGCGCCTCAATCCCATCCGAAGCACCCGCCCGTCCGGCGCTCCCGCAGCGCTTCGGCCGGTCGGGGCCCACGGGGCTGCCGCCGCGTGCGGCGGATGCAAGCTCCGGGCAGGGTCCGGGCGCAATGCAAGGGCTTTCGTGCGCTGCACCGTATGCGGGTGGGGGTGCCGACGACGGGACGGACCGATTGCGCGCCACATCCACCCCCTCCGATCCGGGCCTGCTGCCGCCGGCGACGGACTGTCCCGTCCTGACGAAGCGGGCGGAGCTCGAAGCGCTGCTGTCGCTCGTCTCGGCCGCCCTCGCCGTGCCGGCGGCAGCACTCGCCATCGACGGGCACGAGACGCTCGCCGCCGGGGCCGCCGACCTCGTGGCGGGCCCCGCCCTCTGCCGGATGCCCCTCGACACCGGCGCGCCCGTCTTCGTCGAGGACACGGCCGGCGATGCCCGCTTCGAGGGCCGCCCGCCCGGCCACGGCAGGTCTCCGCTCCGCTTCTTCGCCGGCGTGCCGGTCGCCCTCGAGACCGGCCGCGTCATCGGTGCGCTGGTCGTCGCCGGCACCAAACCTCGGCGGTTGTCGTTGGAAGACCGGCAGCGCCTCGAGGAGACGGCGCGGATCGCCGCCGTCCTCCTCGTCGATGCGCGCCGCGCCGTCGAGGTCGGTGCCCTCACCGACGCCCTCGCCGAAAAGATCGACCGGATGCGCCGGGAACAACTGGCGATGGAGCGCTATCGCAAGATGTACGAGCGCACGTCGGCACTCGGTCACATCGGCGTCTGGGAGTGCGATCTCGCGACCGAAGAGCTGACCTGGACGAACGGCGTCTACGACATCTTCGAGCTGCCGCGCGGCGCGCCGGTGACGCGGGAGGTCGTGCTCGGCCTCTACGACCGCGAGTCACGGCTGCGGATGGAGCGGGTGCGCCGCCGGGCGATCGAGGCGTGCGCGAGCGGCAGCCTCGACATCCGCATCCGCACGATGACCGGCCAGCGCCGCTGGGTCCGCCTCACCATCGACGTCGAGGCGGAGAATGGGCGGGCCGTGCGGATCTTCGGGCTGAAGCAGGACATCACCCAGGAGCGCGACCTGCTCGAGCGCCTGCGCCGCCTCGCCGAGATCGACCCGATGACGGGCCTCGCCAACCGCTCGCTGTTCGAGGGCAGGCTCGCCCGCGCCCTCGGCCCCGAAAGCCGGGGCGCGCCGGCGGCGGCGCTGGCGCTGATCGACCTCGACGGCTTCAAGAAGCTCAACGACACCTTCGGCCACGCCGCCGGCGACGAGTGCCTGCGCCAGATCGGGCGGCGGCTGCGGGCGGTGTTCCGCCGCCCCCACGAGGTCGGTCGGATCGGCGGCGACGAGTTCGCCGCGCTGGTGCGCGGACGGCGCTCGGAGGCGGAGATCGCCGCGCTCGCCCATCAGGCGATCGAGGAGATCCGCCGGCCGGTCGTCTTCGGGGGCCATCTCCTCATCGTCGGCGCCAGCATCGGCGTGACGCGCCCGGCCGACCTGCGCGCCCACGACCTCGGCAGCCTGTTCGCCGAGGCCGACCGGGCGATGTATGCCGCCAAGCGCGCCGGCCGCAACACGGTGCGCTTCCATGTGCCGGATGGTGGCCCGGCGGAGGGATCCCGCACTGCCTCGGCGCACGATCGGCCGCGGCGGCGGCGCTTGACCGCGCGGGCCGGCGCGTCTACCCCCGCGCGATGAGCGCAGACGCCCCCGACATCGCCGCCGCCCCGCCGATCCTGCCCGGATTGTCCGCCCTCGCCGGGCGCTACGACGCCCTCGTCTGCGACGTCTGGGGGGTCGTCCACAACGGCGTCGCCGCCTATCCGGCCGCCGTCGAGGCGCTGCAACGTTTCCGCGCCGGCGGCGGCGCCGTCGTGCTGGTGACGAACTCGCCGCGCCGCGAGGACGGCGTCATCGAGCAGCTCGGCCAGCTCGGCGTGCCGCGCGACGCCTTCGACAGCGTCGTCACCTCCGGCGAGCTCACCTTCTCCCGCCTCGTCGCCCACGGGGCGAAGCGCGTCCACCAGATCGGCCCGCCGCGCGACGTCATCTTCTACGAGGGCACCGACATCGCGCTGGTCGCCCCCGAGGAGGCAGAAATTGTCGTCTGCTCGGGGATCGAGGACGAGGACGAGGGGCAGCCGGAGGAGTATCGCGAGCGCTTTGAGGCGATGGTGGCGCGCGGCCTGACGATGCTGTGCGCGAACCCCGACATCGTTGTCGAGCGCGGGCCGCGGCTGCTCTGGTGCGCCGGCGCGCTCGCCCGCGTCTATGGCGACCTCGGCGGCCGCGTCGAGCTCCTCGGCAAGCCCCATCAGCCGATCTACGACGAGGCGAAGCGGCGCATCGCCGCGCTCAGGCCTGAGGCGCGCGTGCTCGCCGTCGGCGACGGCCTCGCCACCGACGTGCGTGGCGCGGTCGACCACGGCATCGACGTGCTGTTCGTCATCGGCGGCATCCACGGCCACGAGTTCGGCGGCATCGAGACGTCGGATCCGCGCCTGATCGCCGCCCGCCTGGCCTCCGAGGGATTGCGCGCGACCGCCTGCGTGCCAATGCTGCGCTGGGGCTGAGCGGCCGACCGCCGCCGCCGGACCGTAGGAACCCGCATGGACGCCGAGACCCCCGCACCCGAGACGGCCCCCTCCAGCCTGCCGCCGCTGCGCACCCTCTATTTCGAAGACCTCGCCGTCGGCATGAGCGAGACGCTGTCGAAGACGGTGCTCTCCTCCGACGTGGTCGGCTTCGCCGAGGTGTCGGGTGATCGCAACCCGATCCATCTCTCCGAACACTTCGCCGCCCGCACGCCCTTCCGCACCCGCATCGCCCACGGCCTCTACACTGCGAGCCTGATCTCCGCCGTGCTCGGCACGCGCCTGCCGGGGCCGGGCGCCATCTATTTGTCGCAGACGCTGAACTTCCACGCCCCCGTCCACATCGGCGACACCGTGACGGTGACGGTGGAGGTCGCCGAACTCGTCGAGCGTGGCCGGCGGGCGCGCCTCACCTGCACCTGCGCCGTCGACGGCAAGACGGTGCTCGACGGCGAGGCGCTGGTGAAGGTGCCGACGCGGGCGGAAGGCCCGAAGCTGCTGTGACCGCGACCCCGAGCCGGCCCTGATGACCCTCGCCTCCGATCTCGACGCCGTGCGCCCCTTCGCGGTGCCACTCACCGCCGCCGGCCCCGGCGAGCGCCGCGCCGTGGTGGCGATCGGCAACTTCGACGGTGTCCACCGCGGCCACCAAGCGGTGCTGTCGCAGGCGCGCCGCATCGCCGACGAGGCCGGCGCGGCGGCGCTCGCCCTCACGTTCGAGCCGCATCCGCGCACGCTGTTCCGACCCGACCAGCCGGTGTTCCGCCTCACCCCGCCGGCCGTGAAGGCGCGCGTGCTCTCGGCGCTCGGCCTCGACGGCCTGATCGTCGCCGGCTTCGATCGGGCCTTCTCCGAGCGCACCGCCGACGGTTTCGTCGACGACGTGCTGATCACCGGGCTCGGCGTCCGCCACGTCGTCATCGGCTACGACTTCCACTTCGGCAAGGCGCGTTCCGGCACGCCCGCCTTTCTGGCCGACGCCGGCGCCCGCCACGGCTTCGGCGTCACCGTCGTCTCGCCATGGAAGGACGAGACCGGCGGCGCGGTGTCGGCGACGCGGGTGCGTGACGCCCTCTCCCACGGCGACGTGCCGGGGGCGAACGCGCTGCTCGGCTGGCGCTGGCAGGTCGACGGCGAGGTCCGCCACGGCGACAAGCGCGGCCGCCTCCTCGGCTATCCGACCGCCAACCTCCGCCTGCCCGATGACTGCGCCGCCGCCCACGGCATCTATGCGGTGCGGGTGCGCGTCGGCGGCGTGCTCCACGACGGCGTCGCGAGCTACGGCCGGCGGCCGACCTTCGACGATGGCGCGCCGCTGTTCGAGGTGAACCTGTTCGACTTCGCCGGCGACCTCTACGGCCAGACGCTGGTGGTGACGCTGGTCGAGCGGCTGCGCGGCGAGGAGAAGTTTGCGAGCGCCGAGGCGCTGATCGCCCAGATGGACCGCGACGCGGCCAGGGCCCGCGCCGTGCTCGCCGCCATGACGCCGCTGTCGGACCTCGACGCGGTCCTGAGCTTCTAGAACGGCCGACAACGACAAGACCGGCGACGGGACGGGGAGGGCGCAATGACCGAAGCGGCGGCGCGGCGGATCGCGATGGTGACGGGGGCGGGCAGCGGCGTCGGCAAGGCGGCGGCGCTCGGGCTCGCGGCGGCCGGCTGGACGCTGGTACTCGCCGGCCGGCGGCGCGAGCCGCTCGAGGCGGTGGCGGCCGAGATCGGCGGGGAGAGCCTCGTCGTGCCGACCGACGTCGGCGACGAGACGGCGGTGGCTGCGCTGTTCGCGGCCACCCGCGAGCGCTTCGGCCGGCTCGACCTCCTCTTCAACAACGCCGGCCTGTTCTCGCCCTCGGTGCCGCTCGACGAGCTGCCGGTGGCGACGCTGCGGTCGGTGCTCGACGCGAACCTCCTCGGCGTCTTCCTCTGCACCCGCGAGGCGATGGCGCTGATGAAGGCGCAAAGCCCACGCGGCGGCCGCATCATCAACAACGGCTCGATCTCGGCCCACGCGCCGCGGCCGAACTCGGCGCCCTACACCGCGACCAAGCACGCCATCACCGGCCTCACCAAGTCGGTGGCGCTCGACGGCCGCGCCTTCGACATCGCCTGCGGCCAGATCGACATCGGCAACGCCGCCACCGATATGACGCTGCGCATGGCCGACGGCGTGCCCCAGGCCGACGGCCGGCTGGCGGTGGAGCCGCGCATGGACGTGAAGCACGTCGCCGACGCTGTCGTCTGGATGGCGAGCCTGCCGCCCGAGGCGAACGTGCCCTTCCTCACCGTGATGGCGACGAAGATGCCGTTCGTCGGGCGGGGGTAGGGGCGGGGGGCGCTCAGCCGGCGAGGGCCGTCACGACCCGCCGGGTCGCCTCGGCGAGGACCGCCTCGCGCTCGGCCAGCGGCGCCTTGCGCATCTCGGTGTAGTAGATCGCGATCGTCAGCGGCGGCCCCTCGGGCGGGGTGAGGACGGCGATGTCGTTGACCGGCGTCCGGCCGGTGCCGGTCTTGTGGGCCACCGTCCAACCCTTCGGCACGCCCGCCTTGATGCGGTTCGGGCCGGTCGGTGTGGCGACGAGCCAGCCCGTCAGCCGGCGGCGGCTGTCGGCCGACAGGACGTCACCGAGGACGACGGCCTGGAGGTTCGCCACCGTCCGCTCCGGCGAGGTGGTGTCGCGCGGATCGCCGGGGACGGCGGAGTTCAGCTCCAACTCCAGCCGGTCGACGCGCGTCACCCGGTCGCCGATCGACGGATACCAGGCGGCCCAGGCATCGAGGCCGCCCATCTCCCGGATCAGGATATTGGCGGCGGGGTTGTCGCTGAGCTCGACGGTGCCCTTGCAGAGGGCCTCGACCGTCAGCGTCTGGCCGACGGCCGGCTCGGTCACAGGCGCGTGCGGCAGGATGTTGGCCTTGGTGATCGCGATGGGCCGGTCGAGCGCCTCCGCGCCGCGATCGACGCGGGCGAGCACCGCGGCCGCTAGGAAGAGCTTGAACGTCGAGCAGTAGGCGAAGCGCTCGTCGCCGCGCCAGGCGATGTGCCGGCCGTCGCGGGCGGCTGCGACGCCGAGGCGGCCGCCGTGGCGCGTCTCGAGGTCGGCAAGGTCGAGGCCACCGCCCGGGGCACCGGTGGCGGCGTGGACCGGCCGCGGATCGCTGAGGCCAAGAGCGCCGAAGCCGAGCGCCCCAAGGCCAATGGCGCCGAGGCCCTGCACCAGCGTGCGCCGCCCGACTGTTTCCAGCCCTGCCGCCGCGATCCGCATCCCCGACTGCCCGATCGTTTCGCCCGACTTCCGCATCCGCATCTCCGTTTCGTTCGCCCGCCCGAGCCCCGTGGGGAGCGGACGATGGGAGCTCTCTGTGGCGCGAGGCGGGCCGGAAAGGGGAGGGCTCGGGGCAGGTGCGGGCGTGCCTGTGGAGAGCGGCGTCCGGTGCCGAAAGAAGACCTTCGAGAAAAATTCGGCGGTTGGGAATAAGCCGCCGGCGCCGTCGTTCTTCCCCTGTCACTCCACCGATGAGGGCGGGATCGCCGCGGTGGGGTCCTCGAACAGGGAGAACGAAGATGACCTCCAAGATCGCCATCCTCGCCGCGCTCGGCCTCGGCGCCACCGCCACCGCCACCGCGCCGGCGCTTGCCGGCCCGCTGTCGCCGCACGCGCTGGCGTCCTTCGAGACGGCCTTCCCCGAGGTCGTCCAGGTCGACAACGACGACGACAACGGCTGGAACGACAACGACAACAACAACAACGACAGCGACAACGATCAGGACAGCGACAACGACAACAACGACAGCGACAGCGACCAGGACAGCGACGACAACAACGACGACAACGAAGACGATAGCAACGACTGGCCTGCCCCCCTTGAAGTGGTCCTCCCTGAGGTATGGGTTTTGAGCCCTATTGGAGGACGGACAGATGGCGAGGAAGCGGCATAGGCCCGAGGAGATAGTCACGAAGCTTCGGCAGGTTGAGGTCCTGACGGCGCAGGGCAAGT
>CAMDHY010000053.1 GCA_945898215.1 Pseudoxanthobacter soli DSM 19599 | reverse complement strand
TTCCGCCTGTGGGTGCGCGACGCCCTCGACACCCTCGACGCCGGCCTGAAGGACGTCCAGACGGCGCTGGTCGAGAAGGCGGCGGCGCACGCCCGTACCGTCATGCCGGGCTTCACCCACCTGCAGACGGCGCAGCCGGTGACCTTCGGCCACCATCTGCTCGCCTATGTCGAAATGTTGTCGCGCGACCGCGGCCGCGTCGCCGATGCGCGCAAGCGGCTGAACGAATGCCCGCTCGGCTCGGCAGCGCTCGCCGGCACGTCGTTCCCGATCGACCGCCACGCCACCGCCGCCGCGCTCGGCTTCGACCGGCCGACGGCGAACTCGCTCGACGCCGTCTCCGACCGCGACTTCGCGCTGGAGGCGCTCGCCGCCGCCTCGATCGCCTCGGTGCATCTCTCCCGGCTCGCCGAGGAGATCGTCATCTGGTGCTCGGCGCCGTTCTCGTTCGTGCGGCTGTCGGACCGCTTCACCACCGGCTCGTCGATCATGCCGCAGAAGCGCAACCCCGACGCGGCCGAGCTGGTGCGCGCCAAGGTCGGCCGCATCCTCGGCTCGTTCACCACGCTGACGGTGGTGATGAAGGGCCTGCCGCTCGCCTATTCGAAGGACATGCAGGAGGACAAGGAGCCGACCTTCGACGCGCTCACCAACCTGTCGCTGGCGCTCGCCGCCACCGCCGGCATGGTGCGCGACCTCGAGCCCGACCCGCGGGCGATGCGCAAGGCCGCCGGCGCCTCCTACGCCACCGCCACCGACCTCGCCGACTGGCTGGTGCGCGTGCTCGGCCTGCCGTTCCGCGAGGCCCACCACGTCACGGGTTCGATCGTCGCCGCCGCCGCCGAGAAGGGCGTCTCGCTCGACCGGCTGCCGCTCGCCGACATGCAGGCGATCGAGCCGCGCATCGGCGAGGAGGTGCGCGCCGTGCTGACGGTCGATGCCTCCGTGAAGAGCCGCACCAGCTACGGCGGCACGGCGCCGGCGAACGTCCGCCGGCAGGCCGCGGCGTGGACCCGGCGGCTCGAAGCCGAGGGCAAGCCGCGCCGCCGCGGCCGGCGGCAAGCGTGACCGCCATCGCGCCCCTTCCGGCGCGCCGCCGCTTCGCTATGATCGCGCCGTCCGAGACGGAGACGCTGACCGGCATGCCGACCATTCGACCGACCGCCGGCGCCACCGCGCTGCGCCTCGTCGCGACCGGCCTCGTCGTCGCCGCCCTCATGTCGACCGCCGGCTGCGGCCGCCGCGGCGGCCTCGAGTTCCCGCCGGATTCGAACCCGCGCGAGAACACCGTGCCGGCCAAGCCCGACCGTTCGAGCGGCCCGCGCGCGCCGCTCGAGCCGTTCGTGCTCGACCCGCTGCTCTGACCGCCGCCGCCGACCTCCCGGGGCAAGATCCGCGTGCATCATTTCGAGTACAGTGAAGGCGTGCTGCACGCCGAAGACGTGCCGGTGCCGGCGATCGCCGCCGCCGTCGGCACGCCCGTCTACATCTATTCGACGGCGACGCTGACCCGGCACTACCGGGTGTTCTCGAAGGCCGTGGCGCGCCTCGACGGGCTCGTCTGCTACGCCATGAAGGCGAACTCCAACCAGGCGGTGCTCGCGACGCTCGCGCGTCTGGGCGCCGGCATGGACGTCGTCTCAGAGGGCGAACTCCGGCGCGCGCGCGCCGCCGGCGTGCCGGGCAGCCGCATCGTCTTCTCCGGCGTCGCCAAGACCGCCGCCGAGATGGCCTATGCGCTCGGCGAGGAGATCTTCTGCTTCAACGTCGAATCGCTGCCGGAGCTCGAGCGGCTGTCGCAGGTGGCGACGGCTCTCGGCCGCACCGCGCCGGTGTCGCTGCGCATCAACCCCGACGTCGACGCCCGTACCCACGCGAAAATCTCGACCGGCAAGTCGGAGAACAAGTTCGGCATCCCGTGGCAGGAGGCGCGCCATGCCTACGCGCGCGCCGCGGCGCTCCCGGGGATCGCCGTCCACGGCATCGACATGCACATCGGCTCCCAGATCACCGAGCTGCAGCCCTTCGACGACGCCTTCTCGCGCCTCGGCGAACTCATCAGCGCGCTCCGCGCCGACGGCCACGGGATCGACCACGTCGACCTCGGCGGCGGGCTCGGCATCCCCTACCGCGACGATCTGTCGCCGCCGCCCGATCCGGCCGCCTATGCCGCCGTCGTCGAGCGTCATGCGAACCGCCTCGGCTGCCGCGTCCTGTTCGAGCCGGGGCGGCTGATCGCCGGCAATGCCGGCATCCTTGTCACCGAGATCGTCTACGTGAAGGAGGGCGAGGCGAAGACCTTCGTCATCGTCGACGCCGGCATGAACGACCTCGTCCGCCCGACCCTCTACGACGCCCACCACGAGGTGCGGCCGGTGCGCGCGGCGGCCCGCCACGCGCCGCTCCGGCGCGTCGACGTCGTCGGGCCGGTGTGCGAATCCGGTGACTTCCTGGCGCTCGCCCGCGCGATGACGCCGGTCGCCGCCGGCGATCTCCTCGCCGTCTTCTCGGCCGGCGCCTACGGGGCGGTGCAGGCCGGCACCTACAACACCCGCCTCTTGGTGCCGGAGGTGCTGGTCGACGGCGACCGCTTCGCCGTGGTGCGGCCGCGGCCGACCTATGACGAGCTGATCGGCCTCGACCGGGTCCCCGACTGGCTGCAGGCCCCCGCCGGCTGACCGTCGCGGAACCACGCCGACCGCCGTCCGGACACCACCCGCACGCACACCGATCGTCGCAGGGGTGGTCGTGCCCCAAAATCGCGGCATATTGGCTGCAGGGTTGCATGGGGCGAGGTGAGCGGCGCGGGAGATCCGTGCGGCCTTCGTGGGATTGCCTGACGATGATCGACCGCGCGTTCCGCCGCTCCGCGTCGCCGACCGAGGCCGCTCCCGCGCCCGCCGGGCGCATCGACGGGCTCGTCCGCCGTGCCGGCCTCGCCTTGTGGTGGGAACGGCTGTGGCCGCCGCTCGCCGGCGTCGCCGGGGTCATGGCGCTGTTCGCGGCCCTCTCCTTCATCGGCGTCTGGTATGTCGTTCCCGGCTGGCTACGGGTCGCCCTGCTGGTCGCCCTCGCGGCGATGCTGCTCGTGCCGCTGGTGGCGCTGGCGCGCGTGCGCCCGCCGCGGCGCGACGAGGCGGTGCGCCGCATCGAGACCGTCTCCGGCACCACCCACCGCCCGCTCACCGCCGTCGAGGATGGTCTCGCGAGCGCCGGCGACGATCCCGCCACGGCGGCGCTGTGGCGCGCCCACCGCGCCCGCATGGAAGCCTCGCTCGCCGGCCTGAAGGCGGGCACCCCTCACCCGGCGCTGTTCCGCCGCGACCCGTGGGCGGCGCGCGCCGTCGTCGGTGCGCTGCTGTTCGTCGGCCTGTTCGCCGGCGCCGGCGACTATCTCGGCCGCATGGGCGCCGCCTTCGGCCCGCTCAGCGTGCCCGCGGCCGAGCCGCCGATGCGCCTCGACGCCTGGGTGTCGCCGCCCCCCTATACCGGCCGCGCGCCGGTCTTCCTCACCGGCGAGGGCCGCGTCGCCTCCACCGCGCCGCTGCGCATGCCGGCGGGCAGCGAGGTCGTCGTGCGCCTGCACGGTGCTGAGGACGCGGTCGTGCTCGCCGACGGACCGCAGGGCCCGACACCCGTCGAGATCGCCGCGCCCGCCGGGGCCGATGCCGCCCGTCCCGCGCCGGCGCCCGCCGCCGGCCCGATGGCCGTGCGCGAATACCGCGTGCCGCTCGACGCCGACGGCGCCGTCGCCATCCGGCGCGGCGACACCGAGCTCGCGCGCTGGGCCTTCGCGGTCGAGCCGGACCGGCCGCCGACCGTCGCCTGGGTGGGCGAGCCGAAGGTGCAGGCGAGCGGTGCGCTCGAGTTCGCCTACGAGATCGGCGACGACTACGGCGTCGTCGACGGCCACGCCACGTTCGTGCCGAAGGACGCCGCCACCGCCGGCGTCCGGCCGCTCGTCGCGGCGCCGGAGGCGGCGCTGGCGCTGGCGCTGCCCTCGCACCGCGCCCGCTCGGGCTCGACCAAGACGATGCAGGACCTCACAAGCCATCCGTGGGCCGGGGCCGAGGTCGACGTGACGCTGGTGGTGCGCGACGAGGCCAGCCAGGAGGGCCGCAGCGAGACGATCAAGGTGACGCTTCCGCAGCGCGCCTTCCGCAAGCCGCTCGCCCGCGCCGTCGTCGAGCAGCGCCGCACCCTCGCCCTCGACGCCGAGGCGCAGACCCGGGTGATCGACGCGCTCGACGCGCTGATGCTCGCCCCCGAGGGGCTGTTCGACACCGCCTCGTCCTATGTCGGCATGCGCCTCGTCTATGGACACCTCGTCGGCGCCGAGAGCGACGAGCAGCTGACGGCGGTGCTCGACGAGCTCTGGAGCCTCGCGCTCGCCATCGAGGACGGCGACCTGTCGCTCGCCGCCCGCGAACTGCGCGACGCCCAGGAGGCGCTCCGGCGGGCGCTCGAGAACGGTGCGTCCGAGGAGGAGATCGCCAAGCTCACCGAGGACCTGCGCCGGGCGATGGAGAACTTCCTCGCCTCCCTCGCCGAGCAGATGCGCCAGAACCCGCAGGCGGCGCAGCCGATGGACCCGAACGCCCAGATGCTGCGGCCGCAGGACCTCGACCGCATGCTCGACCGCATCGAGGAGCTGGCGCGCCAGGGTTCGACCGAGGCGGCGCAGCAGCTCCTGTCGCAGCTCCAGCAGATGCTGGAGAACCTGCAGGCCGCCCGGCCCATGCAGCCGGGCGAGGGCCAGCAGGGCGAGGGTCCGCTCGACGAGCTCGGCCGGATGATCCAGGAACAGCAGCGGCTGATGGACGAGACCTACGGCCTCGAGCGCGGCCAGCAGCCCGGCCAGCAGCGCCCGATGACGCCGGAGGAGATGGCCGAGGCGATGCGTCGCCTGCAGGAAGGCCAGGGGCAGCTCGCCGAGCAGCTGCAGCGCCTGCTCGACCAGATGGGGCAGCAGGGCCAGCAGCCGGGTGAAGGCCAGCAGCAGGGCCAGGGCCAGCAGGGGCAGGACGGCCAGCAGGGCGAGGGCCAGTCGCCCGGACAGGGCCAGGGTCAGGCGCAGGGCCAGGGACAAGGCCAGGGCAACGGTTCGCTCGGCCAGGCCGGCGAGGCGATGGGCCGGGCGCGCGACGCCCTCGGCCAGGGCGAGGCCGGCAACGCCATCGGCCCGCAGGGCGACGCCCTCGACGCGCTGCGCCGCGGTGCCCAGCAGATGGCCGAGCAGATGATGGGCGAGGGCCAGCCCGGTCCCGGTCCCGGCGGCCAGACGCCGTCGGCGATGAACGAGGACCCGCTCGGCCGGATGCGGCGCACCGAGGGGCCGGACCTCGGCACCAGCGTGCGCGTGCCCGACGAGATCGACGTGCAGCGGGCCCGGCGCATCCTCGACGAACTGCGCCGCCGCCTCGGCGACCCGACCCGCCCTCAGCTCGAGCTCGACTATCTGGACCGCCTGCTGCCGCGCAACTGAGCGCGGCAGGAGCCGGCCGGGTCGATCGCAGTCTCGTCTCTCACTGCGCCCGGAAGGTGTAGCCCATCACGGTCCACGTCATCGCGCAGTTGTTGCCGCCGCCCTGGACGCGGGCGTCGTTGCCCAGCACGACCGCTTCCCCGGGCCCGTAGGTCGGGCCGCTGGCGAACTGGAATTTCTCCATCGTCCCTGTCTTCACGAAGAACTCTGCCGTCTTGCCGCTGAAGATGACAAGGCAGTTGCTGACGCCGCGGGAGTAGACGATCAGGTCGGTGACACGGAAGTTGCGGTTCTGCGGCACGACGAAGATCGTCTCGTTCACCAGCGGCCCCTGGTCGCCGAAGAACTGCAGCGTCTTGACGAACTTGTTGGTGGTGTCGGGCACCGTCGAGACCTGGGCGAGCGCCGGTCCGGCAGCGAGGGTGGTGGCGAGGGCGAGGGCGCAAAGCGGCACTGTGAGGCGCATGGGGCGGGCTCCTGTCCCGGTTTCGACGCCGGGACGCTAGGAGCAGATGGAACGGCCCGGCAAATCACAGGCGTGCGTTCCGCGACGCGATCACCTCGACTTGAACGATCATAGGTTGGTGGGCTGCGGTCCGCCGATGGACAGCGCGCTCGCGGACAGCGCGCTCGACCGCGCCGCGCGGCGGTCGCCTCAGGCGGCGACCTTGCCGCAGCTCGCCAGCACGCGGCCGACCTGGCGGCGCAGCTCGACGAGGGTGAAGGGCTTGGCCACGACGACGCGCACCACCGAGGCGAGGCCGGCCGCCACCTCGCGGCGCTCGGCATAGCCGGTCATCAGCACGATCGGCAAATGCGGGCGGGCGGCGTGGGCGGCGTGGGCAAGCGCGATGCCGTCGAGCTCCGGCATGGTGATGTCGCTGAGCAGGAGATCGAACGGCTCGCGGGAGCCCGCCAGCACCTCGAGCGCCGTGGAGCCGTCGGCGGTCTCGACGATGTCGTGGCCGTCGAGTTCGAGCGCCCGGCGCACGAATCGCCGGACCGCCTCGTCGTCCTCCGCCAGTAGGATGCGTGCCATCAGAGACTGCTCCCGTCCCGCGGTGCGGGCCCTGTCCGGACCCGACCCCCGTGCGGCGACGCGAGGACCATCGGCCGCCGCCGGTTAACGAGCGGAAAAGACGAAGGGTTGCGGCACCTTCGGTTCCCGGGTTGCGGAAGACGCGGTTAATCTGCGATCACCGCTTTCGCCGCAATTGCCCGTCATGGCCGGGTGACGATGCGAGCGGCCCCGGCGACCGGCCGGTCACCGCCCCTTCCGTCCCCGCGCTGGGAGTCCTCACCGCGTGATCCGCTTCGAGAACGTCGGACTGCGCTACGGCATGGGGCCGGAGGTCCTGCGCGACCTCTCCTTCCACATCCCGGCGCGCTCGTTCCAGTTCCTCACCGGCCCGTCCGGCGCCGGCAAGACCTCGCTGATCCGCCTCCTGTTCCTGTCGCTCCGGCCGACGCGGGGCCTGATCCGGGTGTTCGGCCGCGACACCGCCACCGTCTCCAAGACGGAGCTGCCGACGCTGCGCCGGCGCATCGGCGTCGTCTTCCAGGACTTCCGCCTGCTCGACCACCTGACCACCTACGAGAACGTCGCGCTGCCGCTGCGCGTGCTCGGCCGCGACGAGAGCGACTACCGCCACGACGTCAAGGAACTCCTGCGCTGGGTCGGCCTCGGCGAGCGGCTCGACGCCTTCCCGCCGGTGCTGTCGGGCGGCGAGAAGCAGCGCGTCGCGATCGCCCGCGCCCTCATCACCCAGCCGGAGATGCTGCTCGCCGACGAGCCGACCGGCAACGTCGACCCGCCGCTCGCCCGCCGGCTGCTGCGCCTGTTCATCGAGCTCAACCGCCTCGGCACCGCCGTCGTCATCGCCACCCACGACATCGCCCTGATGGACCAGGTAGACGCCCGCCGGCTCGTCATCACGGACGGCCGCCTCGAGATCACCCGGTGACGTCGACCGACCCCCTCGCCCGCTCCGCGCCGCCCCCCGGCGGGGCCCGGCGCCCCGGCATTCCGGCCGGCCTGGCGCGCTTCCTGCCCGGCGGCGGCCGCGGGGCGCACGCCGGCCAGACGCCGATCGTGCCGCGCGGCGCCGTGGCGAGCCGGGCGCTGGTGCTCGTCATCGCCATCATGGGCTACCTCGCCTGCCTGACCGTCGGCGCCGTCTCGGTCGTCGCCGACGCCGCCGCCGCGTGGCAGTCCGACATCGCCCGCGAGGTCACCATCCAGGTCCGCCCGCGCGACGGCGTCGATCTCGCCGCGGCGACGGAGACGGCGGTGGAGATCGCCCGCGCCATGCCGGGCGTCGGCACGGTGCACGCGCTGACGGCGGAGGAGACGCGCGGCCTCGTCGAGCCGTGGCTCGGCACCGGCGTCGACCTCGAGGCGCTGCCGGTGCCGCGCCTCGTCTCCGTCGAGATCGTCGACGCCGAGCGGGCCGACCTCGCCAAGCTCGCGACCGACCTCACCGCCGCCGTTCCGGGCGCGAGCGTCGACGACCACACCGCCTGGGCGGCGAGGCTCGCCGGCCTCGCCACCTCCGCCGTGCTCGGCGGCCTCGCCATCCTGGCCCTGGTGCTCGCCGCGATGGCGCTTTCCGTCGTCTTCGCCACCCGCGCGGCGATCGCGTCGAACCGCCAGGTGATCGAGGTGCTGCACTTCGTCGGCGCCGAGGACCGCTTCATCGCCGCCGAATTCGGCCGCCACTTCCTCGTCGTCGGTCTCAAGGGCGCCCTCGCCGGCGCGCTCGCCGCGGCGGCGACGTTCGCCGTGCTCGGCCTCGCGGTCAGCGTCGAGGGGGCCGATCCGACCGCCGACCTCTTCGGCGTCGCCACCCTCGGGCCCGCCGGCTATCTCGGCGTCGTCGCGATCGTGGTCGTCGTCACCATCCTCACCACGGCGACGTCGCGCCTGGCGGTGCAGCGCCACCTCGCGACGCTCGCCTGAACGGGCACCGCGACCGCAGGCCACCGGCCACAGGATGCGCCTCGCCGCAGACGCAATTCCGCGCTACATTTCTGTTATGTCCGTGACCGGCTGGCCCGACACCACACCAGACGTGCCCGCGCGACGCGACACCCCGCTGGCCGATCGCCCGGTGCGGGTCGTGCGCGGGTGGGCCCGTTCGGCGCGCGCGCTGCTGATCGCCGTGGGTGTCGTCGGGCTCCTCGTCGCCGGCGACTTCGCCCACTTCGTCTGGACGGTGACCACCGCCGCGCCCCCCACGGATGCCCGCGCCGACGGCATCGTCGTGCTCACCGGTGGCGCCGAGCGCATCCCGAACGGCATCGCGCTGCTGGCCGCCGGCCGAGGCACGCGGATGCTGATTTCCGGCGTCAATCCGCAGGTGAGCGAAGCAGCGGTGGCGAAGGACAAGCCCTCGCTCGCCGCCTTCAACGGCTGCTGCGTCGATTTCGGCCGTGAGGCGGCCGACACCATCGGCAACGCTGCCGAGGCGCGCAAATGGGTGGAGGCGCACGGCTTCCGCTCGGTGATGGTGGTGACGAGCGCCTACCATATCCCGCGCTCGCTGGCGGAGTTCTCCGAGGCGCTCCCCGACCGCACGCTCATCGCCTATCCGGTGGTGCGCAGCGAGCTCGGCCTCGAGGCATGGTGGCGCAATCCGGCCGCCGCGAGGCTTCTCGGCGCCGAGTATCTGAAGTATCTCCTCGCCCGCGCCCGCCTCCTCGTCGAGCGCGCCGGCGGTCCTTCCTCCGGTGCGGACCGGTCGACGACGTTGTGAGCGGGCTCCGGTCCTCCGGGCCAGACGTCGCCGATCCCTCGCTGCCGGTTCCCCTTCGTGCGATTCTCCCTCGTGATCGTCGTCCTCCGCTCGCTCGCCTTCACGGTCATGCTCTACGGCTTCACCTGGCTGATGCTCCTGGTGATCTGGCCGTTCTTCCTGCTGCCCGACCGGCGCGCCTGGCCGCTCGTCAAGCTGTGGGGGCGGATCGTCGTCTGGCTGCACCGGGTGATCGGCGGCACCCGCGTCGAGTGGCGGGGGCTCGAGAACATTCCCGAGGGGGGCTTCCTCGTCGCCGCCAAGCACCAGGCGATGTGGGAGACCTTCGCCCTCATCCCGATGTTCGATTCGGCCGCCTTCGTGCTGAAGCACGAACTCGGCCGCATCCCGATCTTCGGCTTCGGGACGCGCCAGATGGGCATGATCGCCATCGACCGAAGCGCCGGCGCCCGCGCCCTCATCGAGATGACGCAGAGGGCGAAGCAGGCGATCGCCGAGGGCCGGCAGGTGATCATCTTCCCGGAGGGCACCCGCACCATCCCCGGCGCCGCGCCGGCCTACAAGGTGGGCGTCGGCTACATCTACGAGGCGTGTGCCGCCCCGTGCCTGCCGGTCGCCCTCAATTCGGGCCTCTACTGGCCGCGGCGCTCGTGGCTGCGCTATCCCGGCACGATCGTCGTCGAGTTCCTGCCGCCGATCGCGCCGGGGATGCCGCGCCGCGAGTTCCTCGCCAAACTGGAGCGCGACATCGAGGACGCCTCCGACCGGCTGATCGCCGAGGCGGCGGCGAGCCGGCGGCCGCCGCCGATCCCCGCGCGGGCCGAGCCCGCCGCGCCTTCCGCCTGACCGACGGCCCCGGCATCGCCGCGGCCGCCAACCCGGAGATCGTCCCGTGCAGCTGACCGGCATCCACCACGTCACCGCCGTCTCCGCCGACGCGCCCGGCAACCACGCCTTCTACACCGGCGTCCTCGGCATGCGCCTCGTCAAGAAGACGGTGAACCAGGACGACGTCACCGCCTATCACCTGTTCTACGCCGACAAGCACGGCTCGCCCGGCACCGACCTCACCTTCTTCGACTGGCCGGCGCCGCCGGAGCGCCGCGGCGGCCGCACGGTCACGCTGACGGGCCTCCGGGTCGCCGGCGAGGGCGTGCTCGACTGGTGGCGCGCACGGCTCGCCGGGGCGGGGGTCGCGGTTGCCGAGCCGACGGAACGCGACGGCCGTGGCGTCCTCGACTTCACCGACCCCGAGGGCCAGCGCCTCGCCCTCGTCGACGACGGCGGTGTCGGACCGGCGCACCCGTGGGAGAAGAGCCCGGTGCCGGCGGAGCGGCAGATCCGCGGCCTCGGCCCGATCACCCTGACGGTGCCGGAGCTCGCGCCCACCGCCACGGTGCTGACCGAGGTGATGGGCATGCGGGCGGTGCGCGACTATCCCGATCCGGTGTCGCCGAACCACCGCGTGCACGTCTTCGAGATGGACGCGGGTGGTCCGGCGGCGGAGCTCCACGTCGCCGTTCGGCCGGATCTCGCCGTCGCCCGCCCCGGCGCCGGCGGCGTCCACCACATCGCCTTCCGCGCCCCGGACGACCGCGAGCACCGCGCCTGGGTGAAGCGCCTCGCCTCCTTCGGCGTGCCGAACAGCGGCGTCGTCGACCGCTTCTATTTCCGCAGCCTGTATTTCCGAGAGCCGGGCGGTATCCTGTTCGAGATCGCCACCGACGGACCGGGCTTCGCCGCCGACGAGCCGGCCGAGACGATGGGCACGAAGCTCGCGCTGCCGCCGGCCTTCGAGCCACATCGCCGCGACATCGAGGCCGGATTGAAACCTTTGTGGTCGGTTGGCGGTTGAGTGAGGTCGGGTGAGGACGACGTGCGCTCGTGCGCATACCGTCCCCCGGGTTCAGGTGCGGTTCATCTCGGAAGCCGTAAGTAGCGTTCATTCGAAGCGTTTGCGAACCAAACGTGTGGCGCCGGCGTTTACGGCGAGAACCGGACAAGAACGGGAGGCGCTGTCATGCGCAAAGTCATGTTGATGCTGGCCGCCGCGCTCATCGCGACGGCGCCGATCGCGGCGACGGTGACGGCGACTCCCGCCGCCGCGCAGCAGAAAGAGATCAAGAAGCAGGGCGGCAACAAGGGCGGCAACCGCGCCCAGGCCAACCGCAAGGCGTCCCAGCGCGGCAACGTCAACCGTTCGCGCAACGTCAACCGTTCGAAGACGGTGCGGTCGTCCAACACCCGCAAGGTGACGCAGACGTCGGTACGGCGTGGCAATCCGCGCAACAACAACCGTTACGCCAACAACCACAATCGCAACCGCAGCTACAACAACAACCACAACCACCGCTACTACAACAATCGCCGGTACTACTATCGCAACGGCTACGGCTGGGGCTGGTGGCCGGGCGCCGTCGCTGCCGGTGTCGTCGCCGGTGCCGTGCTGGCCGCGCCGGTCTACGCCGCGCCGAGCGTCACCTACTACGAGGGTGCCGCTGGCCGCATCGAGAGCCGCGACGACGGTGGCGACGTCCCCTCGGCCGGCGGCTATCCCGCCTTCTCGCCGGGCTGGTACGACTACTGCTCGTCGAAGTACCGCTCGTTCGACCCGAACACCGGCACCTACCTCGGCTACGACGGCCTGCGGCACTACTGCCAGTAACGGACGCGACCGCGACATCGCGCAGACTTGCGACGGCGCCCTTGCGGGCGCCGTCTGCGTTTGCGTCTCGACGCGCACAACCCGACCATCGTGCCGCCGGACCGGCTGCGGCACCGGACGCCCGACCACCGGTCCCATTCTTCCGCTGGAACGACAGGAGCCGCAGCCGTGGCCGAGATTCAATCCTCCCGCATCGTGCTGGCGAGCCGCCCCGAGGGCGAGCCGAAGCCGTCCGACTTCCGCCTCGAGCGCGGACCGGTCGCCGCCCCGCGCGACGGCGAGCTGCTGCTCGAGACCCTGTTCCTCTCCCTCGACCCCTACATGCGCGGCCGCATGAGTGCCGCGAAGTCCTATGCGAAGCCGGTCGAGATCGGCGCCGTCATGGAGGGCGAGGTGGTGGCGCGCGTCATCGCCTCCCGCCATGCCGACTATGCCGAGGGCGACCTCGTGCTCGCCCGCTCCGGCTGGCAGTCGCATTCCGTGCAGCCGGCGTCGGCGGTGCGGCGGGTGCCGGACGCCGCGGAGCCGATCTCCACCGCGCTCGGCGTGCTCGGCATGCCCGGCCTCACCGCCTATGTCGGCCTCGGCAACATCGGCAAGCCCAAGCCGGGCGAGACGGTGGTGGTGGCCGCCGCCACCGGTCCGGTCGGCTCGGCCGTCGGCCAGATCGCCAAGCTGCGCGGGGCGCGGGCGGTCGGCATCGCCGGCGGCGCCACCAAGGTGCGGGCGCTGACGGAGGAGTTCGGCTTCGACGACGCCCTCGACCACCGCGCGCCGGACTTCCGCGAGAAGCTCGCGGCCGCCTGCCCGGACGGCATCGACGTCTATTTCGAGAACGTCGGCGGCGGCGTCTTCGACGCGGTACTGCCGCTCCTCAACACCTTCGCCCGGGTGCCGGTGTGCGGCCTCGTCGCCCACTACAACGAGACGGCGCCGCCCCCCGGCCCGGACCGCGTGCCCGGGCTGATGCGCGCCGTGCTGTCGAAGCGCCTGACGGTGCGCGGCTTCATCGTCTACGACTTCGCCGACGACATCGCCGCCTTCGAGCGCGAGATGACCGCCTGGGTCCGCGACGGCAAGGTCACCTGGCGGGAGGACGTCGTCGACGGGCTGGAGAACGCCCCGGAGGCCTTCATCGGCCTCCTGAAGGGCGACAACTTCGGCAAGCTCGTCATCCGCGTCGCCCCGTGACGGACGCGCCGGCGATGCCCCTGGTCAGTCGGTGAGGCACCAGAGGCGGTAGCCGTCCTCGGTGAGCTCGGCCCCCTCGAGCTCCTTCTCGAAGCCGGGGAAGGCCCGTCCGAAGGCCTCGAGCACGCGCATGTAGCCGAGCCACGGTCCGTCGGCGGGGCCGAAGTTCTCGCCGGGCAGCACGATCGGGATGCCCGGCGGGTAGGGGATGATGCCGACGCCGGCGACGCGGCCGGCGGCGTGCTCGAGCGGCAGCTGCTCGGCGTCGCCGGCGAACAGCGCGGCGTTCGCCCGCCGCGGCGGCATCACCGGCGCCGGCAGGGCGGTGAAGGCGCGCGCCTGCCACTCGTCCATGCGCGCCGCCCGCATGTGCTCGAACATCTCGTCGGCGAGCCCCTTCAGGCCGAGCCGGCCGTAGCGCTTCGGCGACAGCGCCACGAGGTCGGGCAGCACGTGCTTCAAGGGCATGTCGGCGTCGTAGTCGCGCTTGAAATTGAGCAGCGTGTTGATCAGCGTCCCCCACTTGCCGCGCGTCACGCCGATCGAGAACAGGCACAGCACCATGAAGTCGGTGGTGCGCGAGGGGATGATGCCGTGGCGGTGCAGGTAGGCCGTCAGCACCGGGGCGGGGATGCCGGTCGCCTCGAGGTGGCCGTCCTCGCCCATGCCCGGGCAGACGATGCCGGCCTTGATCGGATCGAGCAGGCACCAGCCCTCCGGCAGCCCTTCGAAGCCGTGCCAGCTCTCGCCGGGGCGGAGCAGCCAGCACGTCGGGTCGGTGGCGAGACGCTCGGCCGGCACCTCGGCGAACGGCACCGGTTCGCCCGTCTCGGCGTCCGGCACCGTCGGGGCGTTCCACGGCCGGAAGAACCAGTCGTCCTTCTCCTGGAAGCTCGCATGGGCGCGCTCGAGCGACTGGCGGAAGCGGATCGCCTCGTCGATCACCTCGCGGGTGAGGGCGAGGCCGCTCGGGCCCTCCATCATCGCCGCGCCGATCTCGTTCGAGGCAATCAGGGCATAGAGCGGCGAGGTGCTTTGCTGGGCCATGTAGGCCTCGTTGAACACCGAGTGCGGGATTGCCCGCCGGCCATCGCGGACGTGCACGTAGGAGGCCTGCGAGAGGGCGGCGAGCAGCTTGTGGGTCGACTGGGTGGAGAACACCGTCGGCCCGGCCGGATCGTGTTCGGCCGGGTCGCCGCGCATGGCGAAGCGGCCGGCATAGAGCGGGTTGAAGCGGGCGTAGGCGTACCAGGCCTCGTCGAAGTGGATGCGGTCTGCACTCTGGGCCAGACGCTCCTCGACGCCTTCCGCGTCGTAGCAGAGGCCGTCATAGGTGCAGTTCGTCACTACCGCGTAAGCCGCGTCGGGGCCGGAGGCCTCGTCGCGCAGGGGGTGGGCGTCGAGGCGGGCGCGGATCTCGGCTGGCTCGAACTCGGACGGCGGGATCGGCCCGATGATGCCGTAGCGGTTGCGGGTCGGCCGGAGGAACAGCGGGATGCCGCCGGACAGCACCAGCCCCTGCTCGACAGACTTGTGGCAGTTGCGGTCGCAGATCGCGAAGGCGCCGTCGGGCACCGCCGCCGACATCACCGCCCGGTTGGCGCCGGATGTGCCGGTGAGCATCGAGTAGCTGCGGTGGGCGCCGAAGATGCGCGCCGCATAGGCCTCCGCCTCGCCGACCGGGCCGGTGTGGTCGAGCAGCGAGCCGAGCGCGCTGCGCTCGATGCCGGTATCGGACCGGAACAGGTTCTCGCCGAAGAAGTCGTAGAAGATCCGCCCTTCCGGCGTCTTGGTGAAGGCGACGCCACCCTGGTGGCCCGGCGCCGCCCACGAGTACTCCGACGTCTCCATGTAGGTGAACAGCGCCTGGGTGAACGGCGGCAGCAAGTCGTGCAGGTAGCGCTTGATCGCCGCCACCACGCGCCCGGCGATGAAGGCGGCGGTGTCCTCCAGCATCCAGACGAACTCGTTGGCGAGCGACATCACCTCGACGGTGAAGGCCTCGCCGTCGGCCCGGTCGGCCATCAGCACGACGGGCATCTCGGCGTTGCGCGAGCGGATCAGGCGCAGCAGCGACAGGCCCTCGGGGTGGCCGCCCGCCGCCTCGCTCGCCCGCGTCCAGTCGATCAGCACCGCGTCGAGGGCGGCGTCCGAAACCACCGCCGCCTCGCCGTCGGCGAAGCTCGTCGCCTCGACGACGGCGACGCCGCGCTCGGTGAACTCGACCACGAGGTCGCGGACGGCGCGCCCGCCGAAGCCGGTCGGGTCGGCGAGCTTGTCGTCGACGATGAGCACCTTGTGGCGTTGCCGCTTGGTGGTGCGCTCGAGCATGAAGGCCTCTCGTCCCCGCGCCGGCGGCATCACTCCACGCCCCGGCGTCCGGGCGCGACCTTACCGGCGCGACGCCGCGCGGTCACCTCCGTGCACGGACGGGAGGTTCGGCTGCACGGACGGAAGCGGAGCGGTAGCGGGAGGCGCAGGCGGACGTCGCCGCCGCGTCAGGTGCGGGCGAGAGTCTGGCCGGAATTGACGCGCGCGAGGCCTTCCTTGGCCGGCGTGCTGGTCGGCCGGAGACCGAGGGCGCGGTTGTAGGAACTGCGCGCCGCATCGAGGTCGCCGAGGGTCTCGTAGGCGAGGCCGCGGTTGACCCAGGCGTCGGTATAGCCGCGGTTGATGGTGACGGCGGCGGTGAAGTCGTCGGCGGCGCCCTTCGGGTCGTTCATCGCGAGCCGGGACAGGCCGCGGCCGTTGTAGGGCTCGGCGGCGTTCGGATCGAGGCCGATGGCGGTGGTGAAGTCCTCGATCGCGAACGAGTGCTGCCCCTGCGCCTGGTAGATCAGGCCGCGGTTGTGGAAGGCGCGCGGATCGAAGGAGTTCAGCCGGATGGCGGCGTCGAAGTCGGCCAGCGCCAGGTCGAAGCGGTTGCTCTGGCGGTAGATGTTGCCGCGGCCGACGTAAGCGGCGTCGTAGTTCGGGTTGATCTGGATGGCGCGCGAATAGTCCGACAGCGCCCGGTCCAGCTGGTCGAGGTTGCGGTAGGCGAGCGCCCGGTTGGCATAGGCCTGGTAGTAGTCGGGCTTCAGGCGGATTGCCATGTCGAAGTCGGCGAGCGCCGCCTGCAGGTCGCCGCCGCGTGCGTAGGCCGCGCCACGGATGTTGTAGGCGTTCGGATCGCGCGGGTTCTGCTCGACGACGGCGGTGAGCGAATCGATGTTGACCGCCGCGGTGGCCCGCGCCGACACCGAGACCGGCGGGCCGGAGGCCGAATCGGAGGCCTGGCAACCGGCCAGCGCCAGCGCGCACAGGGCGGCGGCGCCGGCGTGCCGGCGCAGAGCGCCGACTGTGCGGTCCGCCGCACCCACGAACTTCAGCCGGGTCAGGTCAGGCAAGGGTTCGCCTCGTCACGCATGGCGGCACGTTCGCAGCCAAATGCGACCAGAAGGTGCCCGGCCGGCGACGCCGGGGGGGATGCGCCGCCGCGATCGCGCCGTGTCGAGACGGCGCTCGTGCCGATGGCTCAGCGCGTGACCGGCTTCGGCTTGCCGGGGATCAGGCCCTCGCGCTGGGCGCGCTTGCGAGCGAGCTTGCGGGCGCGGCGCACGGCCTCCGCCTTCTCGCGGGCGCGCTTCTCCGACGGCTTCTCGTAGTGGCCGCGGAGCTTCATCTCACGGAAGATGCCTTCACGCTGCATCTTCTTCTTCAGCGCCTTGAGCGCCTGGTCGACGTTGTTGTCGCGAACGAGAACCTGCACGCGTCGTGTCCCGTCTTGGTTCAATTCTGGGGGGAGCGCCGCGCCGGGAAACCCGGTGTGGAGCTCGCTCTCGACGCAATGATGCGCGAACGACAGTCGCTCGCGCGCCGCCTTGGCGTCGCTCGATGGCGGGGTCGATAGCAGAACGGGCGGGCCCTGTCCACGCCGGCTGTGCGGATTCCGCGCAGCCGCCCTACCGCAGCCGGTTAACGTGGCCCATCTTGCGGCCCGGGCGGATCTCGCGCTTGCCGTAGAGGTGCAGCCGGGCACCCGGCTCGGCGGCGATCTCGCGCCACCGTTCGGCATCGGCGCCGATGAGGTTCTCCATCTCCACCGCCGCGAGCCGACGCGGATCGGCGAGCGGCCAGCCGGCGACGGCGCGCACGTGCTGCTCGAACTGCGAGACGCTCGCGGCGTCCTCCGTCCAGTGGCCGGAATTGTGGACGCGCGGGGCGATCTCGTTCGCCACCAGCCGCTCGCCGCGTGCATCGCGGACGAGGAAGAGCTCGACCGTCAGCACGCCGACGTGGCCGATGGCGTCGGCCACCGTCCGCCCGATCGCGGCGGCCGCGGCCGCCGTCTCCGGCGCCATCTGCGCCGGCACGACGGTGCGGCGCAGGATGTGGTGCTCGTGGTGGTTCTCGGCGACGTCGAAGGCGGCGGTGTCGCCGGCGAGGCCGCGGGCGAGCACGATCGAGCACTCGAGCGCAAACGGCACGAAGCCCTCGAGGATCGCCGGTGCCGCGCCGATCGCCGCCCAGGCCGCATCGGCGTCGAAGCCGTCGCGCAGCATCGTCTGGCCCTTGCCGTCGTAACCGAGCCGCCGCGTCTTCAGGACCGCCGGGAGCCCAAGGGCGGCCGCCGCCGCCGCGAGGTCCGTAGGCCCGTCGACGGGGCGGAACGGCGCCACGGCGATCCCCAGGCCCTCCAGGAAGCGCTTCTCCGCCAGACGGTCCTGCGAGACCTCGAGCGCCCTGACCCCCGGCCGCACCGGCACGATCGCCGACAGCAGCGCGGCGGTGGCGAGCGGCACGTTCTCGAACTCGTAGGTGACGGCGTCGACGGTCGCCGCAAACGCCTTGAGCGCCGCCTCGTCCTCGTAGGCCGCGATGATATGCGCGGCAGAGACGTCGAAGGCGGGGCTGTGCGGATCGGGGCAGTAGACGTGGGTCCTGAGACCGAGCCTTGCGGCTGCGAGCGCGATCATGCGGCCGAGCTGGCCGCCGCCGAGGATGCCGAGGGTGGCGCACGGCGCCAGCACGCGGCCGTCGTCCGCGCCGGTGGCCGCCCCCGCGCTCACAGCCCCTCCGGCCGCTCGGCGACTGCCGCCGACTGCCGCTCGCGCCAGGCGTCGAGACGGCCGGCGAGGCCCTCGTCGGTCAGCGCCAGCACGGCGGCGGCGAGCAGCGCCGCGTTGACGGCGCCGGACTTGCCGATGGCGAGGGTACCGACCGGGATGCCGGCCGGCATCTGCACGATCGAGAGCAGGCTGTCCTCGCCGGACAGCGCCTTCGATTCGACGGGGACGCCGAACACCGGCAGCGGCGTCAGCGCGGCCGTCATGCCGGGCAGGTGCGCCGCCCCGCCGGCACCGGCGATGATGATCTTGAAGCCCGCCGCCCTGGCGCCGCGGGCGAAGTCGTAGAGGCGCTCCGGCGTGCGGTGGGCGGAGACGATGCGGGCATCGTAGGCGACGCCGAGCGCCTCCAGCGTCTCGGCGGCGTGGCGCATCGTCGGCCAGTCGGAGGCGCTGCCCATGATGATGGCGATCGGCGGCGTTGCGGAGACGGCGGCGGACATGACGGGGCGCCCCGGCGAGCTGGCCCCGCGGGCCAGGGTGGCCGCGGGAAGCCGCGCCATTATCGGAACTGCCGGGGCCGCGCAACTGCCGGGGGGGCGCAAGCGCGGCCGCCGCGCCCGCACCGCTCAGGCGATGATGTCGGGGAGCAACTGGTCCTCGAGGAAGCCGATGCGGTCCTTGAGCGCCAGCTTGCGCTTCTTGAGCCGCTGCAGCTGCAGGGAATCCGCCGACGCCTTCGCCGACAGCGCCTCGATCGCCGCGTCGAGATCACGATGCTCCAGCCGCAACTGCGCGAGTTCGAGGCGCGCGGCCCGCTCTTCCTCTTCGTTCAAGCGCACCGCGTCCCTGTTCGATCTCGCCCAAGACCCCGAACCATAGCAAATCGCAGCGGTTTCGGCAGCCGTCGTCGGCTCTCCCGAGCCGCGTCAGAACGGCTTGAACACCACCAGGCCGACGATGAAGACGAGCAGCACCGCCGGCACCTCGTTGAGGATGCGCCAGGTGCGCGCCGACACGGTGTTGCGGTCCTCGGCGAACTTGCGCACCGCGGCGGCGAGATAGCCGTGCATCCCCGACAGCACCAGCACCAGGGCGAGCTTGGCGTGCAGCCAGCCGGACGAGAAGAACCCCGCCTCGTAGGCGACCCAAAGGCCGAACACCCAGGTGGCGATCATCGCGGGCGTGGCGATGCCCTTCAGCAGCCGCCGCTCCATCACCTTGAAGGTTTCGGAGGTCGGCGAGCCCACAGGCACCCCGGCGTGATAGACCATCAGGCGCGGCAGATAGAGCAGCGCAGCCATCCACGCGATCACCGCCAGGATGTGCAGCGTCTTCGCCCAGAGATAGAGATCCGCCATTGCCTCAGCCCCGCGCCCGAACGCGGGCGACGACGCGCTCGACGTTCTCGATCGGCGTTTCCGGCGTGACGCCGTGGCCGAGATTGAAGATGAACGGCCGTCCCTCGAAGGCGTCGAGGATGCGGTCGACGGCCGCATCGAGCCCGCGCCCGCCGGCAACGAGCCGCATCGGGTCGAGGTTGCCCTGCACGGCGACCCGGTCGGGCAGCTGGCGGGCCGCGGTGAACGGCGTGCTCCAGTCGAGGCCGACCGCGTCGACCCCGGTCGCGGCCGCATAGGCGCCGATGTAGGCCCCGGCGCCGCGCGGGAAGCCGATGATCCTGGCACCCGGCCGGGCCCGTCGGACGTTTTCGACGATCGCCGCGGTCGGCGCCATCGACCACGCCTCGAAGCCGGTCTGGTCGAGCGCCCCGGCCCAGCTGTCGAAGATCTGCACCGCATCGGCGCCGGCATCGAGCTGGGCGATCAGATGGCGCGACACCGCCTCGACGAGCAGCGCGATCAGCCGGTCGAAGCCCTCCGGGTCGCCATAGGCGATGCGCCGCGGCACCGCCTGGTCGGGGCTGCCGCGCCCGGCCGTCATGTAGGTCGCGAGCGTCCACGGCGCGCCGGCAAAGCCGAGCAGCGTCACCTCGGGCGGCAGCTCGGCCCGGACCCTGCCAAGCGCCTCGTAGACCGGCGCGAGATGGCGCTCGAGCCGCTCGAGGCTGAGCTGACCGACGTCGGCGAGCGCCAGCGGATCGAGGCGCGGCCCTTCGCCCTCGACGAACCGCACGCGCTGGCCGAGCGCGTCGGGGATCACCAGGATGTCGGAGAAGATGATGGAGGCGTCGAAGCCGAAGCGGCGGATCGGCTGCAGCGTCACCTCGACGGCGAGATCGGGGTTGTAGCAGAACGCCAGGAAGTTCGGCGCCTGCGACCGCACCGCCCGGTACTCCGGCAGGAAGCGGCCCGCCTGGCGCATCAGCCAGATCGGCGGCGTCTGGAAGCTCTCGCCCGCAAGCACCTGCATCAGCCGGCGGGGCGGTGTGCCGGTTCCCTCTCGCCGTCCACCGGCGCCTTCTTCAAAGGAATCCATGGTTAATGATTTCTTAATGCTTCTCTTAGGCGGTGGATTACCGGGATTGTCGGTTTCCCACAATCGCGGCGGCGGGTGGCGGCGGTGGCGCCCCGCGGTGGAGGGGATCGGTCCCCACTGCCGGAGGCGTCACGAATTTCTGAAGCAGTCCAATCCGTTCGGCGACCTCTCCTGTCGCGCTAGGTCGGCCGCGCGCTGGGGAGCGGCTGTGGATAGCGCGGGGACGAACCTAGAGCGTCCCCGACGTTGCGAACAGCGCCGTCTTGCGTCCCCCTGAAGGCCCGCCTGTTGATCGGGAAGCCGTCAGCGGCGACAGTGCGGCGACGCCGGGGCGAAATGGCCCCGTTCTCCTGTTTCCTCCACAGGCGCCGGCACAAGTGCGGGGATAACCGCCGCGACCCGCCGCCGCCCTGATCGCGAGGCCTGTTTGCCGACCTTCTTCCACCTGCACCTCGTCTCGGACTCGACCGGCGAAACGCTGATGACGGTCGCCCGCGCGGCGATGGCCCGCTACGAGGGCATCGGGGCGATCGAGCATGTCCACCCGCTGGTGCGGGCCGAACGCCAGCTCGACCGGGCGCTGATGGAGATCGAGGCGACGCCCGGCGTCGTGCTGTTCACCCTCGTCGACCAGGCGATGGCGCAGCGCCTCGTGCGCCACTGCCGCGAGCTCGGCGTGCCCTCGGCCGACGTCCTCGACCCCGTCGTCCACATGTTCCAGGCCTATCTCAATGTGCCGATGACGCCGCGCGTCGGCGGCCAGCACCAGCTCGACGCCGACTATTTCCGCCGCATCGACGCCCTCAACTTCGTGCTCATGCACGACGACGGCGCCCTGCCGGACAACATCGACGACGCCGACGTCGTCATCGTCGGCGTCAGCCGCACCTCGAAGACGCCGACCTCGATCTACCTCGCCAACCGCGGCATCCGCGCGACCAACCTGCCGATCGTCCCCGGTATCCAGGTGCCGCCGGCGCTGTTCCGGGCGAAGCGGCCGCTGATCGTCGGCCTCGTCGCGAGCCCGGAGCGGATCGCGCAGATCCGCGAGAACCGTTTGCTGTCGCTCAATGCTGTCCGCGATTCGGCGGCCTATGTGGATCGACAGGCGATCGCCGAGGAGATCGCCCTGACGCGGCGGCTGTGTGCGGAGAACCGATGGCCGGTGATCGACGTGACGCGCCGCTCGATCGAGGAGACCGCGGCGGCGATCATGGCGCTGGTGCGCGATCGCCAGGCGCTGGAGCACGGGGAGACGGCGGAGTGAGCGTCCGTCTCGTCCTCGCCTCCGGCAGCCGCACCCGCGCCGAGATGCTGGCGAACGCCGGCGTGAGCGTGGATGTCATCCCCGCCGATGTCGACGAGCGGGCGCTGGAGGCGCCGATGCTCGAGGCCGGCGCCACCCCGGCCGAGATCGCGATGGCGCTCGCCGAGGCGAAGGCGCTTGCGGTCTCGCACGGCGCGCCTGGATCGCTGGTGATCGGCGCCGACCAGGTGCTCGACCTCGCCGGCGAACGCTTCACCAAGGCGGCGTCGATCGCCGATGCGGGCGAGCAGCTGCGCCGGCTGCAGGGTCGTACCCATGCCCTGCACTCGGCCGTCGTCACCGCCCGCGACGGCGCCGTCGTCTGGCAGCACCTCGACACCGCCCGCCTCACGGTGCGGCCGTTCACCGCCGATTTCCTCGCGAGCTACCTTGCCGCGATGGGCGACCGGGTGCTCGGCAGCGTCGGCTGCTACCAGCTCGAAGGCCTCGGTGCCCAGCTGTTCGAACGCATCGAGGGCGACCACTTCACCGTGCTCGGCCTGCCCCTGCTGCCCCTGCTCTCCCACCTTCGCGACGTCGGAGCCCTGACCTCATGAGCGACACCCCTCCCCGTGCCGTCGTCGTCGGCTGGCCGGTGACGCACGTCCGCTCGCCGGCGATCCACCGCTTCTGGCTGCAGGAAATGGGCCTGCCGGGCTCCTATGACGCGCAGGCGCTGTCGCCGGACGATGCCCGCGCCTTCTTCCGCAATCTCCCACACTCCGGTCTCGCCGGCTGCAACGTCACGGTGCCGCTGAAGGAGATCGCGGCGGCCGCCTGCGACGTGCTCGACCCGGTCGCCGACGGGCTGAAGGCGGTCAACACCATGTGGCTGGACGGCCGCTACATCATGGGCGCCAACACCGACGTCGGCGGCTTCCTCGACAATCTCGACGACGCCCTGCCGGACTGGTCGCGCTATCCCGGGCCCGCCGTGGTGCTCGGCGCCGGCGGGGCGGCGCGCGCGGTCGCCTACGGGCTGAAGCTGCGCCTGTTCTCGCCGATCTCGATCGTCAACCGCACCGCCGACCGCGCCGCCGAGGTGGCGACGCTCGTCGGCGGCAAGCCCTACGGCTGGGATGACCTGCCGAAGCTCCTCGCCGACGCCCGCATCCTCGTCAACACGACGACGCTGGGCCAGGTCGGCCAGCCGCCGCTCGAGATCGACCTCTCGACCCTTCCGCGCTCGGCCGTCGTCACCGACGTCGTCTACAATCCGCTGGAGACCGGGCTCCTGCAGGCGGCGCGCGCCCGCGGCAACCCCACGGCCGACGGGCTCGGCATGCTGCTCTACCAGGCGGTGCCGGGCTTCACGCGCTGGTTCGGCCACCGGCCGGAGGTGACGCCGGCGCTCCGCCGCGCCGTGCTCGCCACCCTCGTGCCCCCCGCCGGCTGAGCGGGGGCCGGCCCATGCTCGTGCTCGGCCTCACCGGCTCGATCGCCATGGGCAAGTCGACCACCGCCGGGCTGTTCCGGGCGGCCGGCGTGCCCGTCCACGACGCCGACGCGGCGGTGCACGCCCTCTATGGCGCCGCCGCCGTGGCGCCCGTCGAGGCGGCCTTTCCCGGCGTCGCGGTCGACGGCCGCATCGACCGCGAGCGCCTCGCCGGCCGCGTCGTCGGCGACCCCGCAGCCCTCGCGAGGCTGGAGGCGATCGTCCATCCGCTGGTGCGTGCCGCCGAGGCGGAATTCCTCGCCCGGGCCGCATCGGCCGGGGCCCGCCGCGTCGTCCTCGACGTGCCGCTGCTCTTCGAGACCGGCGGCGAGGCGCGCGTCGATCTCACCGTCGTCGTCACGGCGCCGGCGGAGGTGCAGCGCGAGCGGGCAATGGCGCGGCCCGGCATGACGGAGGCGCGGCTTTCCGCCATCCTCGCCCGCCAGTTGCCCGACGCCGAGAAGCGCCGCCGCGCGCATTTCCTCATCGACACCAGCCACGGCATCGATGCGGCGCGGGACGCGGTGGCGGGGATCCTGCGGGCTGTCGCACAGATGCCGGGGATAAGCTTGGGGAACCGGTTGCCCGCCGTGCCGCCGCGGTGACATTTGTCGGCAGCGACGGCGTGGGCGCAAAGCCGCCGATTCGCCCCGCCGTCCGCCCCCCTTGCCGCCTGGAGCCCGCCTTTGCGCGAGATCGTGCTCGACACCGAGACGACCGGCCTCGACCCGAAGGGCGGCGACCGCCTCGTCGAGATCGGCGGCGTCGAGCTGCTCAACGGCATCCCGACCGGCCGCATCTACCACCAGTACGTCAATCCCGACCGCACGATGCCGATGGAGGCCTACCGGGTGCACGGCATCTCCGACGAGATGCTGCGCGACAAGCCGCGCTTTCCTGAGGTGGCGGCGGCGTTCACGGCCTTCGTCGAGGATGCCATCCTCGTCATCCACAACGCCGACTTCGACATCGGCTTCCTCAACATGGAGCTCGGCCGCTGCGGCCTGCCGCCGATCGGGCCGGAGCGGGTGATCGACAGCCTGAAGCTCGCCCGCCGCAAGCACCCGGCCGGGCCGAACTCCCTCGACGCGCTCTGCGCGCGCTACCGCATCGACAACTCGACGCGCACCAAGCACGGCGCGCTGCTCGACGCGGAGCTCCTCGCCGAAGTCTACATGGAGCTGATCGGCGGCCGGCAGGCGGCGCTGATCCTCGGCGGCGAGCCGGAGATGGTCGGGCTCGTCTCGGGATCGGTGAAGCGCGGGCCGGCCCGCCGGCGGCCAGTGCCTTTGCCGCCGCGCCTGACGGAGGCGGAGATCGCCGCGCACCGCGCGTTCGTCGCCGGCCTCGGCGCTTCGGCGGTCTGGCTCTCCTACGAGGAGGCGGGCTGAGCCGCCTCCCCCGTCACATGGAAGCGCCGCGCGTTCCGCGGCACCCGGTTCAGTTCGGCTGCGGGGCCGGGTTCGCCTGATTGCGGGCGAGGTTCTGCTGGTAGAGCGCGACGAAATCGATCGGATCGACCATCAGAGGCGGGAAGCCGCCGTTGCGGGTGGCGTCCGCGACAATCTGACGCGCAAACGGGAACAGCAGGCGCGGGCACTCGATCATCACGAACGGCTGCAGGTGTTCCTGCGGCACGTTTTGCAGGCGGAAGACGCCGGCGTAGGCGATCTCGCAGGCGAACAGCACGTCTGCGCCGGTGCCGGCCTTCGCCTCCATCGTCAGCGTCACCTCGATCTCGGACGGGCCGAGCTGGCGGGCGCTGACGTTGACGTTGATGTTGATCGGCGGGCTCTGGTCGCGCGGCTGCAGCGACAGCGGCGCGCGCGGGTTCTCGAACGACAGGTCCTTCAGGTACTGGCCGAGCACGTTGACGGACGGGCCGGCGGCCGGAGCGCTGCCCTGGTTGCTGCGGGCATTGCCGCTGGCGGAAGTGTCACTCATGGATCGGCCGTTCCATTCGCTGTCGGGGAGGATCGTGCGAGGCCGGACCGCGAGGCTGCGGTCCCGGCTGACGGTGGCTCGCTAGCACGCGCCGCCCCCGAGCGACAAGCCGGCGCGCCCGAGGCGGCGCGGCGCAGGGCGCGGGCCGCCGCCTCAAGGGGCCGGTGGCAGCCGCTCCGGCGGGCGATCGGGGACGGGGGAGTAGGCGTCGGGATCGAGGTCGACGACAGGGCCGCCGCGGCGCGGGCCGGTGCGCACCACCTTGACCTTCAGGCGCCGGCCGATCGCCCGCCACAGCGCGGTGCGCACGGCCGGCACGAACAGCAGGAGGCCGATTGCGTCGGTGACGAAGCCGGGGATGATGAGGAGCGTGCCGGCGAGCACGATCATCGCCGCGTGGCCCATCGCCTCACCCGGCATGCGACCGGCGTCGAGCTCGGCGCGGATGCGCAGGAGCGCGCCGAGGCCCTGGCGGCGGGTGAGGACGACGCCGGCGACGGACAGCGCGAAGACGAGGGCCACCGTCGGCAGGACGCCGATCGCTTCGCCCACCAGGATGAAGGCGGTGATCTCGGCGGCGATGAGGAGAACGAACGGCAAGAGCGCGAGAATGAGGGGCATCGTGTCCTGTCGGCGCCCTCCTGTGGCCCGGTCGGACGACCGGAACAACGACGAGGGTTGTGCGCGTGCCTTTATGCTGGTTGAACGGAGCCTACATATGGGGAGGGCGTGCCGACTGCGCATCCCCGGGGCGGGTGATCCCGTGACCCAACGCGGACGTCAAGGCGGCGGGCGATGGTGGCCGGCCGATCGGTGAGCGGAAGATGAACGAGCTGTTCGACATCTACAACATCATCTTCCTGGTGCTGGCGGTCGCCGTGTTCCTGCGCCTGCGCAGCGTGCTCGGCCGCCGCACCGGCAACGAACGACAGCCAGTCGATCCCTATCAGGCGCGCGAGAGCGGCGAGGCGGCCGGCGCGACGCGCCCCGACAACGTCGTCTCGCTGCCCTCCGCCAAGCAGGCGGGCGAGCCCTCGTCCGAGCAGAGCGCCGAGGCGGCCGAGCGTCTCGCCCGCATCGCGCCGACCGGCTCGGCCTTGAACGAGCAGCTGACGGCGATCGTCGCCAGCGATCCGGGCTTCGATCCCGAGCACTTCGTCACCGGTGCCCGCGCCGCCTACGAGATGATCGTCACCGCGTTTGCCGAGGGCGACCGCAAGAACCTGAAGCCGCTGCTCTCGAAGGAGGTCTTCGACGGCTTCGACGCCGCCATCGCCGACCGCGAGTCGCGCGGCGAGAAGGTCGAGTCCACCTTCGTCGGTATCGAGAAGGCGGAGATCGTCGACGCCTCCCTGAAGGGTCCGACGGCCCACGTCACCGTGCGCTTCCGCAGCGAGCTGATCTCGCTCACCCGCGGCCGCGACGGCACCGTCGTCGAGGGCGACGCCAACAAGGTCGTCGAGGTCGTCGACATCTGGACGTTCGCCCGCGACGTCTCGAGCCGCGACCCGAACTGGAAGCTCGTCGCGACCGAATCGGCGGACTGAGACCATGCGCCGCCCGGTCGCGCCGGCTGCGGCGCCGGCCGCGGTGCTCTGTCAGTCGTTGCCGCGCCGGTTTCTGCGGCTCCTCTGTCTGCCGCGACGGTCTCTGACGCGATTGTGTTCGACGCGATTGTATTCGACGCTCTTGGGCCTGGCGCTCCTCGCGGCCCTGATGCCGGCGGCGCCCGCAGCCGCCGAACCGGTCCGCTTCTCCGACATCCCCGGCTGGGCCGCCGACGACCACGCGGCGGCGCTCGCGGCCTTCCGTGCCGGGTGCCCCGCCGCCGTCGGCCGCAAGCGGGCGAAGACCGCCATCGCGGTCGACACGGCCGCGTTCCGACGCGCTTGCGCCGCCGCGGCGGCGCTGCCGGCGAGCCCCGATGCGGCCATCGCCCGCCGATTCTTCGAGACCGCCTTCACGCCGGTGCGGGTCACCACGGACGGCTTCCTCACCGGCTATTTCGAGCCGGAGGTGGCTGGGTCGCTCGCCCCCGGCGGTCCCTACCGGACGCCGCTCTACCGCCGGCCGTCGGATCTCGTCGACCTGAAGCAGGGCACCGGCGCGCTCGCCGGCTTCAGTCACGCCCGCCGCGACGCGGCCGGCCGGCTGTCGGCCTTCGACGACCGCGCCGCCATCGAGGCGGGGGCTCTCTCCGGGCAGGGCCTCGAGCTCGTCTGGCTCGCGGACCCGGTCGACGCCTTCTTCGTCCACGTCCAGGGCTCGGCCCGTGTCCGCCTGCCCGACGGGCGGATCCTCCGGGTCGGCTACGACGGCAAGACCGGCCATCCCTACACCGCCATCGGCCGCATCCTCATCGACCGCGGCGAGATCGCCCGCGAGGAGATGACGGCCGAGCGCCTCGCCGCTTGGCTGAAGGCCCATCCCGACGAGGCGGGCGCCTTGATGGCGCAGAACCGCTCCTTCGTGTTCTTCCGGCCGCTCGACCGGCCGGCCGGCGAGGGTCCGGTCGGCGCGCTCGGCGTGCCGCTGGTCGCCGGCCGCAGCCTCGCGGTCGACCCGTCCGTGCAACCCTACGGCCTGCCCGTCTTCGTGTCGGCCGAGCTGCCGATCGGCCCGGGTGGCGCACTCGCGCCGTTCCGGCGGCTGATGGCGGCGCACGACACCGGCTCGGCGATCAAGGGCGCCGGGCGCGGCGACATCTTCGTCGGGGCCGGCGACGCCGCGGGCGCCGTGGCGGGGCGTCTGCGCCATCCGGCCGAGGTGTTCGTGCTGGTGCCGCGCGATGGCGGCTAGGCGCGGCCGGCCGCCGCTCGATCCCATCGACCGGGCGCTGTGGGAGGCCGTCGCCGCCACGGTGACGCCGCTGCGGCAGCGTCGCCGCCGCGTCGTGAAGCCGGCCGAGCCGCCGCCACCGGAGCCGGCGAAGCCTTCGCCGCCCGAGCCGCCGAAGCTGGAGGCCGCCGCGTCGGCCAAGCCGGCGCCCGGGCGTG